>CAZORR010000059.1:0-14125 GCA_964582115.1 uncultured Pirellulaceae bacterium
TACCGGTAATGAGTGCTTTTTTCATAAGTTGAAATCTACGAGCCGCCAGTTTGTAGTACTGGCTTTAGTCGGAATTTCCGCCTCAAGGCGGTACTACGAGCGATTCATTCTAGGATTAGTGAACGACCAGGTCTGGCATGATGAGGAAACAGAAAACGAATCCTAACCCGGATTGCCAAAATGGTTACTTTATTGAACATCCGAATCGATCAAAAGTTTTGTTCTGTTGGTAGTATTAAAGAGTAATACGTCAAAAAACACACGCGATGGAAGCTCAAGATTTTAGTCTAGCAGTATCGTTTGATTCGGGAAATATCGACAAATATTCATTGAACTGCGGGTGAGGTAGTCAACAATTTTTGCAAACCAAAAGGCTTCGTAGTCTTGTTCACTATGGACTGCTTGAATCTGCTGCTAGCCCTTGCCGGTTCAGTTGATGGCCTCCTGACAAAATCGACTCCCACCACAATTGGTTTTCTAGATACCACAGAATCGTTTTGCGAAAGCCGCTAGAGAAATCTTCTTGCGGTTGCCAATCCAGTTCGGATTTGATTTTGCTGGCATCGATTGCGTAACGCATGTCATGCCCCGGTCGGTCGGTAACAAAGGTGATTAGTTCACTATAGGAGTTGATCGGTAAACCTTGCTCGCTCGCAGGTCGAGCTTCGTCTAATAGCTGACATATCATCTTCACTAAATCAAGGTTCCGCAGTTCATTGTCGCCACCAATATTATAAGTTTGACCAACCGTTCCACGGGTCAAAACCTGGACTAGTGCTTTCGCATGGTCGGCAACATACAACCAATCACGAACGTTTCTGCCGTCACCATAAATAGGAATCGGGTCACCTTTAATAGCGTTTAAGATGACGATCGGGATTAGCTTCTCGGGGAACTGGAACGGGCCATAGTTATTCGAGCAGTTAGTCAAAACGACGGGTAACCCATAAGTGTCATGCCAAGCTCGTACTAAGTGATCCGAGGCGGCTTTACTGGCCGAATACGGCGAGTGCGGGTCGTAGGCAGTGGTTTCACTAAAGGCCGGATCATCGACGGACAGCGAACCGTAAACTTCGTCGGTCGAAACGTGATGGAACCGAAAAGCCAATCGGCGTTCATGCGAAAGATCTTTGTAGTACCGTCGACAGCATTCGAGTAACCGATAGGTACCGATGATATTGGTTTGAATGAAGGTCTCGGGGCCATCGATCGAACGGTCGACATGCGATTCGGCCGCTAAGTGCATGACCGCGTCTGGCTGAAAGTTAGTGAAGGCTTGTTGCATCGCCGACGAGTCACAAACGTCTGCACGCAGAAACGAAAACTTGGGGGACGCTTCTAAATCAGATAGCGAAGCCAAGTTGCCGGCGTAGGTCAATTTGTCGACTGCCAGTACATCGTGGTCGCAAACTTGAATCAAATGACGAACCAAGTTGCTGCCGATGAAGCCAGCGGCACCAGTAACGAGAATTTTCATTGTGAATCCCCGCGTACGAGGGTTAGGTGAAACAACTGGAAGGGACCATCATTGTAAACGAAAAATGCCACCGCAGTTTCTGGCGGTGGCATTGAGATTTTTGCAAATTGTAGCAAAGGTCCAGAATTCTGGCGAATTCAGCTACTAGCTTTTGCCGATTGATTTGACTTCGAAACCGATGTCCTCAAGCTCTTTACGGTCAAGTAAATTACGACCATCGAACAAGAAAGCTGGCTTCCGCATCGATGCGTAGATTGACTTGAAGTCAGCTTTTTTGAACTCGTCCCACTCAGTCAATACGGCGATCGCATGAGCACCATCAGCGGCTTTTTCACAACTGTCGGCCACGCGAACATTGTTGTTGATCAAGTCACGGTTGAGATCCGAAAGCGTGCCGTCCGGGTTCGCCATCAGATAAGTCAATTCCATTTTGATTTTTGCAATGTCTACTTTTGGATCGTAGATTGTCAGCTTTGCACGCTCTTCCAACAAGTCACGGCAAACATAAATCGAAGGTGATTCACGTGTATCGTTGGTGTCCTTTTTGAACGCAAAACCAAAGATCGCAATCTCTTTGTCAGAAACCGTATTGAACATGGTTTTGACGATCCGAGTCGAGAAGCGTCGTTTTTGGTAGTCGTTCATGATGACGACTTGTTCCCAATAGGCGGCGACTTCGTCCAGGCCAAAGTGGCTGCACAAGTAGACCAAATTCAAAATGTCTTTTTGGAAACAGCTACCGCCGAAACCAACCGAAGACTTCAAGAACTTCGGCCCGATACGTGAATCGGTACCGATTGCATTAGCAACTTCATCCACGTCAGCACCCGTCGCTTCGCACAAGGCACTAATGGCGTTGACCGATGAAACGCGCTGAGCCAAAAAAGCATTGGCAGTCAGTTTGGATAGTTCACTACTCCATAAATTGGTTTTGATGATCGCTTCGGGCGAAACCCAACGACCGTAAATGTCGGCCAGACGATCAATCGCTGCGCTAGATTCGCCACCGATCAGCACGCGGTCAGGGTTCAGCAAATCTTCAACCGCTGTACCTTCAGCCAAGAATTCAGGGTTGGACAGAACATCAAAAGAAGCGTTGCTATTACCAGAGGTGCTTAGAATCCGCTTCACAGCTTCGGCAGTTCGAACAGGAAGAGTTGATTTCTCAACCACGATTTTGTGGCCGTTAGAAGAACTCGCGATTTGACGCGCGCACTTTTCAACAAACTCAAGGTTGGCAGCTTTGCCAGCACCAATGCCGAACGTTTTGGTAGGCGTATTAACGGAGATAAATACGATGTCCGCTTTGTCAATCGAACCCGCTACGTCCGTCGTGAAGTGCAAGTTGCGACCACGCGCTTCGCAAACTACTTCGTTCAAACCCGGTTCGTAAATTGGTAACTCATCACTGTTCCAAGCGGCGATACGAGCTTCGTTGATATCGACAACGCGAACTTCGATGTCGGGGCATTGCTTGGCAATCATTGCCATCGTCGGTCCACCAACGTATCCTGCGCCGATGCAACAAATAGTAGTTTTTGTGTTTGACATGTTAAAAGGAGAGCGGCGTTGGTCGCCGTTTTAAGTAGGAAGAGAAATTAAATAAGAACAAGTGGTGGAAGCTTAGTCAGCCACACCGTAAGACGAGAGTATAGTTAAACAGTTTAAGACTTATACCGACTAACGAAAAATTCTTAAATTTCTATTGAAATCAAATTGAAGCAATATTTTAGGAAGATGACTGATAGCAAAGTGGTGGGCAGATTAGCCAACATCGGCCAAATCTAGCGCCCGACCATAGCGTGCAAAAACCAGTTGTCGGAGGCGCTCTAAAGTCTTATTTTCCAGCTCAGGATCGTTTTCCACGAGGTTTCTGGCATGTTGTTGGGCACGAACGAGGATATCAGCATCGCGGATTAAATCAGCAATCATTAGGGGGGGGAAGCCACTTTGTTGCGTACTGAACAAATTACCTGGACCCCGTAGTTTCAAGTCGATTTCCGCTAAATCAAACCCATTATCGGTTTCCGCGAAGGCAACCATGCGATCGTTATCATCCGGATTATCGTCACTGGTGAATGCGCAAACAAAGCCCGCATGCCGACCACGGCTCACCCTACCCCGCAGTTGGTGCAGCTGAGACAAACCAAATCGTTCGGCTGATTCGATTGTCATCACGGTTGCATTGGAGACATCAATTCCGACTTCCACGACACCCGTAGCGACGATCACTTGTGTTTTCCCGCTAACAAAATCGGCCATCGCGGCGTCTTTTTCTTCAGGGCTTTGCTTGCCGTGCAAGACACCTAAACGAAACTCTTCCAACGGTCCGTTTGATAGCGATTCGAACAAACGCTCAGCGCTACTCAGTTCCGATTCGTCGCCCGAGTCGACCAAGGGTGCGACTACGAATCCTTGTCGTCCTTCGCGAAGCTTCTTCCGACAAAATTCCCACCACTGGTCGCGCGAGTGTTCGTGACCCAAGTAGGTGTTTACCTTTTGGCCAATGCCGCTGGTTCGCGATAAGATCGAAGTATCCAAATCGCCAAAAAGTGTCATCGATACCGTGCGGGGAATCGGTGTTGCGGTCATGACCAAGTAATGAGGATCATGGCCGGATTGCTTGAGCAACGCGCGCTGTTTAACGCCGAATTTATGTTGCTCGTCAATGACCACCAAACCTAGTTTGCTAAAATCTAATTGAGACGCAACCACGGCTTGAGTGCCAACCACGATATCGATTTCTCCGGCAGCAATTTTTGCAGACAAATCGGTTCGTTCAGATTTTTTCAAACTCCCTGTCCACAGCGCCAATCGAACGCGAGATTTTTGCAATAGTTTGGAAAGCGTTTGATAGTGTTGTCGCGCCAAAATTTCGGTCGGTGCCATGATGGTGGCTTGGTGCCCATGCGCGACCGCGATCAGCATCGCGCACAATGCAACGACCGTTTTTCCAGAACCTACTTCCCCGTGTATCAAGCGGTTCATTGGATACGGATGCCGTAGATCGGCGGCGATTTCTTCTAGCACGCCCAGTTGTGAATCAGTCAGTTCAAACGGCAATCGCCCAAAAATCCGCGACCGAATTTTGGGCGTCATGTCCAATGGCGGCGAAACACTACGCCCGCGAACACGCTGACGGCGAATCGCCAGCGCCAACTGCAGTACGAATAATTCTTGATACACCAATCGATTTCGAGCGACGTCAACTTCGGATTGGCTCTTGGGAGCATGAATCTGGCGGATGGCGGACGCAATGTCACAAACTTCGCTCTGGTCTCGTAACTCTTGAGGAAAGGCTTCTTGTACCAAGTCGGTAAACTGTTCGACCGCGGAACCGACAATGGAGCGAATCTGTCTTTGGCTGATGCCGTCGGTTAAGCGGTAGATCGGCGAAAGCCCCGTTGCTCCGCCCTCGCTTTGGTCGGTGTCAAGCCAAACGACTTTTGGGTGGCTCATTTGAAAGCGACCCCCGGAGAGTTTTACCTTGCCGCGAAACACGACTCGTTGACCGGCTTGAAATCGTTTGAGCATGAACGATTGGTTGAACCAGATGGCTCGCAAAAATTGATTTCCCTGCCGGATCAGGATGTACAAAATATGCTTGCCGTTTCCTGATATCGTTTGATCGATATCCGCCACAACTCCCATTACGTTGGCTGCTTGGTCGGTCTCGAGCGAGTCAATTTGATCTAGCTGAGTGAAGTCATCGTAGGTGCGAGGGAAAAAGAACAATAAATCCGCAGCCGTCCGCAGTCCGAGTTTCTCAAGCAATACAGCGCGATGAGGCCCAACGCCGCTGAGAAATTGCACCGGCTGAGTCAGCGAAGGTGTTGGATTGGGATTGTTCGGCAGGTCCATTGGATTGGGTTTGGAAGGTCGAGTAGATTGGGTTGCAGTATCGGCTTTAATCGGAAATTCCGCCTAAAGGCAGTGCTACGAACGGTTCACTTCATTCGCGTTGGCTCATTGGAGCCGATGGAAATCGTATCATCATCCAAATGATCTTTGGTTAACCGATACTGCAACCAACCGGATGTCGCGGCTTGGCTGACATTCTTGCTGGGTAAAACAAAAACTGTCAAAACAGACTGATCAACCTTGAACCATTGCTCATCATTGTATTGCCAGTAGGATCGCCGAGTCCAATTCTTGGCGGGGATGCGTAGGTTCGCCAAGTCAAGTTTGGCCGCCATAGGTGAAAACGTGGTTAATAATTCGTGGCGATCGTCGCCCGCGTAATTGTCCGAGGGCTCCGTTTTTTGCAAACGGGCTTGCAAGTCGATCAATTTCTTGCGCAGCGAAAGCGTTAAGTCGAGTGCTTGCGGGTCGATCGTTTTTAGCAACTTCAAGTCGGTGTCGACCTTTTGAATCTGATCTCGCAAGCCAATCAGTTCTTTATTCGAGCCCGTCCCCTGCCCTTGTCGCCGCAGTTGCTTCGCGATTTGTTCTAGGTTGTTTTTGATCTGTGGCCGCAAGCTTTGTTGCTGCTGGCTAGCGATCGCCTCGAAAGATTTTCGTTTACTGGCAAAGTAGCGACTGAGTCCAGCAAGTTGTATTCCAGCGATGGTTCGCTGCTTGATCAGGTCATCATATTTGTTAACGATGCGATCGGCTTCACGTTGAGCAACCGGCAACTGGTGAAAAATCGTAGCGGCCAGGTCGGGGTCCGTTTGGAAGGAGTCCACGTTTGCCAGCATCATGCCGATTCCACGAAATCGAACGGCGTCCGTCTTTAGATCAGGAAACCCTTTCGGATCCAGCACAGCTTGGATGCCGGTTCGAGCGACGGTCAAGTATTGTTTCAGTTGTTCGGCCTGTCGTTTTAATTGTTGGTACTGGCGAAGCTGGCCGGCGCGGATGTGATCGGGCAATAGGTCGATTTCCGCCTTCGCCAAATCGAGCGTATAAAAAGCTTGCTTGACATCCCGCTTGGACAACATGACGGGCCGATACGGGAGTTGTCGCAAGCTGGATTTGCTTCGGAGCGAATTGACGAACGTTTGTAGTTCTGCGATTTTCGCGACTGATTTTTGCAAATAAAAATCGGCATCGGTAACAGGATCCGAAACATCGTTTTTAGTTTGCACCACCGGCGAAACGTTTTGAGCGACGCCGGATTTTAACGGCAGCGCCGCTATCGCGAAGATCAAGAGTATCAGGCTGGTCGTAGGTTGATGTCTCATGACGGCATTTTGATGTGTTTTGCCTTGATCGGCAAATGGAAAAAATTCTGTGTGCGGCTAAAGGGATCGCACTTGGTAGCACTGGCGCCTTCAGACGGTATCACGGACTATTCCCTTCCACTGTAACAAACCACTCGTGTTGAGCCACTAGCAACATCAGATAGAATTCGAGGTCATCATAGAATTCGGCCAGCGTGTATACATGTAGTAAGCCGGCAAGCATTTTTAAATACGATATGGAGTCAGTTTTGGGAAGCGAAATCAAGCCAATCGTTTCGATTGAATCAACGTTGGAGAAACTTGACATCCGCACTGGAAGAGTGCTCGAGGTCGAACTGTCCGAAGACGCGCCGAAACGGTCGTACAAACTATTGATTGACTTTGGAAGGTTCGGAACGCGTTGCTCCGTTGCTCGGCTCACCACGCATGAAAAAGAAGAACTGATTGATGCGCTCGTGTTCGCTGTACTGAACTTTGAACCTAAAATCGTCGGGTCGACTAAGTCGGAAGTGTTAGTTCTTGGTGTTCAAGTAAAGAAGGCCGACAGCGGCGAAGCAACCTTCATCACGCCGTCATCCACCAACGTTAAACTTGGCAGCAAACTATCTTAACGGTACCACCAGATTTTCGTGATTTTCGCTACAGGTTTCATCAATTCAGCTCGCGGGTGTGTTTCTTACTACCAAAATCGTTATTTCAATAGAAATTTTACGCAACATCAGTAAGCACTTCAACAAACTTCCCTCTTACAGGTAGCCCATTTAAACCATGAACCGGAGAGTGAAGTATGCGAAACATCATCATTTTGAGTGCTCTTGTTTTGTTAATGACATTCACCTGCGAGTTGTATGCCCAATCTGGCAGTCGCGGTAGTGGTTCGCGAAGTAGTGGTGGGTCTCGAGTTAGATCCTCAGGCGGGAGTCGATCGAGTCTCGGCAGTTCACGAGGCAGAGTTCGCCAGCCTAGTCCTGCGGAGCTAGAGCGTTTGGCAAAACAACAACAAGAACAGGCTCAGCGGCTTGCGAAACAACAGGAAGAGTATAGTCGCGAGCAGTTCAGACAGAATCTAGTTCAACTGGCCCTTCGAGAGAATCGTTCGGCAAACTCTCGACAACTTAAAGAAGCTCTCCGGGAGGCGGAACGGGATTACAAAGGTCTACGCAGCGGGAACCTGACACCAGAGCAAGTCGGGGTGTTGCAAGTACTTTTCCGTTTGACTGACAAAGATGTTGATCGATCCAGTGGTACTGTGCATTGGCCGGAGTCACTTAACGCCGATCAGTTCATGAAGTTGACCGAAAGCGTGGACGTGATTACCGTTGACGGAGTCAATAGCGATGAAACCGCAAAGAAGTTTTTCAGCGAACTTAAGACATTGAATACGGCGGTCAATCAAGCAGTCGTAGACAAAGAAATGAAATCTTCGGAATATGCAAAAGCAAGACGTTTTATTACTGGGTTGGCCAACGAAGTTCGCGCTACCGAATTCGGTGACGTCGTACTCGACAAGTAGTAAACCGGTAAACTGAAAATTCAGAGAACACCAACGCAAAGAGCCGTCCTGCTAGGACGGTTCTTTGTTTTTAAGTTCGGTTTTAATCATCCAATGGGAACCGCACGAGCATGAGAGAAGTTACTGTTGGGCCGCGAGCCAGTCCGAGATGGACGACCCAAGGCAAGCGTGCATGATAATGTCCGGTCGAATTTTGTTTTGAATTCCGTGGAGGTACGTGTCTATGCTACGCAAGCACCGACTCGTGCGTGGTCTTGGCGACGAACTCACTTTGATCGAGCTCACTTTGATTGAACTGAATGTCCTGGCTGATTGCCTTGCACGCCGTCTGAAGCATGTCGAGTACACGGTTGCATACCGAAACTGGACGGCACATTGGGTCTGGAACATCGATGCGCGAGTTTTCTGGAAGAAACTCACTGAGCAGCCAAACGTTTTTTGGCTTACATTTTACAATTGTTTCTATCGAATACAGGACTTCACGATCCATTGCAATCACGACATCAAAATCGTCAAAGTCTTCTTTTCTCAGCATACGCGGTTGTGGTCTCAACCAGACTCCTCTTCGAATCGATGCCCAAAGCATTGGCCAAGAAGGTATCCCCCGTTGGCCGTCTGGACATATGCCGGCAGACTTAATCCGTGATCCATTGATGCCCAGCCGTTTCATTTCTTGTTTCAAAATGATCTCGGCTGCAGGTGAGCGGCAAACATTGCCCCAGCATACGAACAGCACAGATTTTACTTTAGTCGCGGCTTGGCCATCTTCATCTGAAAATTTGTTAATCCAGCCCAGTTGGTCAATCCAGCCAATTACAGTGTCAATTACAGTTTCTATTTTCATACCGTTCCTATTGTCATTAGGAAAACCACCCCAAGAAAACCACCCCACCAACACTATTATGTATTGAGTAGCACAGAAGGATTCTAATTACTGCTGAGGCTCATGTAAAGCAATTTCTCTTGTGACCTTAGCACCGAGACACATTTTTCATAACAGTGAATGGGATTGAAAATCCCCTTCAAACACAGAAAATGGGTTTTAAACAACAAATCAAGCAGGATTTTAAAAAATGGCCGACGCCTGACGGACCTCAACGGGATTTGAATATTAACGCAGTGGATCAGGAAAATGAAACCAACATTTGTTACTTGGTCACCATCAGGATCAACTTGGGTTAAGGATTATTCATTATTTCAGGATTATTCATCTTATTACATTGAATTCGTCACTGGAAAACACTCGCACAAATCGAATGTCGCCACGTGGTAGTCAGCTTTGATCGGCCTAGTCCTGATACCGTCCATTGGACGGTCACACACTGCTAGCATGTCGGATGACGGGCTTGGCGACGGAGCGACTTGGAAGTAGCTAGTGAAAAAGCTCCAGTTGGAAGTTTCACAATTTATTGTCTAAGTAGTAAATCGTTTAAACTAAAAATCTAGAGAACACCAACGCAAAGAGCCGTCCTGCTAGGACGGCTCTTTGTTTTTAAATTCGTTTTAAAACATTCGATGTGATTATCACTCGACGTGATAATGAGTCATCTTCTCTTGCATGATTTGCATCTGTTCTGCATAGCCTGGATCCTTGGTAAGGTTAGTCCACTCATTGGGATCGCTTTCATGATCGTATAACTCTTTCGAACCATCGCCATATTCAATGTAGCGGAACCGATCATCACGAATGCTCTTGCTATCGCCTTTGCGATAGGTAAGTGCAGGAAAGTCCCACTCTGTTTGTTTATCCATCAGCAGCGGTTTCAGGCTTCGACCTTCTACTTTTTCATTGGCAGGAAGACCACAAAGGTCAACCAAAGTCGGGTAGAGATCAATCAGTCCCACGATGCGATCTGTACGACCAGTGTACTTTTCACCGCCCATGCTTTTTGGCAAACTAATGATCATTGGTGTGGAAGCCGAACGCTCCCAGAGAGTGTGTTTCTGAAAAGTGTTCTTCTCTCCCAGGTGGTATCCATGATCTGACCAAAGAACAACGATCGTGTTATCTCGATATTTGCTTGCATCAAGAGCATCTAGAACTTGGCCGATTTTTTTGTCAGCAAACGTGATGCTGGCGTAGTAGCCTTGGATCGCCTTCTGCCATTGATTGTTTTCCTTGGCCCACTCGGTTCTAGGATAACCATCGTTAATGACCTTTTTCGCCGCTTTTGAAACATCGTCCAGGTCATCTTCTCGATAAGGCGGCGTGGTGATCTTCGCGGGGTCATACATGTCCAAGTATTTCTGAGGCACATGCCATGGAGTATGAGGACGTAAGAAACCGACCATGAGCATGAAGGGCTTTTTGTGTTTCTTTTTCAACTGCTTCACGGCCCAAGCAGCCGCTTTG
Source organism: uncultured Pirellulaceae bacterium (assembly GCA_964582115.1). Taxonomy (GTDB): domain Bacteria; phylum Planctomycetota; class Planctomycetia; order Pirellulales; family Pirellulaceae; genus Mariniblastus. Next base: position 10,530 of record CAZORR010000059.1, read on the forward strand.
CTGTCGCTCATTTTGCTTTCTTTGCCGTTGTAGGGCGCCCAGTCAGTGAGTGTTTTTTTGCTCTTCCAGTTCGACTCGATGTCTTTACCGTTTTTATCTTTGTTGTGATTCCAGCTGCCACGACCTCCCGATTCATCAAGCCCCTTTAACGGGAGATGACGATGTAAGATTTTACCGACTGCCATGGTTTTGTAGCCGCCGTGTTTCTTTAGGTAGTCGTGCAGCATAGCTGACCCCATCGACTCCACTTTCTCTTTCACGTAATCATCTTTGACCTGAAGTTTTTTGGATTCCAGTTGATGAAAATACAAGCCAGTCATCACACTGGCGCGGGACGCTCCACAGACAGGGTATTGGCAATAAGCTCTAGAAAACCAAGTCCCTTTTTTTGCTAGGCGATCCATATTAGGTGTGATCACTTCAGAGTGACCTCGGTAACCAGCCCAGTCGTTCAGGTCATCGACTGCGATAAATAGGACATTGGGTTTGTCAGGGTTGTCTGCGACGGCCAGTTGCCCAATGAAAGCCACTAAAAGCAGACCAAGAATGAGTGTGTTAAGTTTCATAATCGTGAAAAAAGCTCCGGTACAGTTTTGGTGTTTTCGCTGATGTTTGAGCCTCCTTTGGGTCGGGGCCGAACCATAACTTCTCTAGATACTAACTAAGAATCCGGTACCACACTAGTTACGAAACGAAAACATCGCAGCTCAATCATGTTACTTATCATTGATAACTGGACTTATCTCCGGTTCCTGCGTTTGGGTTGCAAACAAATCCTTAAAGTGCCCGTAACCATCGCGTTCGAGTGATTCTACGGGAATAAACTTCAACGCAGCAGAGTTAATGCAATACCTTAACCCAGTTGGTTGTGGGCTATAGCAATCGGCAAGCATCAACTGATATCTGACGAAGGATCCGTTTTCGGTGAAATTTCTTCCGGAACGGGAGAACCGGGTGATGTGATTCGCTGGAACCTGCTGGCAAGAAGAAAACGGCCTCCCTAACCGATGTAGATGCCAAAATCGTTTTGTCTAGTAACACGGCAACTGCCAAGAACGACAAAAACATGGGGCTTGATAAACTTTACTTTACGAACAAGGACACCGTTCCATGTCGCGTCCTGTCTGTCGATAAACAACAAGTTGTATTTTACGCAACTCAAAGCAGTGGTATAAAAAATAGCGAACCTTTCAATTGGTTGATTCGCCAAACGCTGTCTTCAGCGTTTGGCTTTTTTATGCAATGCCTATCTTGTGCGGCTTGCCTATCGGCATTGTTACAACACATCGCTAACGGCACAGGCTGTAGAGCTATAGAAACTTGATACAAAATTTTAGAAATCTGATTGTGGCTGCCATTCTGATTTTGTTCGATGCTTTTCGAAATACTAAAACAAAATGTCATCGTAGAATTTGACTCAACAAACTTATTGTGCCTACCTTCAATCTGTACACCGAAAACGTCACCCGTTCGAGTGGCGAACTTTGCGGCTTAGGGTGACGGCAGCGGCCTTGCAACTGCTAGAATTGTCTCATTTTTGATTTCGTTTTCATTTTTGGCGCGCATCGCGCCAGTCACTGCCCTCTTTATCGTTACTTACCGATCAATCTGCGACGCTCAGGTTCTACGGATACTAGAACGATCTTCGAAACGATACAGAGTTTTATGAATATGTGTATTCCCATCAGTTACTTCTTTTTCAACCAGTAGTTTCCCTAAAACAAGTTGTGATCCCGCCTAAATTTCTATTCTGAAAAGTTGGTCACCTTGAATTAATGGCCTCACTCAGACTCATATCTGGGAAACCAATGAGCCATCTCCTCATCTGCACCTTAGGAAGCCATGTTGTTTTTCAATTCCAACCAGCAGTTCAAGTCCATTTTTGAATCTTTGGAAGATCGTGTCCTTTTCGACGGTGTTCCAGATGCGACCTTTGTATTGCCGCAAACCGATGTCGACCAGCCCGCCCCGGCTCAGGTCCAAGACGCTCAAGCAGCAGACATCAGTGGACCTCGCGAATTGATCTTAGTGGACGCTGGCGTCGCTGACAGTGACCAATTTCTGGCTGAAGTGCTGGAATCAAACCCGGATTCGATGTTTGAAATCCGATTCCTTGACAGCAACCAAGACGGTATCGAACAAATCAGTCAGCTGCTATCGGCGGAAGATGCACAATACAGTGCGATCCACATTATTTCCCACGGCGATGAAGGCGAAGTTCAGCTTGGCAACTCGGCGCTGACAGCAGACAACCTCAACCAGTATGCTGACCAATTGGCAGGTTGGGCAGATGCATTGACCGAAGATGCGGACCTGTTGTTTTATGGTTGCGATCTGGCAGGTAATGCAGAGGGCGAATCTTTCATTGAATCGATCAGCGCAGTTACCGGTGCCGATGTTGCGGCATCGGATGACTTGACTGGTGCGGCGGAACTCGGCGGCGACTGGGACCTGGAGTTGAACGTCGGAACCATTGAGACAGCAGCACTTATCGCAGAGAACTGGGACCATGTCTTGGGTAGCGGTGTGACGGTACAGCCGGGTAATGGGTCCGAATTTCAGGCCACCACAGCAACTACGGACGTGTTTTTCGTTGGTAACAACACCAATGGCGCTGGTGATGCGGAATCCGGTTTTAATGCAACCGTCACTGGCGCAGGTGGAACGATTACATCGACCACCGATTTTGCTAACCCAACAACCGGCTCGACCGCATTTAATGGCGGCACATTCTCTGTCAGCGATAACTTCGCTGGGGATGGTCCAACGGTCGATCTCACTACCGCCAATGGCTTCCAGTCAGGCACCGCTGGCAATGCAGTGCAGATCGATCCTGTGAGTGCAGGTAATGGTACGGTCGTTACCACGATCACCTTCAATCTAACTACGCCATCCAACGCATTCGCCGTCGACATCATTGATACTTTCGATGTCGGTGCAATGCAGGGTGATGTGACATTGGATTTTATCGTCGATGGTGTGCTTCAAGGATCTGTTTCTGCACCGGACAATGGCCCCAATTTAGACACCGTCACCACGGCAACCTACTTTGATGCTGATGGTACTGAGCTTGGAACAGGAAGGGTCGGTAACGGTTTAGAAAATTTCTTTGGCGTAGTTTCCAATACCAATATTTCGACCGTTCAAATCGTGCACACATCAGTCAATACGGGAAACGGCCGCGATGTATTCGCCCTTGACAGCATTGGATTAGCAAGCGTCACAATACCTAACCAGCCGCCGGTTGCCGTCGATGAAACCGTTTCCACTGCTTTCGAAACATCGATCGACATTGATCCGCTTGCCAATGATAGCGATCCCGATGGTGATTTACTGACCATCACGGAAATCAATGGCACTGCATTGACAGGCGGTGCTCAAACGATCACCGTCACTAACGGAATGGTTAATATAGCCGCCGATGGAACCATTGCCGTGACCCCCGACATGGGATTCAGTGGTACGATCGATATACCTTACACCATCGAAGATCCTGATGGTGACACCGCAACCGCTACACATAGCGTGATTGTTGAGAATGCTCCGCCGGTAGCTGTCAATGAAACCGTTTCCACTGCTTTCGAAACATCGATCGA
>CAZORR010000060.1:0-14081 GCA_964582115.1 uncultured Pirellulaceae bacterium
TTGAATCGGAACAACGAGGCTTACCTCGTCGGCGAGATTACGACGTACCCAACCCTGAAATTGACTTAGAAGCCTGAAGCTTATGCCTCACGCTTTGGTCAAGACTTGGCAGAGAAATTAAGATGGACGGATTGCTTTGGCATGGAAAGATAGTCCATTGAGAGCGTTAGAAAGTTGTTAGAAGCTCAGACAATTCACTACGGTTCAGGTTCGCTGATACAAGTTAGATTTCACAGGAAATTATCGCTGCCCTCGGATGCCGGTTCCGGTTAAGATTTCCGTTGAAGATCGCTTGACGAGAGACAATTCGAAATACAGAGACTCACCATGAAGAAAACAAAGGCCCAACTGATCGCAATGGTCGATTCGGTCATGAAGGCCAGTGCTTGCATGGTCGATTTCGATGCACTCATGGGACCACTTGAAAAACAATTTCCCGGCGTCGATATCGGCCAACTGATTTTTGACCCGCCCTCTGGCAAACGAATGAAAGCTGAAGAAATCGTTGACGAAGCACTGCGGAGCGGCGGCATCTCCACGGAAGAGCCGATGGATCGGCGGAGCGATCATGAATGACTTGTGTCGAGTGGCTTGGTTGCGCAGAACAATGGCCGCCTTTGGACTGATACTGTTCGCGATCACATGGCGGCTCTGGACGCCGCAAACCGATTTTCCTCAGATTCCTTTCTTCGGTTGGCTAGTCGACGTGCCGGGTGGTGTGGATTGGATCGCGCTAGTGGGAACATTCATTGGTTTAACCACGATTTTATTCGTGAACGATCGTTGGTCTAAACCCGCGATCGGTTTGTTTTTAGTTTCCACCTCGCTGCTGGTTTTGCTGAACCAACATCGTTTGCAACCGTGGGTTTATCTTTTACTAGTAACCAGCAGTTTGCTGATTTGCTTGCCCAATCGAATTTGCCTTACGTGGCTCCGGCGAATTGTGATCAGCATCTATTTGTATTCAGCTATTAGTAAACTGGACTACCAGTTTGTGTTTACCGTCGGCGACCAAATGCTGGACGTGCTGGTGGGATTCGCAGGCTTGGACCTGGACGCTTTTCCGTCGTGGTTGCGAATTTCACTGGTACTATGCTTGCCGATCGGCGAATTATTAGTCGGTGCTTTATTACTGTTCCGCAAAACTGCTCCCATCGCAGCGTGGCTGGCAGTCGGATTACACGTGAGCTTGCTGTTAGTCTTGGGACCGCTTGGTTTGAATCATCAGCCGGGTGTGTTGATCTGGAACATTTGGTTTATCGTGCAGGCGTGGTTGTTGTTTGCGGCGAGTACTAAGAGTGAAATTGAGTTGGCAAATCACGACACTGAACTCGCGCAACCCCGTTCGCAATCAGTCGAGTTGATTTTTGCGGGCCAATGGTTGGCCATACTGGTAATTTTTTTCCCGCTGACATGTGCTGTTTCGCCTTGGGTTGAACTCCCCATCAAAGCTGACCACTGGATCGCATGGGAAGTTTATGCCCCTCGCAGTAGTCGCGCATCCAACCCTCCGATACTGGCGGAGCAACCGTGGAGCGTGAAGCCGCCAATTTCGATTTCCGCAAACTCGAGGTCGTTGAATACACTGAGCGTGCCTGTTTATCCGCAGGATCGATTTCAAATGGCTTGCTGGATGACGTGGCTTGAACAACAGGCCACTTCATCCCGTCGTAGCCCAGCAGTGTTGGTATCTTCGACGGCCAACCGCTGGACTGGAGAGCGTTTACACACTCAAATCGACGGTCCCGTTGCACTCCAGAAATATCGCGACCAACGATGGTTTAATACTGAGCCGCGTTCAATCACCAAATAGTCTTGCCCAGTCACGGGCCGTCCTACTCCACCCAGCCTGCCTCGTCCGCCGAAAATCGACATTGCCTCAATCCCGCTAAAAACCCTATCATTCAGGCCGAATGTACGAGTCCCTTAGCCGAGAATAAGTCATGTTGATTAGGTTGTTAGTGATGCTGTTGGCTGTTGTCGCATTGGCTGCCAACACGTTTGCTCAAGATAGCGATTCAAAAACCAACCATGCTGCGGCGGTCGCCAAACGGTTGGGGAAGAAGCAAACTTACGACCTGCGTTACAAGCTCAAGCCCGGCGACAAAATAAACTATTTGTTTGAGCAAGTCGTTTCAACTCAAACTCGTATGGGCGGCGAAGAGGAACAAACCACCTCGCGCAGTCAAACCGCCAAACAATGGGATGTCAGAAATGTCGATTCATTGGGCAACATGACATTTGCGCTTAAATGGACCAGCATCAACATGTGGCAACAAATTGGTGACGACAAACCAATTGTATACAACAGCAAAACCGATACCGAGGTTCCTGAAGAATACGAAACGATCGCAGATTTGGTCGGTGAAACGATCGCTGTGTTTTCGATCAAAAAATCTGGCGAAGTTATTAGCAAACTGTCTGAACTCGGCGAAAGCAATTTTGGCGCTGGCGAAGTGACCATACCGCTACCTGACAAACCAGTTTCACTGGGCCAGCGCTGGAACATTCCTACCGTTTTGAATGCGACCGATGAAAACCATAAAAACATTCGCCTCAAAGCAAGGATCAGTTATCAACTTACCAAGGTCGACAAGCAACGAGCTTTCATTCGTTTTCGGACCGAAGTTTTGACTCCGGTTAAAAGCGAAAAAGTACGCTCGACCATCATGCAACAAATGACTGACGGCTATATCGTGTTCGACATGGAACGCGGCTACCCGATTCTGCGACGTGTCGAATGGGATGAAAAAGCTCAAGGCTTCCAAGGTGCCGATAGTTTGCTAACTTACGTCGGCCGAGCAACCGAGAAGCTGAAGGTAACGCGAGCTCAAGCTAACAAACAAGTTGGATCAAAGTTGTCCCCATTGGTTGCCCAACGCGCGAAGAAAGTCGAACTGCGAACCCGCGATGCGAAGCCGCTAACGCAGAAGTAGTCAGCAGCTGGGCTCGCCAGAGTTCAGGCCACGTGGAACCACAACCCGAAACTGAGCGACGCCGGCCACCAATAGTATGTCGCAGAACACGAGTGGCTAGAAATTACTTAGTGCCTGCACCAATCGTGGCGAACAAGCTAAAATAGCCGCATGCAACGAACTGGCCACGTATCAAAGAACCTGTCATCCACTGCGGTGCTGGTGTCGACCACGATAGTAGCCATTCTGGTTTTGTCTCTAGGTTCGTATGCGGTCGGAGACGTTTGGATCCGAACACTATGCTTGGGCTTGGCCGCCGCTGGACTGGCTGTCCCCTTGGGACTAGCGATCCACTGGGCGATTGGTCACGGTGGGCGAACGGGACGCCTGCTAACAGTGGCCTGTTTAGTTTCCACGATGTTACCGATGGTCATTCACGTAAGTGGCTGGGACGCCGCTATCGGAAAACTCGGCTGGCTAACAACTGCTAGAGGGAATGTGCTGACCCCGTTACTGTCGGGTTGGTGGGCAGCGGTCTGGACGCATGGCGTGATCGCGGCACCGCAGGTTGGTTTGATTTTGCATTTCTGCGACAACAAACAACAGCGAGTCTATGAAGAACAAGCGCTGTTGGACGCCGACGCGTTGACCCTGTTCTTCTCTGTCAGCCTGTGGCGTCTTTGGCCGATGCTGATGGTTTCTGTATTATGGGTGATCGTGACTTGCTCAAGAGAAATCACGGTCGTTGATTTGTACCAAGTTGAAACCTTTGCCGAACAAATTTACTTAGGATACTCGTTAGGCATCGGAAACACCGCCGGTGTCTGGTCATCGGCGAGTGATACCGAAGTCAACGTTGGATTCTGGAAAACGGCGACTTACGTCAGCTTACTGGCCATCGCTGCTGTGGTGATGTTTATCGTACTAGCCGACACAAGACGAGCGATCGAAAACGATATTAGCTCGACTGTACAACGACCGAATCGGTTTGCATCGTGGACTGGCGGGATCTTGCTACTATTACTGGTCGCAGTTCCAGCAGCCAATATTTTGATTCGGTCGAGTTTCTACGTCGATAACGTTGATGGACAGCTAACACAAAACTATTCGCTGGAGCAAGTGTTTCGCGTCCTACAAAAATCATGGCTCGACTATCGTTGGGAATTGTTATGGTCACTTGCAATTAGTATTACATCGGCCACGCTCGCGATCATTTCATCAGTACTACTAGCTCGTTTGACAACGGGTTCAACAGTCAAACGATTGTTTTTTGCTGCCGTCGTCGCGTGCGGTCTGGCGTTGCCGGGGCCAGTCACGGGAAGTGTGCTGGCCCAAGCGTTTGCAGTACCTAATTGGCCATGGTTTGTTTGGCTGGTCAATTACACGATTTTTCCGCCAGTGATTGCCACCACGATTTTTTCAGGACCGTTGATCGCGATGGGAATCTGGTTTGTAATCCATCAAACGCCGCGCAACGTGACCGACGCCGCTTCGCTGGCTGGTTTGAGCGATGGTGGGAGTTTTTGGCGCATTCGCATTGCCGGAAATTTGAAAATGATTGCTGGCTGTTGGCTATTGGCTTGCGTACTATGCTTTGGTGAACTTTCCGCGTCACAAATCGTCCGGCCAGCAGGAATGGACACCGTGGCACGAAAAATGATGGGAGATTTGCACGCTGGAGTTAACGAACTGACGGCAGGAATCTCGATTGTAGTAGCATTGGCAGCCATCGTAGTTTCACTAGTTGGTTGGAGCATCATTCGAATTGGATCGCAGAAATGAAGCCTACAAAAAAAAGCCTACAACTCGTCCGTCTCGCCACGCTTGTGGCGGCAAGCTTGTTGCCAATGTTGATAGCCGTGCCCGCAATGGCGCAAGCTGAAACTGAAGCGGCGTTCGCAGGCGATCAGTTGACCCTGACACGTGATGGTAAACAGCATGAACTTGTAGGCGATGTTTTACTGGACGCACAAGACAACAGCATGTACTTCATGCAAGACGACGGACGAGCTTGGTTTGTAAAACCTGACGAGATCAAACGACGTATCGATTCTGAACAAGACGCGGAACCGGCGAGCTTTGAAGCGATGGAAAAGTCGCTGCTAGAAGAGCTGCCGGAAGGTTTTAGAATCTACAAAACCAAACACTATTTGATCGCGTACCAAACCGAACGAGCCTACGCAAAGTGGATGGCTCAGCTTTACGAGGGCAGGCTTTATAGGCAGTTCGAAATATTTTGGCGAAACAAAAAGCTCCCATTGACCAAGCCCAAGTACCCGATGGTCGTTATCATTTTCAAAACCAAAGCCGAATACCAACGTTATGTGGACCGTGATCTTGGTCCCGGCCAAGACATCGTGGCGTACTACAACCTGCTGACCAATCGCGTCGCGATGTTCGACTTTACGGCTGGTGACCGCCGTCCCGGTGAAGAAATTTCCGCTCGTCGCATCGAAGAGATCACTCAAAACCCAGCTGCAATCTACATGGTTGCAACGATCGTTCACGAAGGCACTCACCAGCTAATGTACAACCGCGGCGTGCAAACTCGATTTGCCGACTCGCCATTGTGGCTGAACGAAGGATTGGCGATGTTCTTTGAAGCTCCCGATTTAAGAAACAAAAAAGGGTGGAAGGCACCCGGACGGGTTTTTGACCAACGTTTAATTCGCTTTAGAAACACGTTACAAAACCGACCACAAAATTCGATCGAACGCTTGCTAACCGATGACGATCGGCTTAAAGACCCGGAAACCGCCGTTGATGGCTATGCAGAAGCTTGGGCGTTCAATCACTTTCTGCTTAAACGCCACTCAAAAGAATACATTGAATACCTTAAAGAACATGCGATGCTACCGCCGCTATCAACCGCAGACTCAAAACAACGGCTGGATGAATTTCAAAAGCACTTCGATGACGATTTTGAAAGACTAGAAAAGAACTTCTTGAAATACATTTCCAGGCTTCGTTAACGTGGCTGCAAGTTTAACGAAACAGAATCCGAGATCAACGGTTTCTCAGTAGAGCCCGCTGGCAAGTTTGATTAGACTGATAGTCAATCACTTTACGCTTTTTTTAGATGTAATTATGAAACCTGGAATCTACTACAGCGACTACCTTCAGCTGGACAAAATCCTTGACGCGCAACAGCGCGAGAGCGAAAAGGTTGGCAAACCGGCTCATGATGAAATGCTGTTCATCATCACTCACCAGTCTTACGAGCTGTGGTTCAAGCAAATCATTTTCGAGATTGAATCGATCGTCGATATTTTCAAATCGCCGAAACTAGAAGAACGGCGCATGGGACGAGTGCTCCATCGGCTGTCTCGGGTCAAATCCATTCAACGTGTTTTGATCGAACAGATTGACGTCATCGAGACCATGACACCGATGGATTTCATGGAGTTTCGTGACTTGTTGGTTCCGGCGTCTGGTTTCCAGAGTATTCAATTCAAGCAAATCGAAATCCTAATGGGCTTGAAACGGGACAATCGAATCAAAGCCGACCGCGAGTTTTTTGAATCTCGCTTGTGCCCGATGGACCTAGAGTCGTTGGATGAACTGGAGACCGAGTCAACGTTGCTTGAATTAACCGACCAATGGCTGCAACGAATTCCGTTTTTGGATTTCGAGGATTTCGAGTTCTGGGAAGTTTATCAAGCCGCTGTCGACCGCATGCTGGATTCCGATCGAAAAATCATCGAAGGCAATTCAACTTTAACGCCACGAGAAATTGAATTTCAGATAAACGATCTCGAACACACTCGCCAGCAATTTCTTTCGGTGACCAATGCAACCGAGTACAACAAGCTTCGCGAAGCGGGTGAATTCCGGTTTACTCAAGACGGCTTTTTAGCGGCACTGTTCATTCACCTTTATCGCGACGAGCCAATCCTGTACTCGCCGTTTCGATACTTGACTTTACTGATGGACATCGACGAACTGTTTACCAATTGGCGTCAACGTCACGCGACGATGGTACGGCGAATGCTGGGCACCAAAATCGGCACTGGCGGTTCATCTGGGCATGATTACCTATTGGCCACGACTCGACAAAACCGAGTCTTCACCGATCTGACACGACTTTCAACCTTCTTGATTCCGCGAGAGGACTTGCCTGAGCTGCCGAAAAATCTGTCGCAAAATTTAGGTTTCTTCTTCGGCGGTAAAAATGGGCATCGGTAATAGTTGTTGCTGGATCAATCGTTTCGCCAAATCAAAATCGATCGCATCAACCGATGACTTCCCTTCGACCAATTGATTCAGAATGGCTCGCTGTTGTTGTCCACGTTCGAACGCATCTGCATACGGAATCAAGTGGAACATGACCATCGAGTAGCGTGGCATAAAGCGATCAGGAAATCGCTTTTCTAGCTCGAAGCCTACTTCTTTCTTTAATTGAAACTTGGGATCGGTCACGCTGGAACGCATCGTGACGTAATTTTCGATTGCCATGTCCGCGATCGCTTCTGCGTTGGGGCGTCGAATCCGATCGAACTCCGGTAATACCTTGGTCCAATCATCGTCATGCTTATCTAGCAAACGATTCAGTTCAGAGCAATCCTCAAAGCCAGCGTTCATACCTTGGCCATGAAACGGAACGATCGCGTGCGAAGCGTCGCCGAGAATCAGCGCTTTGTCGGTTTGATACCACGGCGAACAGCGAACGGTTCCCAATCGTCCGACGGGGTTATCGGCGAAGTCTTGCATTAGATTTGGGATCAAACGAATCGCACTCGGAAAGTACTTTTCAAAAAATGGTCGTACGCTGGCCGGATCTTCCAACGACTGAAAACTGACAGGGCCTTCTTTGGGCAAAAACAATGTGACCGTAAAACTGCCGTTTTGGTTTGGAAGCGCGATCAACATGAAGTCGCCACGCGGCCAAATGTGCAACGCATTGGGATCAATTTGGTAACTCGCGTCCGGCCCTGCGGGGATCTCGAGCTCTTTATAATCGTGGTCCAGAAACTCAGCAGTCGATTGCCCACCGTTGGCTGGAATCAACATCCGACGGGTCTTGGAGCCTGCGCCGTCAGCACCGATAAACAATTCAAACGACTGTTCGTGTGAGTCACCCGATCGTAAGTTTCGCGCCGTAAACATGCTCCGCTCAAAGTCAATCGTCTCAAGTTTTTGATTGAACTGCACATTCACTGGCGGCGACTGCTCGGCTTTGTCCATCATCAAGACATTCAAATCACCACGTGAAATCGAGTAGATGACTTCGTCGGGACGTTGGCCGTAAGCGCTAAATACTTCGCTACCGTCTTCCAGATGCAACATGCGTCCCTTCATTGGGATCAACAACTCTTTAACTTTCTCCATCAACCCAGCCGCCTTAAGAGCCGCGATGCCGCGGGCCGCCAGTGCCAGATTGATCGAACGACCACTTTCGGTTTCGACTAACCGAGGGTCTGATCGCCGTTCAATTAATGAGACGTCGTAGCCGCGATTGCCTAACATTACCGCTAGTAGCGAACCTACTAGCCCAGCACCAGCGATGTGAATTTTTTGAGGACGAGGCATAGAGTCGGGGGCTTGTAGAAGAGGACGATGTGTTCAGAACGCGAGGCGAAGTTGTAACGAGTTTAAGCTTTGGAGATGGTTTGCTGCAAACGGTCAACGAACAACCAAATTTCTTCGAACGTGTTGTACAGCGGCGTCGGCGCGGCACGGATTACATTCGGCTCTCGCCAATCCGTACGAATTCCATTGTTTTCGAGTTCTTGAAAAATCGTTTTGCCAGGAACATTGTCAATTTTGATTTCTAGCGACAACTGGCAACCAGAACACTCTAACGGAGCGATCACATTGACCTTGTCACCTAGATTTTCTGCCAAGCAGTCTCGAAAGAACTTTTGTTGCAAACGTGATTTTTCGACCAACGGCTTCATTCCCCCAGCATCGGCGAAAATTTGCAACGATGCACGAATCGCCGCCGCTGACAAAATCGGTGGATTACTTAGCTGCCATCCTTCGGCCGTTGCGATCGGACGAAAGTCGCCAGCCATTTTAAAGCGGCTATCGTGATCATGCCCCCACCAACCTGCCAATCGCGGCAGGTTAACATTGGTGGCATGTCGCTGATGAATATAACATCCCGCGATCGAACCGGGCCCCGAGTTCAAATATTTGTAGGTGCACCAACAAGCAAAATCAACGTTCCAATCATGCAACTCCAACGGAACATTGCCAGTCGCGTGGGCCAAATCAAATCCGATCGGTATCTCAAATTCGTTGGCCACGGCAGCGATTGCTTTCATGTCAAACACTTGCCCAGTGTAGTACTGCACTCCCGGCAACAAGATCATCGCCAGTGAATCTCGATGTTTTCGGATTGCCTCGACAACTCCTTCGGTGGAAAACAATTGCCCTTGATCGGGTTGAATTTCTATCAAGCATTCGGACGACTTGTGACCGTGCAACGCGATCTGAGATTCAACCGCGTTTTTGTCCGAAGGAAAGGCATGGGCTTCAATCAAAATCTTGTTGCGAGTTTTCGTTGGGCGGTAAAACGTCGCCATCATCAAATGCAAATTGACCGTCAACGTGTTCATCACGATCACTTCATTGGCTTGACCACCAACTAGGTCCGCCATGGTTTCCGTGAGCCGTTGATGATAATCGAGCCATTGGCCAGCGGTGTTCGAAGGCAGGCTTTCGTGCTGGCTATCTTCAAAGTGCCCGCGGACTCCTATGTGCTGCCACGTGTTTAGTTCGGCCAATACGAAATCGGAAGTCGTCTTAGGCTGCAAGCCCAACGAGTTGCCAACGAAATACAGGTCGAGCTGACCATCGTGGCTTGGAATAAAAAACCGATCCCTGAACTTGGCCAAGGAATCGTTTTGGTCAAGTTTTCGGGCCTTGTCGAGCAACATGTATTCGAGAGAGTGAAGAGTAGTAAAAAGGGACTGTAATATTATTTGCGGTGCCAGCAAGCATGATCAATTCGCTGAAGTACATTATAGCGACCAATCTAAATTGCAAAGCGGATTCAAAAAACATTACTGCAAAGATAACGGGGGCTTCACCCCGATTACTGATTCTCAAGTGCACTCAACAACCAAAGACATGCAAGCAGTATCAGCGGCTGAACACCAATTCGGATTGTCAAAACCAACGAATTCGTTAGCCTTTGTGCTCGCTACGAAGACAGGTTTGTCGTGCGTTGCCCGACAACGTCCACTGGCCCACGCTTTTGACATATTTTCCTACCGGACAGGTTCGTGACTAAGATTCAACTCCCCGATTTTTTTGCTCCACAACCACACGACTTACAACTGGCCGCAGCAGCCGCACAAGCAGCAGGCCAGATCATCAAAGATGGCTATGCACGCTCTCATAAAATTGATGCCAAAGGTGTCGGCGACTTGGTATCACAAGTCGATTTTGACGCCGACCGCGTGGCTACCGACATACTAAGTAAGGCCAACCCAGGCCTGACCATTATCTCAGAAGAACTCAACCCCGACGCTGGGGATGCTCAAACGGACGCTTGGGTGATCGATCCTCTCGACGGCACGACCGCGTACCTTATGAAAGCTGGCTCGCAATTTTCGTCGGTCTTGATTGCAAAACGTGAAGCTGGTGAAACCACGTTGGGCATTGTTTACTTTCCTTTGACCGACGAGTGGTTTTATGCGGTGCGAGGGCAGGGGGCTTTCAAAAATGGTCAACCGCTCAAACTACTACAGAAAGATCGGAAGCTGGCCGAATGCTGGGTCGAGATGAACCAGTACGGCAATATCAATTACGAAACGCCATTTTTCGCTGCCGCCAAAACGGCACTTCGCTCAGATACCGGAGCTCAGATTGTTACCTCTAGCTTTCCGCACGCGGGCGTCGCGATGAGAATTTTGGAACAATCTAGTGGTCTGGCGATCGCGATCCATGACAACAATCCTGCCAACCTGAAACAAGGGCCATGGGACATCGCAGCCAATCAAGTGATTTTTGAAGAAGCAGGCGGTGTGTTCTGCAATCCCGATGGAAAACGCACGTGTCCCTTTAACGCCGAGCCAATTATAATCGTCCCATGCATGCGGCTTGCTAAAGAAGTATGCTCATTGGCTTCCGCCGTTATCTAAACAAGCTACTATGTCGATCCTCAAAGCTAGACTAACTCACCAAATCTTCGCCAAAATGATTTCGGTCTGCGCACCATTGGCGATGGACATGATGGATTGCAAAATCTGCAACTACGATCGTGCCCCTTCTGACCGTGCGTCAGCTGATCCAAAAGCGAGGTTGGCGATTGTTGCGTTTTGGCATGAGTACATCATTTCGGCTGCGCCGGGAATTGGAAGTTCCGCAAATATTACGGCCCTCTGCTCGCAACATCGCGACGGTGAGTTGGTTGCGCTGACTTGTGAGGGAGCCGGAATGAACGTGGTTCGAGGCAGCACCTCTCGCGGTGGGGCCGTCGCGATTCGACAGCTAAAACAATACTCAAAATTTTCCAACGTCGGCCTGACTCCTGATGGCCCTCGCGGACCACGACGAAAAATGTCGCCAGGTTTGATATTCCTAGCGGCTAAGCTTGGCCTGCCGATCATCCCAATCGGTATCGGAGTGTCCGATCCGATCCGTTTGAATACTTGGGATCGATTTGTTATTCCCAAACCATGGTCGCGCATTCGCATGATCATTGGTCCCAGAATCCCGATCCCTCGCAAAGTTTCCCGAGAGGATTTGGCGACTTCGTCGGAGAGTCTGGAACGAATTTTGAACGATCTGACGGATGAAGCAGAAAACTGGGCCGATAGCGGTCGTGATATTCAAGGCCAGCGTCGACTACAACGCGTTTGCCGTATCAACCGTCTTTGGGTCGATCCACCCCATCCCTACTTCCCGAAAAAACCCGTTGGCTACGGCAAGTGGGACTGAGCCCGTTCGTTGTGGGGGTAGAAACTACCGTTTTTCAAGACTCAATTTTCACGCGCCCAATTGGGTGGCCAAGGTTTGTCGACACCATAAGCCCGCCGCTGCTCCGCATCACCCATCAAGTGATCATTCGTTACGATCAACCGCTCAAGGTCGCCTTTCAACGTCTGTACGACCTGAATCTCGTAAGTTTCGAATTCATAAAAACGAACGATTTCAAACTCATCTTCATCCCGCCAATACGGATCACCCAACTCCTTTACAATCGCAGTAGGCAAAACGACAGTCCCGTTTAAAAGAACCGTACCTGGAAACGATGAAAATCCGCTTTCTAAATCGTTGAATATAATTTGAAATCCGGAAACCGTTCCATCGTCTTCATTGTCGATAGAAACGCCAATGTCTTCAAACTCTAGTGGCGTTTTAAACTTGGATGTACTGCGGCCGAGAAATGAAAACTCATCCACCGCCGCCCCGAGCCCAATCGAGTTAAGCGACGGAGTCAAAAGATCAACCACCAGCGCCAACCCAAAATCACGGCTCCATCGATTGGAAACATTCCCTCGGCGAAAGATTGCATCAAGCACTTTATCTAACTCCAGCGGCGGAGACGATCACTGAACCACGACAGTTGATCGTCATTTTCAAAACATGCACAGACCCGGGTTTACGTGTAGCTACTGACCGCCTCGATGAGTAACCGACAATTACTTTTCCGGGCTGGCTTTCTTAGAGCTACCCTGCTTGGAGCTACTACCTTTCTCCGAGCTATCTTTCTTTGGGGCCTCTTCCATGGCTTTCATACGACTTTTCATTTCCATCAGCTGTTTAGCAGCCTGTTGCATCGCGATAATTGGCTCTGGATTAACTCGCCACAAACCATCCTTGCGGGCCGCGAGAATGGGAAACGCATTCCCCGCAAAACTCAACACTGCATGATCTTCGTTGATTCTCCTTTTACCGTAGGAAATTGATTGGCCATTAGGCAACATAAACTTCTCATCGGGCTTCAAGCGAGTGATCTTTATCGCATCAAATCTGGCTTTCATTTTCGCTACCGTTTCAGCAGGAAGCTTCACCTTGGGCATTAGCACTTCGATGCCATCATGAGGGTGTGCCACGGTTTTCAGTTTTTTCATATCACCCGCGGTCATGGCGAGCATAAACTTTCGCAGCGCAAGCTCTGGCGTACTCTGAGATACATCGTCCTCGGCTTTCGGTTCTTCCTTGGATGTTGACCCAGCTACTTCTTCGCCGGCAACAGGCGTTTCTGTCGCTTGAGAAAAACCAATTTTGGCAAATGGAAATGCCAACAGAAATAACATGGCAGCGATGGTTAGTGTTTTCATAGGTTCGATTCAAATTAAAAATAGTAAGTTAACAGCCACGAGACAAATCGCTCGCAAGCCTCGATTGATACGCAACAGATCGCTACTCATCAACCTCTGACGCCTCAGTCGGTTCTACAATTCTATCACCGGCACGATTTGTCTTCGTTGGCCAACACTCCAAAGTCATGTCAATTGGACGAGATTTCGATATCCCGTTCCACACACCATGTTCAGCCGAATCTGAACAAGCAGCAATAGAATAGTTCGCTACCAAACTATACTTGCTTTTCGCCTGGTTGGCTATGATCGGTTTTATCGGGGCACCCTAAGCGGATGGGTGAAAGTAAACGTCGATTACATGGACTTGTTTCGGCTTAAGCTCAAAAAACCAGGAATATTTTTGGTAAAACTCTTCGTTTTTCCTGAGCGATGCCAAGCCATTCTCCATTGGCATCAAAAACCTCAAATGTCAGATTGAAATGGCCCCAAGAGTTTGATTCCTTTCACAGTCTAATGGGTTCGTTGGAGGTATTTTGCAAGATGACATGAAAATACGTTAACCCCAGCTGATCAGATTTTATCTCGGTAATTAAAGATCCAGGCTGGCAGACGCCACCCACAACTTGAACCTAAAGCGTGTCAGTCCGCGGACGCGAATACATGCCAACCGCAACCGTAATCAAAGTACATACAGCCAGAAACGTAAACAGCGAGAATCTAAATTGACGATGCATCTTGCTTTCGTGGGTTAACAGTTAAGAACGTCCGCGACCAACTCTTCGATCCGAATCAAGTCACCTGCAGTGGGCCCCTGAACGACCTGTCGAAAGGTTTCAAGTGTTGGCGTAGTAAATTCGCCAGCATGAAACGAGCGATTATTGAAAAGCGAAGTGAGAACACGGGCCAGCACAACCATTTGGTTTTGAACGATACCAAACTAAGCAATAGC
>CAZORR010000061.1:0-14076 GCA_964582115.1 uncultured Pirellulaceae bacterium
TTTATCGAGTGATTTATAATTCGGGTGCACTTTGATTGTATTGGCTCAATTTCCCTAACAACGCTCAAATTTTATGACCACCTCACCTGCCGTCAACTTGGCTGATTTTATTCGCGACGTACCCGATTTTCCAAAACCGGGGATCATGTTTAAAGACATCACTCCGCTGTTGGCCAACCATGCGGCGTTGGAGGCATGCATTGATCAATTCGTCGCCGAGTACGCCGATCAGGAAATTGATGTGGTCGCGGCCGCTGAAGCGAGAGGGTTCTTGTTTGCGGTTCCGCTGGCGATGAAACTTGGGATTGGCATGGTTCCGATTCGCAAGCCCGGAAAATTGCCTTATGAAAAGAAGTCGTACAGCTACGATTTGGAATATGGAACCGACACGCTAGAAATGCACGTTGACGCGGTGAAGCCTGGTCAAAAAGTATTGGTGATCGATGACCTGCTGGCCACCGGTGGAACCGTGTCGGCTTGTTGCGAGATGATCGAGGAGGTTGGTGCTGAAGTCGTTGGGTGTGCGTTCTTGATTCACTTGGCGTTTTTAGACGGCGCGAAAAAGTTGGCTAAGTATCCTGTGTTTAGTTTGGTTGACTACTCGTAGGTTTGACGCTGTTTGGGCAGTTCCAATTAACTGGGTTTGAAACGTGAGTCGTCGGGGATCGCCTGGCGGCACTCACAGACGAATTCAAAGTTTGGGAGAGTATTTGTATTCAGACGCTCCGTTGAGGTGTGTCGTTAAGGATTGCCATGTCACCAATTGGTAGTGTTTTGTTTGTGAAATGGATGTTTTGAAATTCGCAATACAAAAAAACGGCTTAAACGAGGACTTCTGGAGTAAGCGATTAGCGAACATTGCGTCAAGTTTGTTACTGGAATCGAGAAGGTTCAAATCAATAGAAAGCAAAGATGAGCAAGATAATTGGTGTAATGTTTTCAACATTGATGCTGGCAACAGTATTTTTTCAAGGTAGCTCATTGTCTGGGCAATCTCCAGTAGAACTGGGGCAAGTTGACTGGGGCCGCGACCTAGCAGCGGCTCAAAGTATATCGTCGCAAACCGGCAAGCCGTTGTTTGTTCAGTTTCAAGAAGTACCTGGGTGAGGTACTTGTCAAAATTATGGACGGTCTGTCCTATCTCATCCATTGATGGTCGAAGCCATCGAAGACTTGTTTGTGCCAGTTTTGGTTTATAACAACAAATCAAGCGATTCGGCATTACTGAAAAAATTCAATGAACCGTCGTGGAACAACCCGATCGTTCGTTTCTTGAACGGCAGCGGCAGCGACTTGATTCCACGAAAGTCCGGCGTGTGGACCATCGGCCCAATGGCGGCTCGAATGGTAGCGACGTTGAAGGCTGCCAATCGTGAAGTTCCGTCGTACTTGAGTAATTTGGCGATTGACCCTAGTAGTTTAGAGACTGCGACATTCGCGATGTCTTGCTATTGGACGGGGGAAGCTCGGTTGGGGGCGATTGATGGAGTGATGACCACGACTGCTGGTTGGACCGGTGGTTTAGAGGTCGTTCAGTTAAGTTACGATCCAAAAGTGGTAAAGTATTCGAAGTTGGTCGAAACGGCTCAAACGATGCAGTGTGCGACGAAGGTTTTTACTCATTCAGATTCGCAACTCAGAACGGCTAAGTCGTTGGTAGGTAGTAGAGCGGTCAAGTTTCCAGGCGGGGCACGAAAGGCCGGTCAGTCGGAACAGAAGTATCAATTGCGTTCAATCGCGGGTGTGCGAAGTTTGCCGTTGACGAAATTTCAATCTACGAAGGTTAACAGCTTTATCAGAAGTGCAGAACGACAGAGGGTGTTTGAGTTCTTGAGCCCGCGGCAGAAAGAACTGTTGTCGAAAATCAATACGGAAATGAAATCCAACGGGAAGTCTTTCGACCGGTTTGTATTTCCAGATGATGATGCAAAGTTGAGTGAATACGCGATCAGTTTGCAGCGAAAATTGATGAGCAAGTAATTTCGCTCTTTTAAGAAAGTCGCGATCTTGAACCTGTTGTCTTTCAATGACTCACTGCGTTCAAGATGGCATCTTTACGGCTTTGGTATCAGCTGTCGACCTCCTCAACGACCGCTGCTACCGAAGCCTTTTTCTGTTGTGACACGTACAATCTATTCTTGATCTTGCTTTAGACTGAAAAATAGCATATGCAAGCCGGTGTCGTCATCAGTGACAAAGCCTCCCGAAGGAGTTAAGTAATTTTCGAGTTGTTCGAATTCGGGCAATGGGTTTTCGGCGAAACGATCTTGGAGATCACGAACGCTTTTGAAAAATTTGCTATCACCGGGATCTAATTTTTGAGCGGTGCTTGATTTGACGAGCTCTAGAATCCATTTGAATTGACGTTTTGGATCGCTGTAGAAATTGGCGATCGGAAGTTCATTGTTCAATAGTCGTTGCGACTCGGTGACGATTCGGTCGTAGCCTTCGCCGTCAACCAGCGTTTCACCTTCACCTAGATGTCGGTCGATCAACGTTTTCATTAAGTTGCTCGAATCTAGTGTAACCACAAGACAGTCGCCAAAGATTGCGAACTGAGGAGTTTCAAATTCTATGCCAAAGCCGCGTTTAGTAACCGCGTCTTTATCTTGGGCGTTCTGATTGTCTTGATTGCGGGTTCTTCTGCCGTTAAGTCGCTCGTTTCTACTGTCGATTCTGGTTTGAGGCTCTGCGTAAATCGTGATCTCTCGGTAGACTCGTTTTTCTACTGCCAATGGTGCATCTCCACCGTTGTCGTCCTCGGCTCGATTTTGGTTGGCCTTATTCATTAGGCCGTCTAGCAGCCGTTCGAACGCCTCCGTGTCTTTAAGCCGAAACACCAAACCCGTTTTCGTGCTGTTGATCACTGCCGGTTCTTCGATCCACTGAAACAAAGAAACTCGTCCATCAATCGTGTCGATAAGGTTCTCTTTTAAATTCAATCCAAATTCTTGATTGACTTTTTTATCGATTGATTTTTCAAACGCCCCCGGTTCGATGAAAGCGTCGTAGATCTTCGCGATTTCCGCGTACGCTTTGGGAGCGTCGACGCTAACCATACTGTGATTGGCAACTTCCAGTGGTATGAATGGCTCGAGTTCGTCGTCTGTTGGCTTGAAAGCCAACATCGAAAAGATACCACTTCGAGGATTGGTTAGTAGCAAGTGACCGTGCATTACGGACTCAAAGTCTTCTTCGTCTAAAAACACCGTTCCGCCGATTGCCGACAGGGTGTCTAGTCCTAGCAGCGGCAGCATGTTGATTGCAAATCGACCTGATGGGTTGCCTTGTGTACTACTTTTGGCGACGGCGATTGGATCGACGAAAAAGCAAAACTCAGGGTCCAGATCATTGGTGCCAGCACATCGCTTCATGATGGTGACAAATTTACGATTCGCTGAAAGTGGACGAGTTTTTTTGACTTCTCGGCCCATCCAGCGTTCGATTAGGTCGTTGATTTCATTTTCAGAGGTGCAAGCAACGATTGTGTTTTCGTGTTGGAAAAAGGAAATGTCCCTGCCATCCACGTTGAAAGATTCAAGTTCAAAGCCGTCTTCGTTGACAGCAGCGTTTGGTTCAATTTCGTTGATCAAATCATTTTCGTTAAGGATTTCTCGGCCACGTTCCATGACTCGATCCATTGCGCCGTCATCATTGTTTAGGTCCATGATGATCATGTACTCGGGCTTTTTGCGACGGGGGGCAATCACGGTAAAAGTAACTTCTCCGCCCGGAAGCGATGTCAGATCGGAAAACTCGAGGCCAACATCGTCTTTTCTTTTGTCGTAAGCCGACTTAACCATGTCCCAGACGCTGTCGATCGTTGGTGTTACGCCTTCGTCCATCATTATTTTACCCGTTTCTGTTTGCTTCAATTTTTCAACCGCTTCTTGAAAATTGGGCACTTGCAGCATTGCTACGGTTGTTTCGGGTAACAGGAATTCTGTCCTGGGACGCTCAGGGATGGAGTCGGCCTGCGGAGCGGCAACCGCGGAATTGCCAGTGAGCGATAAAACTAAAACAACGACGGCTAGAGAAAGCTTGGAAACAGATATCATTGAATACTGGCTTATGAAAGAAGGGATTTAAATTAAGGGGTTGAATCCGCCACAGACAATCAAACTCTCATTCGTCTATTGCGGTTTCGTATTTTTGACTTTTGAGAGTGTATTTTGTAATATTAAACTAGAAAAACAATGCGGATTATTCACGTTGGCTGGGTTCGGTTTCGGTTGAATGGGGCATTGTCACGCTTCCTAGCGGCTATTTGGTGGTGATTGGTCGAAAATTATTAGACAAACAGTATATAACTGTTTGTTTGTTTGTTGGTGGCTGAAAAAAGTGAGTTGTTGGACGGATAACCTTGTTTCGACAAAGAGGCCGTCTATTTTAAAATCGAGAGTGATTGTATTTATGATTTCCACAAAGCTAAATTGTTATCTCGGTCGCTGCTGTTACTTGTTGATCTTGGCGATCTTGTTTTGTTCGAGTCAAGTGCAAGCGCAGGGCACTCAGCCTGGGCCGCCCATCGCTCCGCCTCCGGTCGATGACGGGGGGGACGATAATAATCTCTTTGGCAACGGTGGCGGTGGCGGCGGCGGAACGACAGCCGGTGACAATGGTGATACGGTTGACATCGATGACGCCGCGTCGCTCGACTTGGGTGGGCAAGGAGAGGACAACCGAAATCAAGGATTTGTTGGCGCAACCGCTCCGGGTGTAACTGAAAACAACTTTGTCGGTGCGGCGTCGCAGACCTTTGGCGCATTGGCTGAAGGTGCAACCTTTGGTGGTGGAGTGAACGATGGCGTCACGTCGAGTGTACCCAGTGGAACGGGGGGTGGAGGTGGCGCGGGTGGTTTTGGAGCTATCAACGGTGGCGGGTCCGTAATCCGGAGTAGCTTGCGAACACGATTACGACCATCGTTTACTGCACCACGGATTGCCCCCCAGGTGATTGAGGGCAATTTCTATAATAATATTGCTCGACAACCTTCAGCACAGTCTTTGGTCGGTCGCTATCAGGTTTTTGTAGAAAACAAAACCGCAACAGTGGTCGGTACGGTCAACACTCGAGTCGAAGCGGATCGGTTGATTCGACAATTGCGATTGCAGCCAGGGATCTATGAGATTGATAATCAACTCCAAGTATCTGAGCTGCCAGGTCAGTAAAGATTTCCCGATTGGTGGGTGTTCGTGTCCTCCATCAACGATGTCTGAGCATGCGACGTGATTTCTTGCGCCGATCTATCAGAGATCAAGTTTTTGTGGTGTCTGGTAGGCGTGGATTCCGGCTAAAGCTGGAACTAGAAACTCTCTGTCTGAGCGATCGTGGCAGCAATTCGTTTATGCGAATGATTAAAGAGAATCAGCGATTGGCAAAGTGATCGTTAACCGCCAAAATAGAGAACCTTTGCGGGGTAACTTTCATGGTTGCGTGTCTCGCAGTTAGTTATCTCGTATTTTTTCGGACACTCGAAATTGGACAACCAAAAAATCGCTAAAACGCTGGTTCAACTGGCTGACTTGCTTGAGTTCACGGGCGCGAACGCTTTTCGACTGCGAGCTTACCGAAATGGCGCAAGGATCATTCAGGACATGACCGATCCGCTGGCCAAACAAGTCGGTGACGGTGCTGATCTGACCAAGTTGGATGGCATTGGAAAAAGCGTTGCAGAAAAAATTAAGGAGTTAGTCGAAACGGGGGGCCTGAAGCAGTTGGACGAACTGTTTGAGGTCGTTCCTAAAACGGTTTTGGACCTGCTAAATGTTCCCAAGCTCGGCCCAAAAAAGTGCGCGGCGTTGTTTAATGAGTTGGGCATTGAAAATCTGGACCAGTTGAAGGCGGCTTGTGAGGCTCAGGAAGTTCAAGCTTTGTCGGGGTTTGGTGCTAAAACCGAACAACAAATTTTGGACGGTATCGCCATTGCGGCCGCTGCCAATGAACGGATTTTGTGGGCGAGTGCGGATAAATTAGTAGGTCAGATTCGCGATTACATGGCCGATTGTGAAGCGATTGAGCAACTTAAGTTTGCGGGTAGTTATCGGCGTGGTCGAGAAACCGTTGGTGATTTGGATATTTTGGTTGATTCCAAACAAGCCGAAACTGTGATGGATCATTTTGCGGCGTTTTCAGAAATCACATCGGTCATCGTTCGTGGTACAACCAAAATGTCGGTTCGGTTAGAGGATGAATTCCAAGTTGACCTACGTGTGGTCCCCAAGGACTCGTTCGGCGCGGCGCTGCAATACTTTACGGGGTCGAAGAGTCACAACGTCATCATCCGTGGTCGCGCAAAACAGATGGGATTGAAGATTAACGAGTGGGGCGTGTACGAGGTCGGTGATGGAGATGAGTCTTGGATCGCTGGTAAAACAGAGCGAGACGTTTATGAAACGCTGGATTTGCCGTACTTTGAACCAGAGATTCGCGAGGCTCGACGGGAAGTTGAATGGGCGGAACAAGGTCAACTTCCTGACCTCATTACGCTCGACCAGATCGTGGGCGATTTGCACATGCACACGACCGCCACCGACGGAAAAAATTCGATCCAAGAAATGGCTGACGCCGCTCGCGAACGCGGGCTCGAATTTATCGCGATCACCGATCACTCCAAACGCGTCACCATGGCCAATGGGCTCAACGGCGAACGGGCCCTTGAGCAGTGGAAGCAGATCGATGCGATCAATGCAAAATCGAAGGACGGGTTTTTAATTCTGAAAGGCATCGAGTGCGATATCTTGGAAGCCGGCGGAATGGATTTGCCGGATGACGTTTTGGCTCAGGCGGATTTTGTGATTGCCAGTGTTCACTATGGCCAAAATCAATCAAGGCAACAAATCACCGATCGAATCGTGGGTGCGATTGAGAATCCGCACGTTGCCATGGTGGCTCATCCAACTGGGCGTTTGCTGAATAAACGCGAGGCTTATGAAGTTGATATGGATGCTGTTTTTCAGGCCGCCAAGTCCAATCGGAAATTTTTGGAGCTGAATGCAAATCCCATTCGATTGGATTTGAATGATAGTCTGTTGTTGGCAGCTAAGAGTCACGGCATCCCGATCGTGATTAATACGGATGCTCATAAGACGACGGGATTAGACAACATGAAGTATGGAATCAAGCAGGCGCGGCGAGGATGTTTGACGGGAGCTGATGTGGCTAACACGTTGACTTGGCCGGAAATGCAAGTGTTGCTTGGTCGATCCTGATAACGCGGGATTGCTGTGGGGCTACGGATAAACATTGAATTTAATAAATAGAAAACAACCTAATGAAATTAGTATCTTGGAACGTCAACGGTATTCGCGCTTCGATGGACAAGGGGTTTCGTGATCTTATCGAGAGCGAAACTCCTGACATTGTGTGTCTGCAAGAAACTAAAGCTCATCCGGATCAAGTGAACTTGTTGTGGGCAGAACAGTACGGCTATCACAAGAGTTGGAATTGCGCGAAGAAAAAAGGTTACAGCGGCACAACGATTTGGAGCAAAACGAAACCTAAAAAAGTCGCATTGGACCTGGGAATTGAAGAGCACGATCAGGAAGGGCGAGTGATCACGGCGACGTATGATGATTTTCATCTGGTGAACGTGTACACGCCTAATTCGCAACGTGGTTTGAAACGATTGGAGTATCGACAGGTTTGGGACGAGGCGTTTTTAGACCACGTGAAGAAGTTGAATCGTCGTAAGCCCGTGATTTTCTGCGGCGATTTAAATTGTGCTCATACTGAAATCGATTTGGCCAATCCGAAGTCCAACAAGAAGAATGCTGGTTTTACGGTTGAAGAACGGGCAGGTTTGGACGCGATGGCGGCGGCAGGGTTCGTTGATTCGTTCCGTCACTTTGATGAAGGCCCACAGAATTACAGTTGGTGGACTTACCGATCCAATGCCCGCGAGCGGAATATTGGGTGGCGATTGGATTACTTTTGGGTGTCAGAAAAGCTGATTGACCAAGTTTCCAGCGCTACGATTCGGGCAGATATCTTTGGGTCAGATCATTGCCCGGTAGAGATCACGATCGGTTGATCGGTTTTGGCGCGGCGAGCCAACGGGGGATAGTGGCAGTTAGATTTGCGCGCACAAACAAAGCCGTTGGCAAATGTTGCCAACGGCTGTTTGGTTGTTTCGTATTGGATGAGTCGAAACGGCGTTTGCCAAGATCGATCATGCTTTTGCAAGCGCTCGTTACTTCTTTTTCTTGTCGAGCGACTTGTAGTTGCCGGAGAATTTCTTCTTGAACTTCTCGACGCGTCCCATGCTGTCAACGAATTGTTGTTTGCCAGTGTAGAACGGGTGTGAAGCACTAGAGATATCAACGTAGTAGACGGGATACTCTTCGCCGTCTTCCCACTTGATGGTCTCTTTTGTTTTGATAGTTGACTTGCTTAAAACGGCAAAGTCAGCCAGCTTGTCTTTAAAGACAACTGGGCGGTAATCGGGGTGAATGTCGCTTTTCATCTATCTAACCAGTATTTTCGTTGGGTTTTCGAAGTCGCACAGTTTATCCAATGGCAATGGAAGAACCAAGTGTAGATCGGATTTCTGATTGGGTTTTTCGAACTATTTTTTTGTAATATCGATAAATACACGACGTCAACCGAAAAGACCCAATTTTATTGGGAGGCTTTTGATTTTTAAGGGGGATTTACGGCGACTTAGTGCGTCATCCCCCATTTTGATGGGAAGCTGACGTCTGTTCAAGAACATTTCCTTGGCAGTGCGTCGCTTATCGTCTCAATGCCTCCCTCTGTTCCCGCTCCTTCCGTATATTCCAAAATGAAGACTCTTACCAACCAGCTGTTGATTGCGTCTCGTGGGCTAGAAAACGATTTCTTTGCTCGTGCGGTTGTTCTTGTCCTTGAGCATCACGAGCATCAAGGTGCGGCTGGGATTGTGCTGAACAAACCCTCAGAAGTATCGCTGGAAGAAGTATACCCAGAACTCGACGAATTCGAGTTTTCTCGAGAGAATGAGCTAGTAAATATCGGTGGGCCTTGTGATGGTCCCGTTGTTGCGTTGCACGCTTGCTCAGAGTGTACTGAAGTGCCCGTGTTACCGGGGGTGGCGATGGCGGTTAAACAGGATAATTTATGCCGTTTGATGCAATCGGATTCGAGTATGAGATTGTTTTCAGGTTATTCAGGATGGGCTCCTGGACAATTGGAAACTGAAATCGAAAGTGGTGTTTGGTATGCGACTGAAGCCAACTCGAGCTTGATCTTTGAGGACTTAACGGATCTATGGCAACGGGCCTGTGACCAGTACGGCAATGAAGTCATCGCTGATGCCGTTGGTTCGAGAGTTCCGAGCGATCTATTGATGAATTAGATCGAATCGATTTAAAGACGCACCGACTAATGGTAGTGCGGATTCTTGTTGCGCTGAGGCTGGCATTTTTTACGCGGTGTGTTTGTAGTAATGCCTTTAGGCTTTTCTCTCCCAAGTGAACTCGCTACGCCCTCTCTGCTAAAACTAATACTGAAAACTGTTCCACTGACGTAACACGCCAACTAAATGTCACGTTTTCCTTTTCGATTAGACAATGTCCGTTAAAAATGGGTTGGTCTTTCTTTCTTGACCGATCGTCGACGGAGCAGAGTGTCCGCAGATAAACTGGTAATCATCGTCCAAAGTTAACACTTGATCACGAATGCTGTTGAGCAACTGTTGGTGGTTTCCGCCTGGTAAATCAGTGCGACCGATGGACCCTTGGAATAACACGTCGCCCATCAAAATGATTTTGTTTGCGTGGTTGATAAAGATCACGTGTCCCGGCGCATGCCCTGGACAGTGTCGAACCTCGAATTCGTGTTCGTCGATGGCTAGTTTGTCGCCGCCGTTTAGCCACTGGTCTGGTGTCGCGTTGAAGTAACCTTTTAGGTCGTAGTTGGCGGCCGCCATTTCGATGTTGTCCAGTAGCATCTTGTCATCAATATGAGGGCCGATGATATCGACGGCGAATTGCTTTTTTGCCGCTTCAGCGTTTCCAGCGTGATCCAAATGGCCATGGGTTAGCCAGATTGCTTGAACTTTCACCGCTAATTTAGTAACAGCTTCAGCGATTCGTGCTACGTCTCCGCCCGGATCGACAATTACACCGTGCTTGGTTTGATCGTCGAAAACGATCGAGCAATTTTGTTGGAAATCGGTAACGGGGACGATGGAAATTTGAAGCATGGGTAATCGGTTGTGTTAGTTGCGGACAGTGTTTTTTGTTAGAAATAAAAACGGCGTCACTTATGACGCCGTTAAAAAGGAGCAGTAGTTGACTGGCTTGTACGCCACAATCGAATCACCGCAACGCGGCGATCAATGCACTACATTGATTTCACTTTGGCAGCGATTGCTGCTGGGGTGATTCCGAAATGCTCGTAAAGTTCTTCTGCCGGAGCCGAAGCGCCAAAGCTGTCCATTCCAATGAACGCTCCGCTGTTGCCCAGGTACTTGTCCCAGCCCATTTTGATTCCTGCTTCGACGGCAACTCGCTTCGTCACTGCGGCGGGTAAAACGGATTCGCGGTAGGCGTCGTCTTGTTCGTCGAACAGTTTCCAGCAAGGCATGCTAACGACACGAACGTTTACACCATCGGCAGCCAGTTTGTCGGCCGCGTCCAAACAGATTTGAACTTCACTACCGGTGCCCATCAGGATTGCGTCCGGCGTGCCATCGGTGTCCTTGAGGACGTAGCCGCCTTTGGTTGTTCCCGAGGCAGCACCTAATGCTGAACGGTCAACCGTTGGCAAGTTTTGCCGTGACAGCACTAATACGGTTGGACGGTTTTTGTTTTTCATGGCGGCGACGTAACACTGGCTAACTTCATTTGCGTCAGCCGGCCGCATAACCAAGACGTTCGGGATGGACCGGCAAGCGGCCATGTGTTCGACGGGTTGGTGAGTCGGACCGTCTTCACCCAAGCCGATCGAATCATGGGTCATGATGTACAACACTGGTTGGTGCATGATGCTGGATAAACGCAGCGAAGGTCGTAGGTAATCCGTGAAAACAAAGAACGTTGCCACGTAAGGACGAATTCCGCATAGCGACATGCCGTTGCCGATTGCTGCCATCACGTGTTCGCGAATACCAAAGTGAAAGTTCTTGCCAGCGAAGTCGTCGGCGCTGAAGTGGCCAGCATCCGGGTCGTCGTTGTTGGATTTGTTTGATCCGGCCAAGTCCGCTGAGCCGCCGATCAGGAACGGAATCGCACCGCAAACCGCGTTTAGTACTTTTCCAGAGGATGCACGAGACGCCATGCCTTTGGCGTCGGCATCGAATACAGGAACGGAATCTTCCCAGCCCGAGGGAAGTTCCCCAGATTTCATCTGTTCAATTTCGGCTGCTTGAGTTGGGAACTCAGATGTGTAGGCCACGTATTTTTCTGTCCATTGTTCTCGGCTGGCAGCACCACGAGCACCGATGGTGGACTGGAAGTGCTCGATCACTTCAGCCGGAACGTTGAATTTTTCGTGACTCCAACCGTAGGCCTCCTTGGCCAATGAGATCTCTTCGTCGCCTAGTGGAGAGCCGTGGGCGCCAGAAGTGTCTTGTTTGTTGGGAGCACCAAAGCCGATGATTGACTTGACGATGATCAAGGTTGGCTTGTCATCGCATTCCTTGAATCGCGTGTAGGCGGCGTCGAGCATTTCAAGGTCGTTGGCATCGGCGACGGTGATGACTTGCCAGCCACAGGCTTCAAAGCGACCAGCAACGTCTTCAGAAAACGCCAAGTCCGTGCGACCTTCGATGGTGATTTTGTTGTCATCGTAGATCCAACAAAGATTCGAAAGCTTCAAGTGGCCAGCCAACGAAGCCGCTTCGCAACCGATGCCTTCCATGATGTCGCCATCACTGCAAATCGTGTAAGTGTCAAAGCCAAATAGATCGTATCCAGGACGATCGTAAGTTGCAGCCAACCACTTGGCGGCGATCGCCATGCCAACACTGTTGCCTAGCCCCTGACCCAATGGCCCTGTGGTGGTTTCAATGCCGTCTGCGTAACCGTACTCTGGGTGACCGGCAGTCGGGCGATGCATCTGGCGGAAATTCTTGATGTCGTCCAACGTAATCGATGGATCGCCGGTAGCTGTTCCATTGTCGTCCGTTTTCTGAATTCCTGATAAATGGATCATCGAGTACAGCAACATCGACGCATGTCCGCAAGACAATACAAACCGGTCACGACCGAACCAGTTCGGATCGGCTGGGTCGTAGTTCAGCTTGTTGGCGAAAATTGAATACGCAACTGGAGCCAAAGCCATCGGGGTTCCTGGGTGACCGCTGTTGGCTGCTTGAACGGCATCCATCGAAAGAGTGCGGATCGTGTTAACGGCGGTTTGTTGGATGTCTTCGGTTGTTGTGGTCATCAGATTTCTTTTGCTTTAAAAGTTCCGTGAATTCGATCCCCCTAAGTGACGGCTTTGTAACCAGTGTCACCGTAGTGAAAGCAATCTGTATAGGAGCCCGAATTGTTTGTCATCTATAATTCAGTCAATGATTATCGATGGTTTTGGCGGTTGGTCAATCGTTGTCCCAAATATTGAAATTGATGTTTGTGTTAACTTGTTTCAAACGTAGCAGAATAGAAGCTTGGTACGGTTTGAGGCGTTTTGGCAAGCACGTCGGAAATCGACCGATCAATGCCGAGAAATTGGCGGAAGGCGGTTTTTAATGCCGTTTGGTTGTTGTAGCGTGGTTTTTCGTGCGATAAATGATGGCGATTTTGGTTTCTTGAGATCCAAGTCAGACATTTGCGTTGTTTTGCGTTAAACTATTGGTGAACGAAACTATTTTTGAGTGATGAGCATGAGTAATTCGAAGCAAACCGAGCTTAATCGACGATCATTTAACCGATCCTTGTTGCTCGCAGGGGGAGCGCCGTTTGTCGGAACACTGATGGGCGGTTCGGTTTCTGCGCGAGACCGTGAGGCTTCTCCAGATGAAAAAACCCCAACTGAGTTAATTACGCCTGCTGGTCAGAAAGCGATTGACCGTGGCTTAAAATATTTGGTCGATACTCAAGTCAAAACGGGCCGCAATCGTGGAGCGATGGCAGCTGGTGGGATGCCAGCCGGTGTTGCGACAGCGTCGTTGGCAGGGCTGGCTTTGATGTGTGGTGGATTTGCTCCGGGCATGGGCGCATACGGAAAGGCGATTAATCGAGCCGTCGAATATGTGCTGTCTCATGTTCGCAGCACAGGCTACATTGCTCATACGGATCAAAGTAAACAAGAGAACATGTATGGCCACGGTTTCTCGATGTTGTTTTTGTCGCAAGCTTACGGCATGACAAAGAACTCCGAAATCGGCAAGAAGCTACGCATGGCAGTCGAGTTGACTTGTCAGAGCCAAAATGATCAAGGCGGTTGGCGCTACAAGCCCGTTAAAAGTGATGCTGATCTTTCTGTAACGGTTTGCCAGATTATGGGTCTGCGTGGTGCGCGAGATGCAGGCATTGATATTCCCGATAAGGTTCGCAAACAGTGTATTGAGTATGTTCAAAAGAGCCAAAAATCCAATGGAAGTTTCCGCTATACGATACGTGGTGGTCACACAACGTTCGCAATGACTGCCGCTGGCGTGACATCTTTATACAGTGCAGGAATTTATGAAGGGGAAGCCGTCGAAAAGGCGCTGGCTTATCTGATGCGGTTTAAGCCGAATGGTGCTAAACAAGGCGGTGGGCATTACTTTTATTCGAATTACTATGCCGTTCAGGCGATGTGGCATGCCGGTGGTAAGTACTGGGATGAGTGGTTTCCGTTGATCAGAAATCAGTTGATCAAGAACCAGCAAGCCGATGGGTCTTGGAGCTCCAGCCGCGCCGGTAATCCGTATGGCACAGCGATGGCTTGTATTATTTTGCAAATGCCATTGAACTACCTGCCCGTGTTCTCGCCCTAGGATTGCGCTGGAATCAGGGTCATCCGGTTTGCGATTGTAATGAGCCGCAGGGGGATAGCCCACGGTTAATTCGGGCGCAACATTGGCCAATGCAAAACGCTATCTGGGCCAGCGACTAGTTTAAAAGATCGCCCACGGTTTGCCCATCGACTGATTCTACCACCAAGTG
>CAZORR010000062.1:0-13926 GCA_964582115.1 uncultured Pirellulaceae bacterium
TTGATCGAAACCGATATTTCTTGACCGGCTTCAAAGCGATTCAAAACCTGACGCAGTCGCAACATGTCGTTGATCGGAACATCATTGATCGTCAACAAAATATCGCCAGCGATCATACCTGCTTTTTCAGCCGCCGATCCTTCGGTAACGCCGAAAACCTGCATCCCTACACCGTCAGCAGTCGAAGTCGTGGCAATGCCGACAAAGGCAGGCAAAATTTTTCGGCCGTCCTTCAACCGCTCGATAATCTTTGCAAAATCATCCACGGGCACAGCAAACCCGATCCCCGAATCGTACCACTCGACCCCCGCTGCGACCCCTTGCGACCGTGGATTCATCGGTACGCAAATACCAATCAACCGGCCTTGGATATCCACTAAAGGACCGCCGTAGTTCGCCGGACTAATGTTCGCATCGGTTTGGATCGCTCGACCGCCAATACGGTTTTTGGCGCTGATGATCCCCATCGATATCGCCGGAGCTTGATCGCCATACCCTACCCCCAACGAAATCGCCCACTGTCCAACCTTAACGTCTTGAACAGGCTGCATGCTCGGCACGACCAAGCCATCCACATTATCGATCTTCAACAGGCAAATTTTTCGAGTGTCATCACGCCCCAAGATCTTGGCGACTCGTTCGTCGCCTTGCTGAGTTTTAACGGTCACGACGGAGGCTTCGCGAATGAAGTTGAAGGTGCTCGTCAAAATGTAACCGTCAGGTGAAATCACGACGCCTGTCGAATTGCCTTCCCCCTGTTTTCGAATCCCACCGATTCGGCCAGCCTTAGCACTGGAACCACCAAACGACTCAATAGAAACCAATGACGGCATGATTCGTTGGGTCGCCAACCGAAAAGCCCGCGAGGTCAACTGAAGCGATTGGATCTGCGAAGGCGAATCGGTTTGGGGCGTCGCCGATTGTTCTTGCTGCGCAACCAAATACGCGGGAGAAAACAAAGCGACCACCCATAGTAAAACGCAGCCCAAAAGAACGGATCTTTTTAGAACTGACTTTCTTAATAGCCGTAAGTCACTCAGCAAGCCAGCAGAACGACCATGCAATTTGATTCCGATGAAAGTGCTCATTTTCGTTTCCGTTTTCGTTTGGCCATAGGAACCATTTTTTCACGAACCAAATCGTCGGCTCGTTTGTAAATCAACAACACTTCTTCGCCGACAGCCAGCGTCTTTATCGTGTCTTGAAAGTCCTTCACCGACCCGATTTTTTCACCGTTAATCGAAATGATTACGTCATCCGCCTTCAACCCTGCTTTCGCCGCCGGCGAACCTCGTTTGACTCGATCCACATAAGCTGGCCCATCGGTGCCGCCAAGCAAAAACACTTGAATCCCTAACTCGCCTATTTCTTTGGCGGTGGCAGGTGTTTTCCCATCATTCGTTTTGCTACTGTTCGCGGCCAAACTTTCATTCCCGTACACAAAGTCGTGTAGCGTGTTATTTGGCACCGCGTAATTCAATCGCGTATTCGTTTCAGAGCTATTGATAATTTTCCCAACCAACCCAGCGAGTCTCCCGTCAAGTGTCAGGACTGCTCCGCCAGCAGCGCCAGGATTGCTGGTAATCGCGTCAATCAAAAAAAGCTCCCCGCGAAACGCGTAATCTCGGCGAGTCAACTTGGCTTCCATCTCCGACTGTAACGAAACGATCCCTAACGTTGCCGAAATGGGTTCTGTTTTATCTGCGACTTTAAAAGCGTTACAAATCGCCACCACCCAATCGCCTTGCTGAACAATCGGTTCTTTTGAAAGTTCAAACCAATGCGGCAATTTGGTTTCGATTTTAAGCAACGCCAGTTGCCGTTGCCGGTCACGCTTCAAAACAGTGGCGTTGTGGGAACTTCCATCCGCCAACACAACACGAACTCGTTTACCATCCAAGAACACGCCTTGCGAAGTCAGCACCAATCCGTCTTGCGACACGGCGAACCCCGTCGCGACGCCGTCTACCTTTCCAGCGGCAGCTCCGAATATTTTTGCCATCGCAGGCTGAGCACCTAAGATCATGGATTGCAGGGAGGCGTCGGCGTCCAAAGCAGCCGAGACCGTTTTCGATTCCTTTGATGTCGCTTGCGCAGTCTGAGCCACCACTGGATCGCACCAGTTGGTGATCAGCAAACAAAACGCCACAACGGCAGTAAGGCAAGTATTGAAGTCGATCATTACGGTGCCTCCGAAGATTTTTGGGTCGGCGTTTTTGAATCACTGTCCGTACCGGTCAGTTTTGAGAATTTCACGTCGTCTTCTTTGGCCAGTTCAACAGTATCGACTTGGATTGCCAACACTGGTGTTTCCCCCATACCCGTCACGACGCTGCTTTGCATTGGCAACCAGCGATTCTGTTTTTGTTCCCAGCGATCAAACAAAACTCCGCCTTTGCTGGCGTCACGATCACTGGCCAGTTTGATCAATTGCGGTTCAGGTAATCCATCGGTGCCAT
The DNA here is from genome assembly GCA_964582115.1 of uncultured Pirellulaceae bacterium. Taxonomy (GTDB): domain Bacteria; phylum Planctomycetota; class Planctomycetia; order Pirellulales; family Pirellulaceae; genus Mariniblastus. The sequence continues at coordinate 2,460 of CAZORR010000062.1, forward strand.
ACATTTGAAACCAACCGTACAGTGGAGTTTCATCAGGATTCCCGAATGCCATCCGCCAAGCGTTAAGATTTCGAGCTTTGCCGCTCCCGTCAATCGACACGTTAGGCAAATTGGAAAAAGGTTCCTCGTTTACTACTGCCGCCAACCCGATCGCGAACAACACTTGCGGTTGCTGGATTAAGTCCTGCCTAGCAATCGGTTCGAACGCTTCTGGGTCTTGCTTGTAGTAGGCCTTGCCATCAAACACGACATCCATTTTCAGTTGACCGGAGACCGTCAAACGAAAACCACCCTTCGCACCGAGTGTTAATTTAAAATCGTCTTGTTGGTCTTTCTTGCCAATGGTCCCTGCGACCACCCAACCAACGGCACTGCCATCCGCCTCACGTCGTTTCAATAAAACATCTTTGGCCGCCGTGATGACTTGATCCGCGTACTTACGGTTAATTTCCGGATTGCGAATGGTACCCGGCTTAGCCGAAAGTAACTTTATCAGCTTCAGTTCCCTGCGAAGTTTCTTGCTGTCTTCAGGAGTTGGATTGTTTTTTGGTAAGGGCGGGGTAGGGCGTTTATAGGGGAGCCCGAATGCTCTCGCCCGATACGTCTTCTGGCTACCGTCAAGTTTGCGAACTTTCAGTTCAACGGGCCATTGTTCGGGCAAGGTGCAAATCAAGTTCGTAAACTGGTTGGCGGTTTTAATAGGGATGCCTTCGAATTCAATCAATTCGTCACCCAGTTCCAACCCCGCTTGTGCGATCGGCCCCAAAGCGTCGCGTCGTGAACAAACCACCCTGCCGGATCGTTCAGAAAACTGGAGGTCCAGTGTTGCATGTTCGGTAAGTTTGGTGGCGAGCAAATCCGGGATGAAATTTTTGATCTGATTAGCAGAAATTGCGTATCCCAGTCCGACATTGACTCGGCCTCTTTCTTTGAAGCTACCTCGACCATTGATGCCGACCACACGTCCTTCCAGATTAAACAGCGGCCCGCCCGAGTTACCGGGATTGATCGAAGAATCAACTTGGATGCAATTGCCGTAGACCAACTGATTTTCACCTGCCCCAGGCTGGTACCGTTTGATACCGCTTACGATCCCCAGAGTCACCGTTGGTACTTGGTCTTCAGTCAAAATGAATGGATTGCCCATCGCAAGCGCCCAGTCACCGACGCGAACTTTGTCCGAATCGCCCAATGGCGTAAAAGGAAACTCTTGATCACCTTGCATCTGAATAATCGCAACGTCGCCACCTGGGTCGGTGGCAATCAAATCCCAGCGGTAGAGTTTTCCGTCAGCCAGTCCACCCCACCCCGAAACACCCGCCGCCGCGATCACGTGATGATTCGTCAACGCGATTCCACTGGGGTCGATGATCACTCCCGAACCGCCGCCTTGCCGATCATCGTCGTAAACGGCAACGACACTACCGATGACTTGGTCAATCGCGGCAATTCGTTTTTGTTCGAGTTTGCGTACAGCAGCCAGTTGCGATGGGGCCAATTCGGTTGGTTGGCTTTCTTGTTGAGCAACCAATAACCGCGTGAACACAACAGCTTCATGGCTGCTTGGTTCAACCGAGACTGCGGCCGCGATTAGCATTAAGAAAAAAGATATTCGGAAACTGTTCATTGAGTTTTCTGACTGTGTTTTCGCAACGTTAGCAAACCATCGCTAACAAAACATTATTTAGAATCTTTGGTGTTGATCAGTTTGGCGTCACCCCAAACCACGTGATCCGCTAAATCAAATTGCCGTCCCGGCAATACAACCAACGACACTTTATCTGCGCTAGCAATATCGATGTCCAGTTCAAGCGGGGCACTGGCTCCATTGATTTGCTGATTGAAAACTTCGATGCCGTCGGTTTTAACCACCACCTGACAGTCGCCTCTACCCTTGGTTGCCATATCTATCCCGACGGTGGCCAGCAGACGGTTGAACTTTTTGTCGTTGGCGTAAGTTAGCTCGCTGGTCGCTTGAGCACCGATGCCGTTATTGAACGTAAGCGGTTGTTTATCCGCGCCACGGATTTGGAGTTTGCCGCCAGTCACGCTTCGGTTTCGCTGGTACGATCGCGGTTCGACGAAATCAGTTGTCTCAGTGACGGACACGGGATCTACACTGGACAAAAACAAAATACGATCGGATTGAATTTGGATCTCGGCAACTTGACTGGCTTTGATCGAAAGTGTGGTGTCTTTGGCGATCGACAATTTCACTGCCGGGACTTGAGAATCGCCGCCCCAGCTTTGAATCGATCCAAACATCCGCGATCCATCGGTTGTCGCCACACTAGCTAACACGCCAGTCGGAGGTTGAGATCCGACATCGGCCAGCACAATCGCGTTCACTTTGCCGATGCCAATCGAACGAAGTTTACCTTTGTAGTTTACGCTAACGGCGCTGTTGGTCACGCCTTCGATAATTCCACTGACGGTTTGAGGTGTGCCGCCAACATCAACGATAACTCGATCGGTATCGGCGGACGGTTTGGCAATCGCTTGCTGGACTGACTTTGAATCTCGCCAAACAATCGCTTGGACCGTCTGTAGCGGCAATTGGAAACCACCAATCTGGCTCGCCAATGAAACGGTTTCACCAGCAATGCTGACTTCGCTGGCTCCGACCTTGGCAACGCCCCAAGCCGTATTGCCAACGAGATAAACCTGCACTTGCTGTGGAGCGTGCACGATGGGCTGTTTCGTTTGGATGGACACGACTGAATCAAGTCGCAAGTCATCGCCAAATCCAACGCCCGTCACCCGACCGGAACCGTCAATTCGTTCTATGACACCATTTAGTTGTTGCCCATCAACCGTTCGCAGGACGACTTCCTGTGCGATCGCCGGTCTCAGCATGGGGCCTAGGCCGAGTGTTGCAAGTTGAATTGCGACAAATACGACTAAGTAGATTGGTGAGTTAAACGTGTGTTTTATTGGGGTCATCAATTTCAAGATCAATATTTTGCCACGGTCAAATTGTCACAACTGAATTATCTTAGCCGATCTTTCGGGATTTGACTGCCGGATTAGAAAAAACTGCGGCTTCTAATCGTTGATTGGCTGGTGAAACCGGACTCCGTTTCCGCTAGAATGCCGGGCTCGAATCAGATAGTACTTGAACTATCTGGCTGACCAACCTGCTTTCAAGGTGATTTTTTGATGACAACTGACGACGCGAAACCACAACTGGACCTTGAAATCAAAGACGCAAAAGTAATCTTCTCAACCGTTTGGGAAAGTCTCGAAGATCAAGTCGGCCACGAAAACCTTCGCTTTCCCAAAGAACTCATCTTGCTCGGTGGTGCTCCTGGGGCCGGTAAAGGAACCCACACTCGGTTTATTACTCGGTCTCGAGGTCTGACCTGTCCGCCGGTAGTGATTAGCCAACTGTTGACTTCCCCAGAAGCTCAAAAGATCAAAGACCAAGGCTTGATGGTCGGTGACACGGAAGTCATGGGTTTGCTACTGCGAGAGTTGCTTAAACCTGAATACCGGGACGGAGTGATTTTAGATGGCTTCCCACGAACGAACGTGCAAGTCGAATGTCTTAAGCTACTGGTCGACAAGATCGAGCAATTGCACCAAGAGTTTGCTGGTACGGATCTTGCCATTCATTTCCGACGTCCAATCATTCACGCGATGGTTTTGTTTGCCAGCGAGCAAACCAGTGTCGAACGCCAGTTGATCCGTGGTCAGCAGATCGAACGCCACAACGCGAAAGTCAAAGAAACCGGAATTGGCGAAGCCGAAGAACTTCGATCGACCGATTTGAATCCGGAAAAGGCGAAGAGCCGTTATCACGTGTTCAAAGAACTGACTTGGAACGCGTTACAATCGCTGCAAGAACTTTACCACTATCATTTCATCAACGCCGAGGGGCCGATCGAGGAAGTCGAAGCAAACATTCTCAAAGAGCTACAATACCAAAGCTCATTGGAACTCGACCCCCGTACCTTTGATCGCTTACGAGCGATTCCGCTGGCCGAAGAAATCACTCTGCACGCTCGCCAAGAATTGATCAAGCGACTGGACAGCTACGAACTCACGCAGACGGACCTATTGATCGAAGTGACGGACATGATTCAAAACAACTTCATGCCGATCATCATGACTCACGCCTTTTCCGGGCGATCGAGTGTAACCACAGAGGCGGAAGTATTCGCGAACCCAGTGGCGCTGCAGATGTTGATCGATGTGTTTAGCGAACGCGGATTCCATGCGGTTGTTGACAAACGTCGTGAAGAAGTACCCGAGTCGGTTGATTTGAAAACCGGTAAGATTACTTGTCGCGAGAAAGTTATTTATCGGATTACGATTTTCTTCCAGGGATCGTCAATTCGACGCGGGTAAGCACTCATGCCAAAAACCGATCGAGAATTCATGGAACTCGCTGTCAAGGCAGCGGCAAACGGACAAGGCTTCGTCGAGCCCAATCCGATGGTCGGGTGTGTGATCGTAGCTGACAATGAAGTGATTGGTCTCGGCTGGCATGAAACGTTTGGCGGCCCGCATGCAGAGGTCAATGCGATCAATTCCGTTAAATCGGATCTGAAAATCAAGATCGCCGGCGCTACGGCCTATGTTTCGTTAGAGCCATGTTCACATCAAGGTAAAACCGGCCCCTGTTGCGACGCTTTGATCGCAGCCAATATCGCTCGTGTGGTCGTTGCCGTTGTCGATCCAAACCCAAACGTGTCAGGGCAGGGGATCGAGCGTTTACGCTCCGCTGGCATCGAAGTGGTTACGGGTGTGTTGGCCGACGAAGCCGAACAAGTTCTCGCTCCCTACCTGAAGCGGACTCAAACAGGATTACCTTGGGTGATTGCCAAATGGGCGATGACCGTCGACGGCCGAATTGCGACTGCCAGCGGTGACAGCAAATGGATCTCCAACGAAAAGTCACGCAAACGAGTTCATGACCTGCGGCGCCGAGTCGACGCTGTGATGGTTGGAATCGGCACCGCGCTGGCCGACGACCCAATGCTGAACCCACGACCGTCTGGCAAGCGAACAGTGACACGAGTCGTCGTTGATTCGGGGGTTCGTATCCCGTTGGAATCAAAAGTGGTCCGCACTGCCAACGAGTTTCCGACACTGATCGCAGTCGACGGTGATCAAGCAAAAACTCAAACGGACAAAATCGCAGCGTTACGGAAAAGCGGCTGTGAAATCTGGCAAAGCGATCTCGGCCAAACACCCAACGATCGAGTGCTCGGACTCCTTAAACACTTGGCCGATAACGGTATGACCAACGTGATGGTCGAAGGCGGCAGCCAAATCCTCGGAGCACTTAACGACATTGCCCAGATCGACGAAATTCACTTGTTCACAGGCGCGAAGTTGCTCGGCGGTAAAAACGCACTACCACCTGTTGGAGGTGCCGAGACACCTTTGATGGACGGTGCCAAAGTGTTACAACTCCAACAGGTTGAACGAATTGAGAATGACGTGTACTCCGTTTATCGCAGAGCCGTCAATTAAAGACTGAACTTAAGAAGCTGAAATTTCTTCCGTGTTGAACTTCCAACCGCTCACCCAGGTTTCTTCGTCGTATTGCTTTGCCCACGCGCAATGGCTTTCAATACAATATGATTCGCCGTTGACTCGTTTGATTTCCAAGTCAGCGATTTGCCCAGGAGTCGTTGCGACTTTACTCATTAAGCAGATTCCACCGCGAGATAGATTACGGCTGAAACCTGAGACGTGAAACTTCTGCCCCGGAATACATATATTGACCGGAAGTGCTGCTCTCCAACGGTCCGTATTTCGTTGGTCAGGTTCAACAAATCGGTCTTCCTTCAGCAAACGTCCTACTGGCCACGTTTCACTTAGGCTCCACCCTGAAGCCCAATAAGCACTTCCAAACTTTGAACTCCAGTGGCACTGAGCAGCGCTCGTTTCCTGCGTGTTGCTTCCGGACAACTGGATCGTTGCCACTGTACCAGTTCGATATGGCTGTGGCATGATCAAGCAAATACCGCGACTTGAGATATCTCGCGTATACCCACTTAGCGAGAAGTCTAACTTGTCTTGGCTGACCTTAACTGGCACAAACAGCAGGTCTCGGTGCTCGCTTCTTTTTTCACTCGGGAATCGTTTTTCGTCTTCCATCACTTGCGCTAGAATACTGTCTAGGTGTGACGCTTCGTCTGGATTGTTTTTTAAGTTTAGCATTGTTAATTACCGTCTCAGAATGAAGGTGGGATTTTAGAACGGAGGTGGGATTTTAGATGGGAAAGAGAAGGGATTGGCGTTTAAAGCATGGTCCTACAACCTTTAGGCTAATACCCTTTAAAATGCAGAGTTACAACTACGACTCATGCCCGACATCCAAAAGGCAATACAAGGCTTTAAAAGGTAGGTCAGAAAATCTGGCATTGCCCTGAACTAGAGTCAAAAATGTGCGAACATCTGGAGTTAATGGTTACACAAATGCGGGTTTTACGGGGTGCTCGGTTAGCCCTGATCTCAAAAACTGCCTCGTACACTTGATTAACGACGAAGACACCAAATCAGGTAACGTCTTTGCCCACCCAGACACAGTCCTCCTCGCATAGCGTCCGACTGAAATCGACTGAAATCAGTGTTGAAGACAGCCAATTGGTTTTTCGTTACAATCACAGCAACGACGGCACCTGACCGACCGCTGCTTCACGTCGACTCTTTCCGGCACCCATTCAAAACACTGTCACCATGAACATTCAATCGAAATCTCCTCGCAGCAGCATCAACTGGAAACAAATTTCGATCATCGCAATCGTGCTAGGTGTTTCCGCCTTTCAGTACATCAACTCACGAAAAGATGCGGCCAACCAAAACACAGCACAAAGTGGTGGTACCGCGCAACTCGATTCGCCCGAGGATATCGATTTAGATGGTGCACTAAGAGACTCCAATAAAGTCAACAGTCAACCGGACCTTAAGTTCAAACCGCCCCAAGGCTCCACAAAGCCCGCCTCTGACAAAACATCTTCGAACAAACCGTACCTGCAAGACGGCCAGCGAGGCAAAAAGGTATCTCCCGCTGGTTTGATTTACAATTCATCCAGAAGCGGCGAACATCGAACCGAACATGTCTTACGACATGCCGACGACCAGCCCGATCGACCCGGCAACCACGGTGTGTTCGACGCCGATGGAGACGACGTATTTCGTTTGCTTGACGAGGCTTACAAAATGATTCAGAGCAACAGCCGGCAAGTCACCAAGGACAAACCTCGCGCGGGCGAAGAGTACAAAACCGCTTACGTGATCAACATGAACCGCCGAATTGGATACCGAGGCGGAAAAAGCGGCAATCGCGCCGGCAAACCCAAACTGTCCAAAATCAAATTGGTTCTCGCCAACGGCAATCAGGTTATTACCGCCTACCCGTTCTAGCACCTGATTCGTTAAAGACGGTTAACCGTCGTCACCGGTCAGTAACCCGTGCACAGACGACATGCAACTTTTTTCGTTGCTGGCTACTCAATTCTACTAACCTCATCGATCAACGCTATGCATTCGTCTTCAGGGATACTGAGCGTACTCGACAGTTTCATTAACTGCGTTTAATGGCCAGGTTTAAGATCACCTCCAGCCGACAAAAACCGAACCGCCTGTTCAACTCCCGCTTGTAGCTGTCAATTTCGGACTGGCGAAACGTTCGAACATCGCGTCGATCATTTCTGACTTCAACTTAACGTCTGACTTGCTAGATTTCTCGACCGACGAATGAAAAACAACGCGGTAACGAAGGGTAATCGATTCGCCATTTTTGATCGTGTGCGAGCCAAACCCTTTTGGCTTGTCTTGAAAATAGTGCAAACCAAACGGGTTGGCCGCCACCAAACCATACTCCCTTGCTTGCCAAGTCGTTGGATGTCCAAAGTTGTTCGGGTGGTCAAAGAAATAAACACTTCGGGTTTCGACGGTCTCTGAATCGCGGCGTATCGCCCCCGCATACGCAACCCATTTGGCTTTTTGGCCCCAGATCGATTTTCCAGAAACGCCCTCGCTGTTGATTGCTTCGGGGTGCGATTCGAATTGCAACTTCGGTCTGGCTTTCTTGAAAGGCTTTAGCCGCAGGGCAGGGTGGGTCCGAATGGCGAACAGGCCTTCTTTCGTATCGTTAAGCGTAAAGTCGCCGTGAGAGGCAATCAATTTGATTTCCGCATCCAGCCAACGGTACGTTTTGGTTGGGTCGCCGCCGAATCGGTAAGTCGTTTCGTCGGACAGCATCGGTTCTTGTTTGCCTTTTTGCACCCAATGATTGCGGACGGTAAAACTTGAGTCGGTTTTGGTCAAGAACTCTTGATGCTGAACGGAACCTCCTTTTTCTGTCCAGAAATCGACACCGTTGATGATGTGCCCGGTCCAGATTGATTTTTGGTGTGGGTGGTCTTTCTGTTCCGTGGTGGCTGGCTCCAAAGGAAATCCACGCGTCATCGGTAGTTGCTGCGGCCCCAAGACCGGGTAGAAAACAGGCTTCGCATGAGACGTGAAGTCGTAAGTTGTGAAGTGATCACCGTTGATGGACACACTCAACTTTCCGTCAACGGCTTCACTGATTTTGATTGTGTTGTTGGTAGACGTTGGTGATTGAGCAACAGCGAGAAGCGGAAAAAAGCAACAAAGACCAAGCGCGAACAAAAAGAATACTAACGGGTGATAATGAGTTCGGTTCATTCGATTGGTTCGCAAATTGTGTGGCATCGATATGACATCTAATAGGCAATCTATTTTATCAGATGTCGTCTGGTTATCCAAAGTCTCCCAACCGGAAAGAGAGGAAAGCAGTGATTCGCCCTGACCAGAAGACCTCGACTTGAAAATCCGTTGTCGTTACACTCAGTCGATCAAAGCCCCCTCCGACTACCGAGTATTCGCATGCCCAAGATTGATCAGTTTGAGAGTATTTTTCGAGCGGCGTCTAAAGAGTCGTTTGAGCCCGCTGCGGTCAAATTCGAACGTGTGATGGTCGTGACCGATTTAGATGAATCCGCCAGCCAACCGTTTTGCGATGAAGTCAAAACGTTCTTGGGCGAATTTACGGAACAAGAAGCTCCAACTTGGAAGCTGATCGACGGAAAACAGTTTTCCAGCGTGCCGCAATTGCTGGAACAAATCAATGACTTTCGTCCGGATTTGATTTGCACTTACCGAAATCTACACATCCCCGCCAACGAGCATCCGTATAGTTTGGGCGTCTATGTCGATGTGCTGACTCAAGCCACGACAACGCCGATTTTGTTGATGCCGCGACTGGAGATGCAGACCGAGTTTGAAGCTGCCGAACTGGCGCGTACTGGCACGGCCAAAGTCATGGCGATCACCGACCACTTGGCCGGCGACCATCGTTTGGTCAACGTCGCGGCGAGTTTGGTTCGCGAGGACGGAAAACTGTTTCTAACGCATGTTGAAGACCAAGTTGTCTTTGAACGGTTTTTGAGTGTGATCGACAAAATTGCCGAAATCGATTCCAACATCGCTCGCGACGCCATTGTTAGTCGTTTACTGTCAGAACCACGCGACTACATTGAAACATGCCGAGTCGTGCTTGAACAGCAAACCCAAGTGAAGGTCGAAGCAATCGTGACCTGCGGCCATTTACTCAAAGACCACCAAAAGCTAATCGAACAACACGAAATCGACCTGTTGGTTTTGCATACCAAAGACGATGATCAGCTCGCCATGCACGGGCTGGCCTATCCATTGGCGGTGGAGATGCGAGACCGGCCGATGCTGTTGATCTAGATCTTGAAAAAGATCACTCCACGCTTTGATTGAATAAGTACCTTGGCTTCAACTGATTTTTATGACTAGCAATCCATTTGAGATATTTCTAAACCCTGCCCTACTGGCAAGTACGCACGGTGTCGACTGGCCGGTGACGTTGCTGTTTTCGCTGTTGCTCGTCGGATTGATCGCTTGTTTGGCGTTGGAAGAAAAAATCCATGCGAAAAAGTCGATCATCGCTGGATCGTTTGCGGTGGTTTGCTTGTTGGCGGGAACGTTGTGTGGCATCTTAAGCTTCGAAGAGATCGTCGTCGGGTCACACGAAGTCAATGTCCCGACTGGCGAGTTAAGCATTGATTTTTCTTGTCCAGTAGAGATTGAAAATCTGGACAATCACTCTGTGGAAACGACAGAGCATTTGGAAATCGTGGCCGCTGGATCGGACACTGACAGCAAAGGCGAAGGCCATGACGGAGCCGATCATGAACATGATGGCGGCGACACCCACAATGACAACGGCAAACATCAGGCCCATCATGCGTTGCACGTGGATGGGCATCGACTGAGCACCCCCGTTTATATCCCGGGAATCGATTGGTCGGTGATCGCGATTATTTTGGGGTCGAGCCTGTTTGTGGACATCACCAGTAAATCAGGTTTGTTTTCTTGGATTGCAATCAAGGTAACCAAAGCTTCGCGCGGCGATCCGTTGTTGCTGTTGTTTTTTTACGGCATCATGACGGTCGTATTTTCTGCGGTGCTAAATAACGTTACCGCGATGATTATCATCGGTTCGCTGACCGTCGTATCACTGGACAAACTTGGTCGACGTGAGCAGTTGCTGGGTTTCCTGTTGATCGAAGGTTTGTTGACGAACATCGGCGGACTCCTAACGCTAATTTCCAGCGTGCCAAACATTATTGTGGGTACCGTTGCTGAAATCAGTTTCGTGACGTTCTTTATCAAGTCGGCTCCGTTTGTTTTTGTGGCGACGTTGATCACTCTGTTTTTAGGTTCGATGTTGTTCAAAATCAAACGACTAAAAACAGACGAAGAAAAACAAGAGGCTCAGCGATTAGTGGCCAGCTTTGACGAAAACGATGGCGTTCAGAGCTGGGGGTTTTTCAAGTTTGCTGCCGCGATGTTGGTGCTGTTTATTTTGACAATCGCAACCACGTCAGTGCTGCCGGGGATTAGCAGTTTGGGCATGGGTTTCGTCGCGATGGCGTTCGCGGTGATCATGCTGTGGCGATACAAATCAGACGTGAACCAATTTTATAGCGCCGTCGACTGGGACCTGCTGGGCTTTTTCGCGGCTTTGTTTGTTGTGATTTACGTGATGGAACATGCGATGGTATTGCATGCGATCGGCAACGGATTGCAAATGGTATTGAAAGACTTCACCGCCGTGCCAGCCAACCAAATGGATTCCACGGCGTTGTTGCTAGGGTCTGCCGTATTCAGTAGCGTGACGGACAACATTCCTTTGGCAGCAATGTTCGGTAGTATCTTGCATGACTTGGGAACGCCCAACGATTCGACACTGTGGTGGTCTGTAATTTTCGGTGCCAACCTTGGTGGGAACCTGACTCCGATCGGTTCCGCTTCAACCTTGGTGGCAGTCACGATCATGCACAAGCATAAAGTACCGATGTCGTTCATCGGGTTTGTCAAAGCCGCCGTTCCGTACGCAATAGTACAGATCATATTGGCAGTCGTGTATGTCGTGTATGTGCTGCCGTACTTTTAA
>CAZORR010000063.1:0-13891 GCA_964582115.1 uncultured Pirellulaceae bacterium
GATTGGGACTCCTACGTTCGATGGCAATTTTAACCATGGTCAGGCCCGACGCAGTATTCTTCGGCGAGGAGATTTCGAGAGAGGGTTTAATCAGGCACACGAGAATGGTATCCTTGGCGACTTCTCGCCGGAAACGTTTTCTAGCCGCCATACGGGTGGATCTATCTTCGGTTTGTGTGATGGCAGTGTTCGGTTCATTGCCGATACAATTGAAACGGGGACAAGCAATGACCAGCCAGATGGGATCTTTGTGCAGTTGATCGTACGAAATGATGGGCAAGTCGTAGGTGCATTTTAATGGATAGCTTGCTACGCTACTCTCGAGTAACTCATGTTGTGGTTTTGGCATTGGTTTTCGTCTGCGGATGCGGTGCGACGCAGACTCAACCAGTGTCGGGGATCGTCACAATGGACGAAAAACCGCTCGCGGGCGTGAAGGTCATCTTTGCGCCTGCTGAAGGTGGCCGCCGAAACTCGGTTGGAAAGACTGATGAAACGGGGGCCTATTCGCTGGTCTACACGGTTCGCGACAAGGGTGCGATTGCCGGCAAATACAAAGTTTTAATTTCAAAAAGGAAGACCGTCAAAGAACGCGAAGTAGAGACGTTGCCTGCAAAGTACAATCGTAAATCCATCCTTGAAGCCAACGTGACAGCCTCTGGCGATAACAAATTCAACTTTAATCTTGAGTCGGAGTGATGATCGTCGAAGTGGGATGTAGGTTGGTTTCCTGCCGCTGTGTTGAACTTGGCGATTTTTGTGGTGGCAACGTCGTAACTGGGCTCGCCAGAGGCTGTCGTTTTATTAGACGTTTTGGCGTTAGCCACGGTTTCGTTGCCAAAAAACCGTGGCTAACGCCAAAACGGCTCACGTTATTATTTTTAATCTGAATAAGGCGACAAGCTCGCCAGAGTTCAGGCCACCCATTAAAGATGCCGCAAGCTACGTACGCTTTCCTTGAACGTACTTTTTCTTTTAAGCGAGCTACGCGTTTTCCTTCGCTTGCTTTCGCTGATCGCGAACCAGATCAAAAATTCGGTCGATGTAGTCATCGATCCCATGATCTCCCAAATGATCAATACGAAACTTCATCAGCTCTTTGAAGAAACCTTTGAGCTTATCGCCCGTCCTGCGCCAGCCCTTGATGTCGCGAAGCTGTCCGTTGTGGTCGAGATACTGTTCGGTCCCCGAATGACGATAGCCCAACAAAACAGGCGGAACTCGAGTCACGATATCGTTGTTGTTGACCCAACGATAATGCGTTAACGGAACATGGTTGACATAACGCCGGCAGCCAACTCGTGGACTTCCGAACGTGTACACGCCAGCGGGTTCCATTTTCAAATAAGACAAAACGCAACGGCCACCGCAAATGGTTGCCAACGCACCACCTAACGAGTGGCCACAAAACCACAATGGCTTGGTGTTTGCTTCGAGCTCCTTTTCAATCAACGGCCAAATTTCGTCGACCTCACCTTTGAATCCGCTGTGAACTTTACCGACGGTTTCCGCCAAAGCCGCGATAGCGTTGGCATCGGCTTTAATGTCGTTCCAATCGTCGGCTTCGGTTCCTCGAAATACAACCACACTATCATCGTCACTTTGGAACCAATAAGCCTGCGACCCGCTGCGATCAAAAAATTTACCCTGTGAAAACCCCATACGTCCCGCAGCAATGTTGCACTGCTGGATATCCAGATAGGACATCATTGAGATTTCTGCCATTAACAGCGAACGCTCTAGATGAGGCATCTCGGCAATCGGCCCAGTGACCTTAGACTTAAATTCAAAATCGTCAGCTTGCTTGCCGGCCAATTTATTTTTAGAGCTTTTGTTTTTTGCCATGTTTCGGTTGAATCAAATTCATGAAAGGCTTTGAATGGTGATTAAGATTTGCGATTGTAACCGATTCAGCAGTGGTCCAGCAATTCGAAAGCTCTAGTTATTGAAATCTCACACTTTGATATCACCCATACAAAGTCGCTACTTAGCCCACATTCGGATAACTCCATCAGCCGTACCAGTAGCTTGGGTCTGCTTTAAAAATTCAAGTAGAAACTCATTGGCCGACCCGGACGAATCGCTGCTCGTCGCCTCATTTGCCAGCGTTAGCCCGGCAATCGCTCGCTCGATTTCTCCACTCTCAAATAGCTCCAACGCTTGGTCATAAGCGACCCGTTGCTGAGTGGCTGGTCCGTGATCGCTTAGGATCTGATAAAGTTGCACGGGCGTAGTCATCCCAAATGGCTGGAAATTCCCCATCCGACGGTGCACCGGATTCGTTTGGCCGGCCGCCTGAGCGTTCGAACGATCAAGCAATGTTTTGGTATTTTCGTCAACCAAAATACACGTGCTTAACCGCCGAGTCATTCCCTCCAGCCGAGCCGCTAGATTCACGACCGGCCCAAACGCGGTTACTTTGACTTGGTCTCGCGTGCCAATCTTTCCAGCAACAGCGGTTCCGGTCGCGATACCAATCCCCATCGTGAACTCATTGGCCAACGATTGCTGACAACCCAATTGCGAAAACTCGGTTTGAATCTGAATCGCAGCCAGAACAGCTGCCCTTGCGGTTTCAGTCGGCGAGCGATCTTCAAGCGGCCACCCCCAAAAACCCATCACCGCGTCGCCATGGAAATCGCCAATTACGCCACCCGTGTCCAAGATCACTCGGGTCGTCACCCCCAGCGATTCACTGACCCGCGTCAGTAACCCAAACAAGTCGTCGGCCATCTGTTCGGATTTTTGGCTGAAGCCCCGCAAGTCACAAAACAACACGGAAACCTCACATTGACGAGGTTGCAAAACCGTTTCGGGGTTGCTGCCACGCAACGCGTCAACAACTACTGGCGAAAAGAAGGTCCGCAAGCTCGCTTGCTGCCGTTCCAACTGCTGAACTCGCAACAAGTTCTTCAACGTGGCGCCGACTAGCTCGCAAAACTTGATGTCCCCCTCAAACGCGCCTTCTTGAATCTGCTCCGGTGTTTCCCCCAAACGACTACTCCCAGCAACATAAACCGCCCAACCAGGAGTCGCTTCGGTTTCGATGGGGCAAGTAAACGCCCAGTCATTTTCATAATCAAAGGTATAGTTGGCGGCGTTATCAACGTCGCTTTGCCAAACATTTAGTACCGACTGCTTCAACTGGACCGCTTGCGCGACAAGCTTTTCGCTCGGCTGAAAATCACCACGCGCCAGACCACGTCGATCCCAATGGATCACTCGCAATCGACCTTCATCGACAACCTGCGCACCAGTCGACAGCGGATCGCTGTCTAATTGCACCACGCCGATGGTCGTCGCAGCAGAAATCCCGGCCATCAGCGTATTGACCATTCCGATCAGTAAATCGTCGGAATTGTTGGCTGCCGCAATGACTTCGGGCAGTCGATTTAAAACACTGATTCTCCGGTCGGCGTCGCTATATTGAACTTGTTCCAGAAAGTCAGCAGAAAACGTTTGCTGCCGGACAGGATCAGGAGCCGTGAGCGAACCAAACGCTTGATCCGCAGCTACCATGAACGACGTATTACCGATCACAAAGTGCTCCCCCGGCCGCACGTAGAAATCACTGACCTCGCGACCGTTAAAAAAAATCGGGTTAGCTGCTTCTGCAAAAATTTTGACATGCAGCTTATGCTCACTGGCCGTAAGCTGCGCATGCCGACGAGAAACCTGGTTGTCCCACGGCACTCGATACGTCTCGGTTGATCGACCAAGTTCAACGGTCGCGCCGGGCAAAGTACGCCGCCAGCGATAGTTAAGCGTCGGTCCTTGAGCGATCAATTCGAGCATATTACTACTGCGGCTCAGGCCGCTCCCTTTAACTGCATGTTGGAGCCAATATTGCCAGACTTCGGGGCGTCGTCACGTCAGGCCTGAACTCTGGCGAGGCCCAGCGATGACGGCGACTGATTATTCGTCGGTCACGCAGCCCTCCGAGGCCGACTTCACGTTTTTAATATACTTGTACAACGTACCTCGTGTAACTTTTAACGGCGGCGCTTGCCAATTGGCTTTACGCTTGGCAAGTTCGTCGTCCGAAACATCCATTTGGATCAGGTTTTTATCCGAGTCGATCATGATCTTGTCGCCGTTTTCAACCAACGCGATCGGCCCGCCAACCTGTGCTTCGGGCGTTACATGCCCCACGATAAAACCATGCGAACCGCCTGAAAATCGACCATCGGTCATCAATGCAACATCGGCCCCCAGTCCCGCGCCCATGATGGCGGATGTTGGTGTCAGCATCTCAGGCATGCCGGGACCACCTTTGGGGCCTTCGTAGCGAATAATCACAACGTCCCCTTTATTGATTTGGTTTTGCTCCAAAGCAGCCAGCATGTCCTCTTCGCAATCGAAAACGTTTGCGACGCCTTCAAATCGATTTCCCTCCTTGCCGGTGATCTTTGCAACGGCTCCGTCAGGCGCAAGGTTGCCTTTAAGAATTTGAATGTGCCCCGATGACTTGATTGGGTTGTCCAACGGCCGAATGATGTCTTGGTCGGCAGCAAAATCCGGCACGTCAGCTAAGTTTTCAGCGAGCGTCTTGCCGGTGACGGTCATGCAACTGCCATCCAGCAAACCCTCGCCCAGCAAAAACTTCATGACCGCGGGCGTGCCACCGATCGCATGCAAATCTTCTTGGACATACTTCCCGCTTGGCTTAAGGTCGGCCAACAACGGAATACGATCACTAACCGATTGGATATCGTCGATCGTCAAAGGCACATCAACGCTACGAGCCATCGCGATTAAGTGCAGCACTGCGTTAGTGGAACCGCCCAAAGCGATGATAACCACCAATGCGTTTTCAAAGGCGGCGCGAGTCATGATATCACGGGGCTTTAAGTCCATTTCCAACAGTCGCAAAATCGCCGCGCCGGCACGATGGCATTCGTCAATTTTATCAGGGTCCTCGGCTGGAATCGAAGCACTGAACGGAAGCGCCATGCCTAATGCTTCAATCGCACTGGCCATCGTGTTGGCGGTGTACATACCACCGCAAGCACCAGCACCGGGAATCGATTTCTTCAAAATGCTGCAACGAGTTTCTTCGTCAATTTTTCCTGCGAGGTGTTCGCCGTAACATTGAAACGCAGAAACGATGTCCAGCTTACAACCTGCGTGGCTGCCAGCGCGAATCGTACCACCATAAACCATCAGGCTCGGCCGATTCAATCGCCCCATCGCAATCAAGCAACCGGGCATGTTCTTATCGCAACCCGGTAGCGCAACGCAGGCGTCGTACCACTGAGCACTCATGATGGTTTCGATCGAGTCGGCGATCAAGTCACGCGACTGAAGCGAAAAGCTCATCCCAGACGTGCCCATCGAAATTCCGTCGCTAACGCCAATGGTGTTAAAACGCATGCCCACCAAACCAGCTTCGACAACGCCTTTTTTGACCTCCAAAGCGAGCTTGTCCAAGTGCATGTTGCATGTGTTGCCTTCGTACCAAACACTACCGATTCCAACTTGAGCCTTGTTCATGTCCTCGGATGTCATTCCCGTACCGTAGAGCATCGCTTGGGAGGCGCCTTGGTTTTTAGGTTGGGTAATGCGACTGCTGAATTTGTTTAGCTGGGACATTATAAATTTTGGGTTGAAGTCGAATGTCTTTATTTAGAAGCCGCTGATAAGCCCCCAAACCGATCCCGCAAAAACTGAAGCGTGGTTGTAAGTGCAGCTATCAACTCAAAAAGCCCTGACGATTTTAATCGATCAGGGCTCTATGAATATACTCTAGATTGGCTTCTGCGATTAAGCAGTGGCAGGAGTGGCCGCCTTAGCAGGTGCAGCAGCCTCTTCTGCTGTTGCTTCTTCGCCTTCCTCGCCTTCTTCGGCAGCGGCTGCAGCTGCCGCCGCTGCGATTGTTACCGCAGGATCCAAACCTTCAGCGAACCAATCCAAGTGCTGGCTAATCGCTTTTACGACGTTGTCACGAGTATCCCCCGCGTAAGTTGATAAGTCGGTTGAAGCGGAAATCGCCAATGGAAGTCCGCTGGCAACGGCAGCTTTAGCAACTTTAAAGCTAAAGGAATCAGCTACGTCACCGGGCAGTGATGTCCGGTCGCTCTGTTTGATTTCTTCTTTATTCGCATCCGCAGACACATCTGCAAAACGAATCTCAGTTACCTTGGCAAAGTCGAGTTGGTCAGCGGTGCCACCGCCGAGTGCCCATTCCCAGGTATCCACGCAAACACCAACGTTGGGCTGACCGACAGTTTTAACCAGAGTCAAAAGTTCTTCGGCAGTTTGAATGAACTTGAAAGTTCCGTCTGCCGGTTCTGCTTTCGAGGTTTGCAGCGACAAACCAAGCTTAATACCGCTGGCAGCAAACTGCTCAGACAACGCTTGCAAGCGAGTCTGATGCTTTTCGAAACACTCTTGGAATGAGAAGTGTTCGCAATTTGGAGCGATTTCGACGTAACATCGCTCGGCACCGAGCTCAGAAGCCAAGTCGATGACGGTTTCGTTCTTCGCGATTGAAGTCGCGTACTGTTCGTCGGTACCACTAAGATCAATCGGCAATTTGAAAGTACCGATCGTAAGGTGCTTTCCACCGCTGGCGGTATCGCTTTCTGAAGCAGGGCTTTTGGCGGCTTTCAAAAACTGACAAGCAAACTCTTTGCCCATTGCGTCGTGACGGCCCACCAAGTCAGCCATGTCGACTTCAACACCATTGAAACCAAACGTGAGAGCCAGTTCGATTAGCTCGTTTTGTTTTCCGCCAACACCCAATCCACGGGTATTCAAAATCTTAAACATCAATATGTCTCCTTTAATATCTGCCAAGGGACGCTCACTCAAACGTTTGGCTCCAAACAGTTAGCCAAAACTCACCGGAACACTCCGGATAGTCAGATGAATTGAGTCGTGCGGCTGCGAATTTCGTTCCGCTGGCCAAAGCCGCTTGGTTATTTCGTTGCAAGAGCCAAAGAATTAGGCGTCTGCGATCGTTTCAAGCGCGAACAACAGCGTTAAAAGGCGGGATTATGCCAAAAACTGCAACCATGTCATAGGCCTGAATTCGACTCAATTCGTGTCGCGGGCCAAAATAATCCGCCGAATCACCGCAAATACCGATTGCGAGCTCCGAAACAGTGCTCTGCAACCGCTTTGGACTGCCTAACCGTCGGCTTTGCCTTTCACTGGTTGCGTTTCTGATCACACCAAATCCATGAAAAATCCAGTTCGGATCAACCCACCGATAGGTTTGCAAATTTGAGTTAGCCGCCGATGCCGGTTATTTTTTACGTGGTGTGTTCGCAGTAATGCCTTAGGCTAATCTCGCCGCAGTGAACTCGCTAAACCCCTTCGAGGCGAGGGATCGACGGGCACCTCCGTAGAGTGGGCACTCTTGCCCGTTACCATCAGGTTGATACTAGAAACGGTTCTGCGGACGCAACGAACGACCCGGCCGATTAACGGTCACACTCGCTGCTAGCGGACTGCTTTATCAATTCAACCAATCGTTTGGAGGGCAGCCACGAGTTCTTTCAACGAACCTCGGGCAGCGGGCGAATTTTCCAGCCGAAGCGATGGCCCCGCAAACCGCAGGGCATGTTCTTTAAGTTCACGCCACAACACGTCACCGTCACCTGAAGGCTGATAGTCAAACAACGCAACCATCGTCAGATCTGGTTCAAATTGAAAAAATTTTTCCACAGAAAAAACTTTTATAAATTTCCACTGAGGACTAATTCTTGACAGCTCGCGTGCAAGCGAATCGAGCGTCTTTAATTGCAACTCTGCTTCTGAACACACCAATGCCATCGATTTGCATGGGCTGTTGATCCGCGTAAGTAACTCCGCGACAGAACATTTAGCGACTGGATGCATCAATTCTGCTGCGATTTCAGCAGCGGGCTCAAGCACAAAACGGCGAAAAGACATCCTTGGATGCGGCAAAGTCAGTGAGCGAGTATTGGTCACGTGGTCTCCCAACAGCAAGACGTCCAAGTCGATGGTTCGAGCTTGCCAACGTCCCAAACGAACTCGACCGAACTGATGTTCAATGGCTGATGTTTGCAAGTGTAAGTCACTGGGGGTCAGCGTGGTTTCGATTCGAATCACTGCATTTAAATACGGTAGATCGCCATCCGGCGAATCGCCTACCAATGGTGATTCTGAAGAAGATGGATCGATACCGCCGCCAGTTACGGGGGCGGTCCAAATCGGCCGACTATAAGCAACGACCGATACGCCTGCGATTTGCCGAATTGCTTCGATCGATGCCCTGAATACCTGCATCGAATCGCCTTGGTTGGACCCAAATGCGATCAACGCGGTACTAGTTCTTTGATGAGTGGCAGAAAGCATCTTGTGGCCACGAATTTCAAGGATATTTACACATAAAAAGACGGTATTCGGCGTCCTGCCCAATACCGTCTTTGTTTGCAGAATCGCCCGCAAAAACTCTTACCTCAGATTAGCATCATGCCAAAACACATACTTTTCCGTATTCTGTGTCGTTTCCATCCAAGAGGTAAGAAAAAGGTGCCTGATGATCATCCATCCCAGCATAAGCCTGAACAGTCGCATTCCTTCGGTCGTTAGACACCCATGAGTCAAACTCGCGTAAAGCGAGACCAAATAAATTACTGGTTAACACTACTTTTAGAAGCCGATTTCCTTTGTTCGACATACTAAAACTCAACTCCAAAATTATTCCTAAGTGATGAATCAGCAAACCGCTAAAAGAATCTTTTAACAACTCTTAAACCACCATAACACGGTCAACTAAACGAATTTGCTAGGTCAATCTGAAACGTCGTAAAGTTCAACGATTGAATTTCTCGGTTAGCATTGTTAGCTTCTTACTAACCGTTGCTGTTGTGGGCATCATTCTGCCAACCTAAAAAGGATTGTCAAGCAAATTACGTTTATTTTTTTTGATGCGAGTTTTATTCTCTCCAAAAATTTCCGCGCTGCTTGACACAAGATATGTGACGATGTTATTTCGCAGCTAATTGATTTCCCTTTGTTGTATCGCACCTAAAATTTCCCTCTGAACTTCTCTGATGTTCACTAAGTAACACTAACTGATTTACCGGAGTTCGCATTGAAAATCATTCAGTACCCTCATCCAACTTTACGATACAAAAGCAAACCGCTTAAGCGAGTTAATGAAGAGCTCATACAAATCGTAAGTGAAATGTTTGATGCAATGTACGAAGCAAACGGAATCGGTCTCGCCGCCAACCAAGTTGATTTGCCGCTTCGTTTATTCATATTGAACTTAAGCGGTAAACGCGGCGAAGGCGAAGAAATGGTTTTCATCAATCCTGTCCTCAGCTCCCCGAAAGGAAGCGATGAATTCGAAGAGGGATGCTTGAGCATCGTCGGACTCAATGCGGCCGTGAATCGCCCCGAACAAATTCACGTTCAAGCTTACGATCTGAATGGCAATGAGATCGACGCAACCGTTGGCGGCATGCTCGCCAAAGCAATTCAGCATGAAAGCGATCACCTTGACGGTGTCTTGTTCGTGGATCGAGTCAGCGATTCGACCAAAGCTGCCATCGCTGGCGAACTGGACGACTTTGAATTGATTTTTGAAAATGAACGCTCGACAGGCAGCATCCCCGACGACGATGCAATCTTCGCTCGACTGAAAGAATACGAAGACAAGTTTTGCTAACCATCGTTTGACAAACTCAGCGCTAAGGCTGACACTTTTTGCGTGGCTTGTTTGTAGTAATGCCTTTAGGCTTTTCTCCCCTGCTTAAACGAACACCAAAAACAGTCCAGCTGCCCCAACGAACCACCTGACCGGCCAAATGCCACGCTCTCCGTTAAAACAATCTTGCCTGAAGAAGTCATTGATACAGATTCACCAAACGCTATCTATCGCCTGTTAACGCCGCCGCCCATTACTTCTGCCCCCCAACAACTCTATGCGAATCGTCATGTTTGGCACTGGCCCCTTTGCAGTGCCCACCTTTGAAGCACTGTTAGCCAGCGACCACGATGTTTGCGCCTTGTTTACTCGGCCGATCGCCGACGCCGGCAATCGTCGCAAATCCGCCGCCAATCCCACTCGCGACGTAGCCGAAACCAATGGCCTAGTAATTCACGACCCGATGGATGCCAACGCACCCGAGTCGCTCTCGTTACTAAAAAACCTGAACGCAGACCTATTTGTCGTTTGCGATTACGGTCAAATTCTCTCACGTGAATGCTTAGGATCAGCGTCCAAAGGTGGCATCAACCTGCACGGTTCCCTGCTACCAAAATATCGCGGCGCAGCGCCGATCAATTGGTGCCTGTACAATGGTGATTCCATGACAGGCATTACGATCATCCACATGACCGCAAAACTCGACGGAGGCCCATGCCTAGCCAAACGCACCTTGCCGATCAGCGACGAAGACACAGCTGAATCGATCGAGCCTAAACTGGCGAACCTAGGCGTCGACGCGGTTATCGAATCAATTAATTTATTGCAAGACTGGGATGGGGATGCTTCGATCGGAACACCCCAAGATCAATCCTTGGCCACCAAAGCACCTCGATTAAAAAAATCGGATGGCCTACTCAAATGGCAACGCCCAGCATTACAACTCTTCAATCAAATTCGAGCCTTCCAACCGTGGCCGGGAAGCTATACCAACTGGCACTCACCCAATAAAAAACAACCTCTACGATTGATTGTGCACCACTCCCGTGTCGTACCTCCAGACGCTCTCGAGCCAGAAACGGCAAACGTTAATCCCGGGCAAGTATTTTTTTGCGACAAAGAAAAATTACTCGTGCAAACCGGTGATGGCGTGCTTTCAATCGAAGCCGTCCAACCAGCTGGCAAAAAAAACATGCCCGTAGCAGACTTTTTGCGAGGAAATCAGCCAACCGTTGGCGATCAATTCGAGTAAAAATTAAAGGCAAAAGCCACTATCGCAGGCAAGTGCTAGTATCTTTGATTCAGGGCTTATTCCGCCTCTGCTGGAAATCGTTACAATCTAGTCCTTCGAATCGCTAGATTTCAAGCACGTCCGAACTTCGCGCATCCTTGGCGGTTAATAACAACTTTCCAATCGGCAATCGGTTTTCCAAGGAATACACATTAACTGTCCTCCCGCCAAAGCGTTATTGCTCTTGAGCCTCAGTGATCGATAAGTCGACATTGATTTTTTAAAGCCCTTCTCCTTCCAACGTCTAACACCTGTACCTTCAATGAGCTGGCTCAACGCTTTTGGAAATCATCTCAAATCCCTTACCAGCCAGCGCCCTCCCAGCACTGCCGGCATCGACGAAATTCAAGAACCGGAAATTGAATCTTCATTAGGCTCTTTCGGCCAGTTGTTGATTTCCATTTTACTTTTCCCAGTGCAACTGCTATTCCTCCCGATGCGTTTTTTGGGCTTATTCCATCAATCAGGAGTTCCCAACGAAAACTACGAAAGCCATCACAACCTTTCGTTCGGAAGTAAATTAGGGCGTGCGGCAAAACACGTTGGCCGGAGCATCTTGATGTTGCCGTACACGATCGCAACTGCCCCAGTGCGATTCTTTCGCGGCGTTGCAAATTCAGGACTGCGAGAAATCTTATTCGTAATCCCTGCGTTAGCAATGCTTGGTTTTTTAGGCTACGTCGGTGTGCAAGTAATGGGGCGAGGGCAAAACATCCACAATCGATACGCCGACGAAGTACAACAGGCAATGCAACAGGGCGATTTCAAAAAGGCAAAAACCTATTTCACTCGCATCATGCAAGACAACGAACTCACCCAACCACAAAAATTGCAGTGGATGGTTGTGTTAGCCCAGACTGGCGAACCAGATAAGGCCGAGCAAATCCTAGACGAGCTGGCTCCCGATGATGGAATCGGGTTCGCGCTCGCCCATCGCGCCAAAGCATTGAGGATTGCTTTCTCTAGAAAAGACAAAAACGCACCGCTACCATTAAAACAACTGGAAAAACACCTGACGCGTTCACGAGATAACTCGCCGATGATCCAACAGGCCTGGGCAATCTACTACCGAGCCGTGGACAACCCCGACAAAGCGATTGCAGCACTGCAGGCAGCCGCGCAAGAAGATCCAACGTATTATATCGCCATTGCGAAATACGAAGCAGAACTCAATCGCCCCGAAGACCGATTGGAAACACTCCAAAATGCGGAACAACAGTTTTCGCAACTTCTCGAGCAAGACCCGACCAACAGCAAAATCCGCTGGCTGTTGGCAAACACAATATCACAACAAAATCGCTTCGACGATGCCCAAGAAATTCTCGTGGAAGGAATGACAATCAATTCCGACCGTACCATGCGAATGGCCCATGCGGAATTTTTTACCAGGCGATACGATCTCGAAAAATCTGGACAAAATCGCATGGGAAAGCGAATCTCGTACTTATTTCGTGCTCTCGCCGCAGTGCCCAATCATGTGCCAATTTACGAACGTCTTATCAAACTTGCAGATGAAAACAATTCGGATGGCGATAACTTTGTTCGTGTACGCGACAAACTAAACCAATTAATCGCTGATGACGAACCCAACCCAATGGCCCACTTCGCACTCAGCAACATCCTCTGGCAGCATGGAGAACGAGAAAAAGCGATCGTCCACTTGGAATTGGCTCATAAAATTGCCCCCAAGTTCACCATCGTTTTAAACAACTTAGCCTGGGTATTGATACACAAAGACCCACCGGAACTAGACCGAGCGCTCGAACTAGCCAAACAAGCCGTTCAATACTCACCCAAAGACGGACGGTATCGCGACACCCTTGGCACAATCTATTTTAAACTGGAACAGTACAAAGACGCTGTCGCTGAACTTGAACTGTCGCTGCCAATGGTAAAAAATAAAATCGCAGTTCGCCAAAAACTAGTTACCGCCTACACCAAACTAGACATGCTCGACCAAGCGAAACTTCAACAGGACATGATTGAAGCTTCTAATTAACCAGCACAAAGCAGCAAAACAACCAACTAACCAGCGAGCTGACAGCATGCCAATTCTTGGCAAAGAAAACGACATCTACCCGGTAGATTTACTGACCGATCCACAGCACCTCAATGACGACCAAGCGATCTGGTATTCGGTTTACACGTTATCGCGGCGAGAAAAAGATCTGATGCGAAAATTGTATTCGCAGAAGATTCGTTTTTACGGACCAGTGATCACAAAACGTTTTCGGTCTCCTGCGGGGCGGATGAGAACTTCCTACGTTCCATTATTTCCAAACTACGTCTTCATGCTCGCCAACGAAACCGATCGCTATCAAGCGATGACCTCCAACTGCATCTCGAAATGCAACCCCGTCCCCGATCCTCAGCAGTTGATTGAAGACCTCCAACGAATCGCCAACATCATTGCCCAAGGCGAAGGCCTAACTCCCGAGGCACGACTCGAAACAGGCCAACCGGTGCGTGTCAAAAGCGGCCCCTTTGCTGGATACGAAGGCCAAGTAATTCGCCGCGAAGGCAAAACAAGATTCTTGCTAGCCGTGAAATTCCTTGAACAAGGCATCTCCATCGCCATGGACGAAGCCATGATCGACCCGCTGTAAAAACAGCTTAACAACAATCCGGAAGGCGTCGGCGCAAAGTGGCATACGCTTCCAGCTTGTGATCCCTTTAAATACAAGCTCGCCGCGCAAGCAAGTGCATCCCCATCGTGGCGTACCCTTCCAGCTTGCCCCTCACTCTACCATCAACAAATCCAACGGACTCTTCACTGGCCGATCCGGATCAAACAACACATGCGTATAAATCATCGTCGTACTCACATCACTATGCCCTAACAACTCCTGCACCGCCCTAATATCCGTACCCGCCTGCAACAGATGAGTCGCAAAGGAATGTCGAAACGTATGCGACGTCGCGTACTTCAACAACCCAGCCGCATTAACCGCCTTCCGCAGCGCCGCCGCAAACGA
>CAZORR010000064.1:0-9796 GCA_964582115.1 uncultured Pirellulaceae bacterium
GTAAGTGAAATCGTCGGGTCGCTTGAGTAGATTCGGTTGATTTAAAATACAAGCTTTTTTCTTTGCTGCACTTGTTTTAAAGCGGTGGTTTTCTGGCGATTACCTTGGTGGTAGTGACAGTACCCACATATGGTCACTTTTGAAACTAACCTGCGGCCCCATTTTTCTCTGGGTTGTTTGGGCTACCAATAAATATATGGCCGTAGAGTCAAAATAGTCAGCCGACTAGTTCAGCCGAAATGTGGAATACGGGGACAGGCGAAAACGGCAGCCGATTTTTATAAAATACTACCGGGCTGGTATTTGGCTGCACCTGGGAATGCTTGTTCGATCGCTTCGACCTGAGCCACGAATTGGTTGACTTGATTGACTGCCGCGCCGTAGTTGCTGCGGCCTGTTTCCAGTAGCGATGCCAGTTGATCTGCGGGTAAACCAAGTCGATCGTCATTGGCCAATCGATCTAGCAAATCGTTGGCTTTGGTTTGTCCGTTACGCAAATCGTTGACGGTTGCCACGGCGTGTTCTTTGATTACATGATGAGCGGTCTCGCGGCCGACGCCTGCTTTAACGGCTTCCATCATGATGGTAGTGGTCATTAAAAACGGTAGGTAATGTTCGTTCTCCGCTTCGATGACCGCGGGATAGGTGTCCATCTGATTTAAAACCGTCAGAAAGGTTTCGAACATCCCGTCGATTGCATAGAAGGCATCCGGCAGCATCACTCGACGAACCACCGAGCAAGAAACGTCGCCTTCGTTCCACTGATCGCCGGCCAAGCCCGCCGCCATCGCTTGGTAGCCTTTTAGCAACGTGTGAAAACCGTTGACTCGCTCGCTTGAGCGGGAATTCATTTTATGCGGCATTGCGCTCGACCCGGTTTGGCCTTTGGCAAATCCTTCGCTGGCCGTTTCGTGGCCGGCCATCAAACGCAGTGTTTTGCACAATGAAGACGGGCCGCTGGCGATTTCCAGCAACACGCCAACGGTTCGCAAGTCTAAACTGCGCGGATAAACTTGGCCAACGTTGTCCAAGCGACCAGGAATTCCCAAGTGCTTCACGACTAGGGTCTCAAGCTGTTCCATTTTGGCTGGGGCACCATCGAGCAAGCTCAGTTGATCCATCTGTGTACCCACAGCACCTTTTAAGCCGCGCACTGGATAAGTTGCGATTAAAGCCGAAAGTGAGTCGAGTGCAATCAAAAGCTCTTGTCCAAACATCGCCAGTCGTTTGCCAAACGTTGTCGGTTGAGCGGCAACGTTGTGGGTTCGGGCGGTAATGAATAGGTCCTGCCACTGTTGTGCACGTTGTTTTAGACGGGCCAACGTCGCTACGGTTTTTTTTCGGATTTCCAGCAACGAGCGAAACACTTGCAGTTGCTCGACGTTCTCGGTCAAGTCACGGGAGGTCATTCCTTTGTGAATGTGCTCGTGGCCCGCCAAATCGCAGAACTCCTCGATCCTCGCTTTGACATCGTGTCGAGTGATTCGCTCCCGGTCCATGATTGACTGTAAGTTTACTTCGCTTTTGACGGCTCGGTATGCTTCGATGGCGGCTTCGGGAATGTCGATTCCAAGTTCGCGCTGAGCCGACATAACCGCGATCCAAAGTTCTCGCTCTAGAACAATTCGCCCTTCAGCAGACCAAATCGACTTAATCGCGTTAGATGCATAACGTTCAGCTAAAACATTTACAATCATAATAAATTTTAATTCGTCAGTGGGGAGTGGAACCGAAAGTCAATCAGCCGCGTTTGGTAGCATTAAATTGCACATGGATGGCGGTTGGTTGTAGCGTGAAATATCCGGCAGAAAATCACGAACTGGGCATTCTAGCGTGGCTTGAATAATCCCCAATGGTCCTTTGCAAAAACCGGTGACCGAAAGCTCAACTTTCCTTCGCCGCAACGACGTTGTCGGGCGGTATCCCCGTCGGTTCCTCTTGATCACCTTGATTTAGAAAGTTTGAACAGGAACGTTCAAGCACCGAATTCCCCAGCAAGCATCGAAAAGTCGTACTGTTTCCATCGTGCTGGCCCTTGTCGCTGGCCATTTAATGAACGATTTGCGCATCGATTTACCGTTTGCGGGGTGGATTTCATCGCTATTGTTTCGTGCAGCACAAAATCGCCAGCTTATTGGCACTCGACGAACACTCAAGGCACTCTTTACGTTTCCGTTGATCATGAGATACGATATGTAACGGCTGAAACTGATAGTAAAAGTTTACTGGTTGGCAAACTTGGTGTTTTTACCAGCGTTGGATTAGTCGATAACTTTTAAACTGGCGAGTGCCGGAGTCCGCAACTCAGCCATTTACTGACCCATGGGAGCTTGTCCGTGATCAATCGATCATTCGTTTTGTTTACTGCCATCAATTGCATTGTTTTTTTGTCGGGTCAGTTGTGCGCACAAGAAACACTCACAAAGCCACCGGCTGCTAAGCCGGTTTTGGTTGCGCCTTCAGGAGTGCAGACAAAGCTGGTTCCAAATTCTGGTAAACCAGTAAAGCCAGCACCTGTTCAAAAGATCGATGTTGT
This sequence comes from uncultured Pirellulaceae bacterium, assembly GCA_964582115.1. Taxonomy (GTDB): domain Bacteria; phylum Planctomycetota; class Planctomycetia; order Pirellulales; family Pirellulaceae; genus Mariniblastus. Next base: position 2,537 of record CAZORR010000064.1, read on the forward strand.
TCCAGCTAAAAAAGCAGCTGAAGCACAAAAATCAGTCGTGCTTCGTACACAGAATCTACTTCCAGCAACAACGAAGGCTTGGATTTCAATCCCAGACGCAACGGATTTGAGTGATCGTTTTGAGCGCAGCCAGATTGGCGAACTAGCTAAGAAAAAAGTTCTCAAGCCGTTTGCTGATTCAATTAAAAGTCAAGTGAAGGAATGGATTGACCAACAGAACGTCCGTTTGAATTTGGATATTGATCAGTTAGATGGCGTAAACTCCGGCGAGATCTGTTTCGCTGGCGTACTACGAGAAGGTGGCGAGCACGGGGTCGTGTTTTTAATGGATGTTTCGAATACTCGAAACAAAGCCGAAAATTTGTCAGATCGACTTTCAAAAAAACTAATTGCACGAGGTGCGACTAAAAAGGAAGGATCCATCCAAGGGGTCATCTACGCGCAGCATACGCTGGACAAACCAAAGGTATTCCGTACGCCACGAAAAACCTTTCAGACGATTGTGGATGTTAAAGGCGACAAAAAATCCAGTTGGATGTTGGTTTCCAATAACGAATCAGTGTTCAGGGATGTGCTTCGGCGTCTAACTCATCCAGAACGGATTCAAGCTGTCGAAACCCTAGCTGCTCAGAAAAGCTTCATGTCGGTCATGAATCAGACCGAGTCTGAATTCAAGTCGCAGATCCGTTGGTTCGTGGATCCATTTGGCTATCATGAACTCGCTCAACGGGTTCGCGATTCAGAAGCCATCGGTAAAGTGCCCCGTGATGATTTGGCTAAGAAATTAGCAGGTTCAGGTTTTGATACCTTCCGCGGCATTGGTGGGCAGATCGGCATTATGACTGGCGAACACGAAGTTTTACACCGGACATTTGTTTACGCGGATCGACTCAATGCTGGCCAGAAAAAAGTATTTGAATTGTTAGATTTTAATACCAACAGGGATCAGCCACATACGTTTCCGCGCTGGGTGCCCGAGGATGCGTCGTCGGTCATGATCGGTGATTGGAATATGCAAAAGGCGCTTAAAGCGTTTGGGCATTTTTGGGATGCTCAAACAAAGCCAGGGTCATGGAAACAGTTGTTGATTGACCTCAAGCAAGACCCCAACCTTCGATTTGACTTAGAGGGTGTGGTTGCGCAGTTGGGGAACCGTTTCACTGTCGTTTCAGCGACGGAACGACCGATTGGGCCCAAGAGTGAACGAGTCGTCGTCAGTGCGACGCTTAAAGGCAAACCAGAATTTATTTTTGATAACATTAGTCGGGCCAACCCCGATGCTCGCATCATCAAAGTTGGTGGTCATAAATTCATCGAAATTGATTCAACTCGTGAACCCGAAGAAGGGTTGAAGATCGATGAATTTGATGATTTAGAAGATGATTTTGAAGAGGAAGATGACGAGGATCCGGAAGAGGAAGAGCCAAAACGTTTTGAGCTGTTTGAAAAGCGATACATTACCGTTGCGGGAAAAGCGGGCGACAAGTCTGGCATTGAATTGTTAATTTCCAACAATAAAGAGTATCTCAAAAAGATCATTGCTCGTCGCAAATCAAAAGCTGCCGTTGCCGAGGATTTTGTTCGCATCAAAACCACCCTAGCAACACTAACCGATGACACGAAAGTTGCTTGGCGGCAATTTGGACGACTTGATAAGGGTCTCGAAACTAACTACGAAATGCTGCGACGTGGCGAAATGGCATCGTCGCAAACGATGTTGGCCCGAGTCATCAACCGAATTTTCAACAAGCAAGCCGAAGAGAATGCTCGGTTGGAAGGCAAGGAGTTCGATGCCGATGCAGTTCGCAAACAAGAGCTCAATGGTGCCATGTTGCCGAAAGATTTTTCGAAATCGATCGCACCTTACCTTGGCCCGACGGGATCTGTCGTTGAAGTCATGGACAACGGTTGGCGGATTACCGGCGTGGTTTTAAAACGAGGTGACGCGTCCGATTCTAAGAAGTCAACCGTGAAGCTCATTGAGCCAAAATTGGGATCGGCTGACGCTCGTAAACTTGCTCCAACAACGCAAAAGCTAAGCAAATAGCCAGTTTCGGAGGACAGCCTCGGGTGGCCGGCCAAACGTGGTACGGCGTTCGCTGCTGCCCTCATGTTAATTCTACCGCAATTGCTCGGTTGCTACGACAGTAATTCGGTTGAGCCTGTTTCACAAACGTTGCCCAGACGTTAAAATTTCTCTCGCCGTGTGAGTACCGCTATTTTGGCGGTTTTAATTTTAGATAACACTTAATTGTTCGATTGCTGTCTCGTGAGCAACGTATCTTCAGAAAGCCAATCAATGTCAGAAGTGGCCAAGTTTGCCTGTGACGGTCATGAGTTAGAGTTTCCCGTCGTTGAAGGTTCCGAAAAGGAACGCGCGATCGATATTAGCCAACTGCGAAAGCAGACTGGCCTGATCACGATCGACGAAGGTTATGTGAACACCGGTTCGACTCGTAGTAGTATCACGTTCCTCAACGGCGAAGAGGGTGTGCTTCGTTATCGTGGTTACGCAATCGAGGAACTTGCAGCGAATTGCGATTTTATCGAGGTAGCGTACCTGTTGATCTATGGCGAACTTCCGAACCAAAGTCAGCTCGAAGAATTTCGAAACACAATCTGCCGGCATACGCTTTTGCACGAAGACATGCGATTGTTCTTCAATGGGTTTCCACGTGATGCGCACCCAATGGCAATTTTGTCGTCGGTTGTTGGTGCTTTGGCGACGTTTTATCAAGATTCACTCGATCCAAGTGACCCGGAACAAGTCGAAGTTTCAGTTCGACGTTTGATTGCAAAATTGCCGACCATCGCTGCCTACAGCCATAACAAATCAATCGGCTGGCCGTTCTCTTATCCCAAAAACGATTTGTCGTACTGCGAAAACTTCTTGCACATGATGTTTTCGAACCCTTGCGAAGAGTACAAGGCGAATCCGGTTTTCGTAAAAGCCTTGAACTTGTTGTTGATCGTTCATGCAGACCATGAGCAAAACTGTAGCACGTCGACGGTTCGGATGGTTGGTTCGGCGAACGCAAACTTGTTCGCATCAATTTCGGCCGGTATCTGCGCACTTAGCGGACCGTTACATGGCGGAGCTAACGAAGCGGTCGTGAACATGCTGCATCAAATTCAAGCTGATGGTGGCGACGTTGACAAATACGTGAAAATGGCGAAAGACAAGGAAAACGGCTTCCGCCTAATGGGCTTTGGGCACCGTGTCTACAAGAACTTTGATCCACGAGCCAAGATCATTAAGGCGGCATGCGACGAATTGCTGGATGTTCTGGATTTGGATGATCCGCTTTTCGAAATCGCTCAGCGGCTGGAGAAGGTCGCACTGGAAGACGAATACTTTGTTAAACGGAACCTGTATCCGAACGTCGATTTCTACTCAGGCGTGATCTACCGAGCGATGGGGATCCCGATCGAAATGTTTACCGTTTTGTTCGCTATCGGTCGACTGCCGGGTTGGATTGCACATTGGCGAGAAATGCACGATTCGCCAACTAAACGAATCTGTCGGCCTCGACAAGTCTACACCGGTTCAAACAGCCGGGAATTCATGCCGATTGAAAAACGAAGCTAGTCGATGAAATGAAGGCTTTTACTACCGGCGAAGGTCGGTAAGTAAGCCTAAAGGCACTACTACAAGCTGGTGACGGCTTCGCGCCCCCAGCCGGTCAAACCGTGACAATTGGCCTGCAGCACAGGAAATCTGTGCGAATGAGGACAAGGTGGCCAGATTTGGACCTCGTCGAAACCACGATAATCGACTAAATTTACGCTCCTGCAATGCGTAATAAGCCGCTTATCGAAGTCGTTCAACCGCTATTTCGATGGACGCAAATTCTTCGAATTGTTGGACGATCCGTTACTAGATCCAACACACATGTGTTCTACTAGCTGGCGTTTGCTCCCAATCATCGACCTCGAATCCATCCGTGGAAATTGTTTTGTCTACTGACTACCAAAATTTGCCCGAAACGAAAGACGTTAAAGGCAGTTACTCTTTCATCAGTTTAGGCTGCCCAAAAAACACCGTCGACTCCGAACGGATGATGGGACTGTTGAAACTCGATGGCTACCAACTGATCAGTGATCCCGAAAAAAGCGACTTTGTGGTCGTCAACACGTGCGGGTTCATCGAGCAGGCTCGTAAGGAGTCATTCGGCGCGATTGACGAGATGTTGGCTTTGAAAAAGGCGGGTAAAACCAAAGGCGTGATCGTAACAGGTTGCCTTGCCGAACGACAAAAAGAAGAATTGTTGATCGAACGCCCTGAAATCGATTCGTTGATTGGCGTTTTCGGTCGCGATGAAATCACCAAGATCGCGGATCGTCTGTTGGGCGATCAAGCAGAACAGCGTACCGTGTTTCAGCCGGCACCCATTCGAGCGTTGTCCGATCAAAACCGTTTGCAAATCACGCCAAAGCACTTTGCCTATTTGAAAATCTCCGAAGGTTGTGATCGTTTGTGTACGTTCTGTGCCATCCCAAAGATGCGAGGCAAGCACGCGACCAAGCCGATGGAAGAAGTGATCACCGAAGCCAAACAATTGGCTGCCAGCGGCGTTCGGGAACTGATCATCGTCGCTCAAGATACCACGTTCTACGGCAAAGACTTATACGGTGAACCTCGGTTGGCTGAGTTGTTGACCGAACTGAACAAGATCGATGGCTTCGACTGGATTCGCTTGATGTACTTTTATCCGATGTACATTGACGAAAAACTAATGCAAGTGATCGCCGATTCGGACAAGATTTTGCCGTACATCGATATGCCGCTACAACACGGCGACAACACGATGCTTCGCCGGATGTCACGACGGGTCAACGTCGAAGACACCGAAAAACAAATCGCAATCATGCGAAAAGCGATTCCGAACTTAGTGCTGCGAACAACATTCATTACGGGCTTTCCGGGTGAAACGGAGGAGCAGTTTCAGAATTTGGTCGAATTCGTTAAGCGGCATCATTTCGAGCGAATGGGCGTGTTCACGTATTCACTCGAACCCGACACGCCAGCAGCCAAGCTTGATGGGCATTTAGACGACGCGACCAAAAATGATCGCCGAGACCGGTTAATGGCGGTACAGCAACAGATCATGTTCGACTACAACGAATCTCAAGTCGGTAAAACGATCGATGTGATCATTGACGCCCCTGTTCCCGATCAGCCAGGAGCTTGGGTCGGTCGCGGTCACGGAGATGCGCCGGACGTTGATAGCTTGGTGTTCGTTACGCAAACCGAATCAGAATTAGCGGTCGGCCAGATTGTTCCCTGCGAGGTGGTTACATTTCAAGACTACGATTTGATCGCCGTTGCGACTGGAAAACCAAAACAGCGCAAAGCTGCGTTGAACGTTATTTAAGATCGTTTGTTTTGCGAAGCCGACTTTCGCCACTTAGGAAGAAAACACTTTGTTTACTGGACTCGTCGAAGAAAAAGGAAGCGTCGTTTCCATCGATCCGATCAACAATGGCAATGCGATCAAAGTGACGATCGCCGCCAACGTCGTTCACACAGACGCCGCGATAGGCGATAGTATTGCAATCAATGGTTGTTGCCTAACGGTGGTCGAGATTGATGGCAACCAGTTAAGCTTCGAAGCCGGTACGGAAACGCTCAGCCGAACCAATTTAGGAGACCTGCAACCGAGTTCTCCAGTCAATCTCGAACGAGCATTGGCGGTCGGGCAGCGGATGGGCGGTCACTATGTGTCGGGGCACATCGATACGTTAGCGACCGTCGACGAGCGAAACGAAGATGGCGACTGGGCGGAGTTTTGGTTTCGATTGCCAGCTGAATGGACCCGGCAAATGGCAAATAAAGGCTCAGTTGCGATCGACGGAATCAGCCTGACACTGGTCGAAGTACAAGCCGATCGATTTAGCGTCGCGTTGATCCCGCACACCTTGGCCGCAACGACGCTCGGAGATCGAAATTGTGGTGATTCCGTTAACATCGAAACCGATTTATTGGCCAAGTACGTCCAGCAACAATTGACCGCCACCGAATCATTTAAGAAATAGACCACCCTGCCCTGGTAGGAATTAATCCTGCCGGTCGCCAAATTAAAGACAAAGCATGAATTTCAACGATATGGAGCCGGCTGCTCCCAAAGTTAACAAACAAACGGTGTCCTATCTGTCGACACGATTCGCAGAAGTTGGCCTAAACCCCAACAAACGGCACGGTCAAAACTTCTTGATCGACATGAACCTGTTGAACATGATCGCAAGCAGTGCCCAGTTGAACCGTAATGATGTCGTGTTGGAAATAGGAACCGGCATGGGCTCGTTGACCGGTATTTTTGCTCAGCAAGCCGGGCAAGTGATTACGGTCGAGATCGATCAGTACTTGCATCAAATGGCTTCGGAAGAGCTTGAGCTGTTCGACAATGTATTGATGCTCAAGCAAGACTGTTTGAAAAACAAAAACACCTTTGCGCCGGAAGTCGTCGCGGCCGTCAAAGAACATTTGGCGGCAGTGCCAGGCCGAGTATTCAAGCTTGCCGCCAACCTGCCCTACAACGTCGCCACCCCGATTATTTCAAACTTGTTGCGTAGCGAAATTGTACCGGCGACGATGACCGTTACCATTCAAAAGGAGTTGGGCGATCGATTGGTCGCTAAGCCTGGTTCGAAAGATTATGGAGCGTTAAGCGTTTGGGTGCAGAGCATTTGCGATACCAAGATCGTTCGCGTGATGTCGCCGAAAGTGTTTTGGCCGCGACCTAAAGTCGATTCGGCGATTGTTCACCTTGTTCACCGGCCAGAAAAACGGGAAGCGATCGCGGATTTGGATTTCTTTCACGCGTTTGTTCGAGCGATGTTTTTTCATCGTCGTAAGTTCATGCGTTCTGTCGCAGTCGCTGCATTCAAAGGTCAGCTAGAAAAGCCGCACGTCGATGAGGTCCTGAAAGCTTGCCAGCATGGCCCGGAAACTCGCACCGAACAATTGCCCATCCCAGTGCTCCAAGAACTCTGCGAAGCTTTTCGTAAAAAACTCATCGAAGTTTCAGGCGATCCCAGCCCTAAACTTGCTAATCAATAAAAAGTGACATCGGATTGAAAACCGATTCACTCGAAGTTTGTCTCTTTCGTCACGGCATTCGTTTGGTCTCATGCAAAGGAACGAAAGCGCAAAGAACTGACAATTGTCTTTGTGCCTTCGCGTCTTTCCGTGAGGTAATTCCTTGCCCGTCGTCGCTTAAGGTTCATTAACGCCGCCTTTGCTCAAAACCGACGCCCTAC
>CAZORR010000064.1:9896-13737 GCA_964582115.1 uncultured Pirellulaceae bacterium
TAACGCCGCCTTTGCTCAAAACCGACGCCCTACGAGTCATCGTTTTCGCGAAGCTTTGCGAGTACGCTGAAGTCCTCCAAGGTACTCGTATCACCAGCGGCTTCTCGGCCCGCCGCGATGTCCCGCAGCAATCGCCGCATGATTTTGCCCGATCGAGTTTTTGGTACGGCTTCAGTAAACCGAATGTCGTCAGGAACCGCCAACGCACCGATCTCTTTACGTACATGCAATCGCAGTTCCTGCCGCAGCTCTTCGCTGGCTTCGGCATCTTTCACGGTAACAAAGACCGCGATGGCTTGTCCTTTGATGTCGTGAGGCCGGCCCACGGCAGCGCATTCGGCGACGTTAGGATGAGACACCAAGGCGCTCTCGACCTCGATCGTGCTCAACCGGTGACCTGAAACATTGATCACGTCGTCAATACGGCCCATGATCCAATAGTAGCCGTCGTCGTCGAGTCTAGCGTTGTCACCTGTCAGGTAGTTGCCCGGGTAGGTCGCCCAGTACTGTTGCTCGAAACGTTCTTCGTCGCCCCAGATTCCTCGCAGCATCCCCGGCCAAGGCTGAGCAACACACAGCATGCCGCCGTGATTCGCATCGACGGGGTTAAGGCTTTCGTCAACGATTACCGGCACGATACCGGGCAAGGGCTTGGTGCAGCTTCCAGGCTTCGTCGGGATCGCCCCCGGCAGCGGACTCATCATGACTCCGCCGGTTTCGGTCTGCCACCAAGTATCAACGATCGGGCATTTGCCGCCGCCAATCTTTTCGTGGTACCAGATCCAAGTTTCAGGATTAATGCCTTCGCCGACGGTTCCCAGTAGACGCAGGCTGCTCAAGTCATGTTTGTCGACGTGTTCGTCACCCCATTTTACGAACGCTCGAATGGCCGTTGGAGCGGTATATAAGATCGTGACCTTGTACTTTTCAACCAACTCCCAAAACCGATCTTCTGCCGGATGGTTGGGGGCACCTTCATACATTAAGCAAGTCGCCCCATTGGACATCGGTCCGTAAACGATGTAACTGTGTCCGGTGATCCAGCCACAATCGGCAGTACACCAGTAGACATCGTCGTCACGATGGTCGAATACCCATTGAAACGTTTTTTTGGTCCAGATGTTATAGCCAGCGGTGGTGTGGCGAATGCCCTTTGGTTTTCCAGTCGAACCACTGGTGTAAAGAATAAAGGAGGTTGCTTCGCTGTCGAGCGGCGTTGCGGGGCAATCGTCGCTGGCGGCGTCAGTCAGTTCGTGCCACCAATGGTCACGACCCTCTTTCATTTGAATATCGTTGTTGCATCGTTTTAGGACAATGCAATGTTCTACCGTTGGGGATTTCTCTAGAGCTTGATCGACTGTTTCTTTCAACGGCAGAATTTTTCCGCGGCGGTACAAACCATCGGAGGTCAATTGAACCTTTGCACTGGCATCATTGTTTCGATCAGCAATCGCTTCAGCGGAAAACCCAGCAAAGATCACGCTGTGAATCGCACCAATGCGAACGCAGGCCAACATGGCAATGGCCAGTTCAGGGGTCATCGGCATGTAGATCGAAACCACATCGCCAGTGCCGACTCCTAAGCCTTTGAGTGCATTGGCGAACTTGCAGACATCTGCGTGCAATTGTGAATAGGTGAGGGTACGAGTATCTCCAGGTTCGCCTTCCCAGATGATCGCGTTTTTGTCGCCTTTACCGGCAGCGATGTTGGCGTCCAAGCAGTTGTAGGACAAGTTAGTCTTGCCCCCGGCAAACCAAGTAACGTCCTTACCGCTACCGTTTAGCACTGACTGGTAGGGTTCAAACCAGTGCATTTCCTCGCTGGCGATTTCACCCCAAAACTCGTTGGGGTGGTCCTTCGCACGATTATAAAGTTCCTCGTACTGCTCTACGGAACCAATGATCGCTTGCGAAGAAAACGACTCTGAAGGCGGAAACTTCCGGTCTTCTTGCATGACTTGTTCGATTTGTCCTGAAGTTTCATCGGCCATCGAAATCACCTTTTAAAATGAGCAATGTTGTCAGCTTTGTTTGATTGCGATCGCGACTCATCATTTGAAAATCGGTCGCAGTAGGTTTGTTCTCAAAACGTGATGGTTGGTCGCCGAATGAACCGTTGCGAAACAAGAACCAAACGCACTCTTGTTTCGCACATGTTCTATAGTGGCGTTAAGTCTTTTAGGCTTCGACGACTTTCGCGGATACGATTTTCATATCTTCGACCGGCCGATCGCCAGGCTTTGTTGCGGTACCACCAATTTTGCGAACCACATCTAAGCTGGCGTCTGTTGCTTTGCCAAAGGCGGTGTATTGCCCATCAAGATGAGGCGTGTCGGCCAAGCAAATGAAAAATTGAGAACCAGCAGAATTGGGGTCGGCTGAGCGAGCCATCGACAGCACGCCTTCGACGTGTGAGGTTGGATTGAATTCAGCGTTAATTTGGTAGCCAGGTCCACCGGTTCCAGTACCGCTGGGACAACCGCCTTGAATCATGAAATCGGAAATAACTCGGTGGAAAATCAGGCCATCGTAAAATCCGATTTTGGCGAGCCCGATCAGGTTCTTGCAATGTTCGGGAGCGACCTCAGGAAATAGGTCTAGTTGGATTTCGCCTTCGCTTGTTTCCAAGTGAACTTGATATTTTTTATTTGCGAAATCGAGGTCTGCGACAGCGGCAGCTACTTCAGCTTGTTTGCTCATGGATTCGTTTGGTCTGAGGAAATGATTGACAAAATTCGTCGGTCCATTGTGGCTACACGACCGCGATCGTCAACCGGTCGCTCGGAGGCCTTGAATCGATCAACGCTGGATTTCGATGCGATTTGTCAATCAAAAAGATTTTTTCCTTGCCGACAATCAGACCATTGTGGTTGTGAGTACTGAGATCGCCTGCCTTGCCGCCGGCAGTAAACGGAGTGGACACCAACGCCAGACTCCATCGGCGATTTTTTCTATTCGGCCAAACAGCCGTTTGCCGACGACATCTCCCGGCAACTCTTGTCCGCAGGCACGACGAGCTGCTTGTGTAGCCAGCAATAACGTGGCGGCAAAACCACAGCTAGTCCCAAAGCAACGTTCTAAAAACTGACTACGCTGCCGCGTGGAAACAGTATTCAAATGTTCTTTGAAATCCATGATTCCCAAATCAACAAACTGCATCAATGAAATTCAAATGGCTCGTGTCAATCGCTGGATTCGGTGTCTGCACTCGCCATTGCGTTGTTTGCTTTTGAGTCTTCGTCCAACCCCGAACCGAGGTTGCAATCTCCACTCCCTCACCCGAGCCCCAGCATTGGTAAAATCCATAGTTGCAGCGCGAGAAAAAACAAAATAAAACCGATAAAGAACAACGCTTCCACGACGAATCCCTCTCAATGACCATGATATTCAATCGACACCAAAAGGACGCTTCAAGTAGCGAAACCTTACAACCATACTCCACGGCAGTTGCGAGATGACACGGCCGATTGGCGAGCTCAGGCGTTGGACGGTCGTCGGGCAAAGCTAACCGTGTCATATCGATGCAATAAATGTCTTCACGCGATAACATTCTCTTGCGCTATCAGCGCGCGACATACGTGAAGATCCGCGGCTTAAAAAAGCAAGATTGCAAAACGATTTCATCCTAGCTTGGTCCGACCGCTCCTCGCCAACGTCGAACGAGAAACACAAACCTTAGTCAGCGAATTTTCGTTCGGTGGGCCTCGCGCCGGATCGTTTAACCGAATGGGTCATCATCACCACCGAAAGGATCACTTTCGCCAGCGGGAGCGTCATTGTCATTGTCTCCACCGAATGGATCACCTGCACCAGCGTCATTGCCATCGTCTCCGCCGAACGG
>CAZORR010000065.1:0-13678 GCA_964582115.1 uncultured Pirellulaceae bacterium
GCATGGCGACTAGTGCAGCAGACGTCGAAGAAATTAAAGCTGTCTGGAACGAATATAAACCAGACTGTACGGACAAATTACTTCGCAATCGTTTGATGGAACGATACTTCCCGCTTGTCAAATACAACGGAGAGCGAATCTGGCAACGACTACCAGATGGAGTTGAGCTGGATGACCTGATTTCAGCAGGCGTCTTTGGGCTCATGGACGCGATCGACGCTTTCGATCTCGAGCGTGGAGTCAAGTTTGAGACTTACTGTGTGCCGCGTATTCGCGGTGCGATGTTGGATGAGTTGCGGACGATGGACTGGGTTCCGCGTCTGGTTCGTTCAAAGGCCAGCAAGATCAACAATGCCACGCGGAAGTTAGAGACCAAGCTTGGTCGAGCCCCCACGGTGGTTGAGTTATCAGCGGCGCTTGAGCTGACGGTTAAAGAAACCGAAAAAATGATGTCCGACGCCAATGCAGTTGGATTGATCAGCTTGAACAAAAAGTGGTACGAAACCGACAGCTACAAAGATGTCCGTGAAATCGACATCTTAGAAGACAAAAAGGGCGAAGACCCGACTCGACGCGTTGCCAAAAACGATTTGATGCGTTTGGTTACCAAAGGTCTAAATCGCAACGAGCGTTTGATCATCATTCTTTATTATTATGAAGAATTGACGATGAAAGAAATCGGTATGACGCTCGACTTGAGCGAAAGCCGCGTGAGCCAAATGCACTCGAGCATCGTTCAGCGTTTGCAGCAGCAGCTTGGCCGTCGTCGGATTGAATTCAATCGCTAGTCAAGTATTTTGATGTGACGAACGATCAGCTAAAGCTGATGATTATTGATACAAAAAAGGGCTTGCCATAATTGGCAAGCCTTTTTTTTGGCTCTTTTGGAGTTTTGTGGAACAGCCCAGTATTGGCGGTTCTTTATCAGGTGAGCGAGTGGGGGCCATGCTTCACGGTTCTGGCCACTGAAAAAACCGTAGGCTACCGCCCGGCGGGTCAATGGTAGCCGTTCACGGGTTTGGTTCGCAGAACAGAATGTCGCTCAATTTTCCAAGTTGTTAGCGTGAATCACAGTAGATTCATTTTCGGGCAACAAATGCAGGAAGTAATTGACGCAATCAACTCGGATCACTTCGGTGATTGACGGTTTAGGAATTGAACGAGGTTTTCCTCATTTCGAGTCTTAAGACCCGCTTCATACCGCCGCCGCATGGCGGTCAAGTGCACGGCGCCGAAGGTGAGTTTAGTGACATCCGTTGCATGGACCTTTTGACATTAGTCAATGTAAAACTTTGGTTATTTGTTTGGCGGATGCCTGAGGAGCGTGTTGAGCTTCTAACTCCAGCAGTTCCTCAGACATCCAAAAACTAAAGTCCAAAAAAGCTTGTACGTCCATGCGAAGTGGGGCTTCGAATTGGTTAGAGGGAAGCTCGATGGTCTGTGGGTGGAGCAGGCGGTTGTTCATGGGGACTTTCTTGTGGGGCGATGATTCCATCGATGCGTGGCTGATGCAGCGTCGATGATGAAAAAGTAGTCGCCGCGGTCCCTGCGGGGGTCGTTTGATTAAATCTTCTAAAATGACATTTAACTAAACGGATTTGGTCGCAAATGGTTCATTTGTTTTGAGATGTTTTTATCGTTCAGGTGGTTGTGAACGGTGTTGTTGAGGCCGGCGCTGACGCCGTCGCCTTCCGGTTGGTCGTTAAACTGCTCTTTAGTCGAGTGGGTACTACTGGGCACGATGAGTCGGTTCGGGTTTGCTGGGGCGGAAGCTTTGGATGTTGCCAACGGTCAAGGCAATGTTCAGTTGTTTTGCTAGTTCCTGCGTTACTGTCAAAACAATTTCTCGCAGTTGATCCGGATCGACTGCGACTCGTGCGTTGACCAGCAAATCCGCTTGCGTTGGTTTGATTTCGCTAGCGAGGCTCAATTCGGCTTCGACGGCTGATCCGACCAAGTTGGCAACCGCCGCATCGTTAAGCGTTTGGCCCAACACTTTTAGATGAGCTACTTCGTGACCGGCGTCGCTTAGACGCTGGCCAATCTGTGCAACTAATTTCAAGACAACATCGTCCAGTGAAAAACGCGATTCACCTGCAGCGGTGATTTGACAGTTCAACCAGCCAAGTTCGGCTTCACCTTCAGCATAGGTGGCGTAGTCCATTTCCATCATCTGGTTTCGTTTGATCGGATCGGCTTCTACTGCTGTAATTAAATCTTCAAAACCGGTGCCAGTTTTTGAACTCAACCCAAAACAATTGACATCCGGGAAACGCCGCCGGACAAGTTCGATCAGTTCGGTTTGGTCGGCGTCGTTGAGGCGGTCAATCTTGTTGACGGCAATCGAGTCGGCTTCTTCGAGTTGTTTTAGAAAGATGTATTCGGCTTTAGGAGAGAAGCCTTTGCCTTGTGTTTCGGATAAAATCTTTTTGCCGTGGTTGGGTTTCAATAGCACGACCAGCGGTCCCAGTTCAAAGCGATCACCAAAGAGTTCTCGCATCGGTTGGATCACGGTCGCGACCAAGTCGGTGCAGCTGCCGACGGGTTCGGCGATGACGATATCAGGCGTCTGTTGGTCAGACATGGATCCGACAGTATCGATTAGATCGTCGAATTTACAACAGAAACAAGCGCCTGGGACTTCACCGACTTGGAAGCCTTGGGCGCGGAGCGTGTGGGTGTCGACCAAGTCATAGGCTTGATCGTTGGTGACCAAAGCGACATTCTTTCCGGCGGCGACATAGTGTGCCGCGAGCTTGCCGATGGTGGTCGTTTTGCCGGCGCCTAAAAATCCACCCACCATCAAAAAACGAATCGGCTTCATAGGGTACTCTTCACAAATCTCGTTGGCGGACTGGGGCAGTCATGGTACGTTGGCATCGGTTTTGTAAAGATTCTACTACCATAGGGTAACTAATGCTATCGCCACCGATTATAGTTCGAGTATCGCCGGCGACTCGAAGAGGACGTTTTCGTAATAGAAAAGAACAAAGAATCGATGTTGAAGCATTTAACTTTTAACTGGCCCATTGCTGACGACCAGATTCGCGATTCGATTTTAGGTTCGATCGCAGATGGTGACTGGGGAACCTATCACGGGCGCTACACCGATCAGTTGGTGGGGCAATTGCGGCAGTGGTTGTCGGTTGACCATGCACTGTTGTGTTGTAGCGGGACGATCGCGGTTGAGTTGGCTTTACGTGGGGCGGGTGTTAACACGGGCGACGAGGTTGTTCTGGCGGGGTATGATTTTCCAGGGAATTTTCGGGCGGTTGAGGCGATTGGTGCGACGCCTGTGTTGATGGATGTGCGGGCTGGCGGCTGGGTGGTTGACCCAAATGATGTCGCGCAGGTCGTGTCGGATAAAACCAAGGCGATTCTGGTTTCGCATTTGCATGGTGAAACTGTCGACATTCCAAAAATCAAAGCGGTCTTGGAATCTTCCGGGCATTCAGCCATGGTCGTCGAAGACGCTTGTCAGAGCCCGGGTGGTGTTGGTTGGGGGAAACCGTTAGGGACGCTGGGCGATGTGGGCGTGTTTAGTTTTGGCGGTAGCAAATTGTTGTCCGCTGGTCGCGGCGGAGCGATCGTGACCCATGATGATTCGATTGCACAACGTATTAAAGTGTTTTCTGAACGTGGCAATGATTCGTTTCCGTTATCGCAACTGCAGGCCGCGGCCTTGTTGCCTCAGTTTCGGCAATTGAGGGCGCTGACGGACCGGCGTTCTGAGGCAGCTTTGTTTCTGTGTGATCAAATCAATCAGATCGAAGGTTTGGCGACGTTGGATCTATTGGTCGGTGAAGAAAGTGCGACTTCGCAAAGTGTTCGTGCGTTCTATAAAGTTCCTGTTCGAGTCGATTCTGCCGACATCGATGTCGAAGGGGTGCTCGACAGACTGCAAGCGGATGGTTTGCCGGTTGGCTTGGGGTTTCGCGGATTTTATCGGCGATCAAAGCGGCGTTGTCGCAAACCGGTAGAACTGCCGAATTCAAAAATTGCAGCAGAACAAACTTTGCTGATCGGTCATCCGGTGTTGTTGCATGATCGAGCGACGTTAGAGTTGGTTGCCGAATGCTTGAAGCAGGCCGTTGCAACCAGCGGTTAAATTATCGATTGCAATAGGGTTAGTGCCGTATGAATTTACCGAATCAAAATCTGAGGTCCGTTGGCTCCAAGTATGACTTGGTGGTGCTGTGGTTTGCGATCGTTTTCCCGTCGGTGATGACTTACGTTTACTTTAATTTGTTGGCGGATTCGGCGGCGGCGTTGCAGCAGACGTCGTTTGGAGTTGGCAAGGTGTTGCAGTTTGGGTTGCCGGTGGTGTGGGTGTGGTTGTTTTATCGGCATCGTTTGCGGTTGATGCGAGGGACAGATGATGACTCCGTTGAGCCACGTTCGAAGCCCAGTCTTGGGTTGGGGGTTGGTTTTGGTTTGCTGGTGGTCGTTGGAATGATGGGGTTGTTTTATTGGGTGATCGCCGACAGCGCGGCAGGAGTGCGTTTGTCGGGAATGGTCAAAGAGAAGATCGATTCGATGGGGCTGGCGTCGGTTGGTGTTTATGTCGCAATGGGGGTGTTCTACACGATCTTCCATTCGTTTTTGGAAGAGTACTACTGGCGATGGTTTGTGTATGATTTGAGCAAGCGGCTTTATTCCCGAGCTTTAGCGAATGTGCTGTCGAGCATCGGCTTTGCGGCTCATCACGTGATTCTGTTGGGGTTTTTCTTTGGGTGGGATTCGCCGTGGACTTATTTGATTTCGGTTTCGATTGCCGTTGGCGGGGCGGTTTGGGCGTGGATGTATGAGCGAGACGGAACGTTGTGGTCGGCTTGGGTGAGCCACGGGATTGTAGACGCCGGGATTTTTATACTCGGCTATTTTATCTGGACGCAGGTTTAGTCGGATAGAACAGTTGAACGCCTGACACCTTGGGAATGCCTTGCTAAAGGGGCAGGCCTTTATCGTTGCTGGTGTCGTTGGTTGGGGGATTGTCCGAATCGGCGTCGCTTTGGAGTTGGGTTTGGTAAAAGAAAGCCCGTTTTTGATTCGGTAGCGAGTAGTCAAATCCGCAAGCTTTGAACATCGGTTCCGAACTTGAGATCGCCAGCAGTTCCAATACCTTTTCTTGTTTGGCTCGACCTACGCATGCTTCGACTAATTGTCGGCCGATCCCTTTTCGTTGCTGCGATTCTGCGACGGCCAAACACTGGATTTCGGCGAGCTTCTTTGAGTAAATTTCGAGCGCACAAAAACCGACGATCGAGCAGTCTTGTTTTAATTCTGCTTTGAATCCGTGTCGTAACAAAAGTTGGAGTTCCACCGAATTGCGTTGCAATAAATTCTGGGCGTCCATGAACGGTTGCAGGAACTGAGTTACCGCAGAAAGATCATCTTGGGTGGCGGGTTTGATTTCAAAGGACATGGAGATTTCAAAGGAAAAACGAATCGATGCACGGCACTCAAAATAGCATAAACATCGTCTGGCGTGTCTATTGGGGGCCTTCGGTTCGCCGTTTTGGCAAAGTGAGAGCAGTAAAACGGTTTGAAAGTCATTGGAGATGACTTGTTATTTACAGCACCAGCGCCGGATCATTTTTGCGAACATTTCGGTGCCTTTTTCGAGTTGCTCCAGCGAAATCCATTCGTCGATGGCGTGGGCTTGCGCGATGTTTCCGGGGCCAAATACGATTTTGTGTTCGAGTTCGGAGAACATCCCGCCATCGGTTCCATAGGGGACTGTTTTGGACGTTTGACCATGAGCCTGTTTCAGGCTCTCGTTGACAAAATGCGATTCCGGATCGGTGAACATTCCGGGCCCCCAGTTGTTTACGTCCAGTACGATATCGAATTCTTTTGCGGCGTTTCGAATCTTCTCAAGTAGCGGAACGATTTGAGTGTCCGGCATAGGGCGCAAGTACATGGTGCAAGTGCTTTTGCCAGCGGTTACGTTGATTGCGGGCGAATCGTCTTTGATGCAAATGTTCCATGAAAGTGTTGGCGGGTCAAACGCTTTGTTTTGCCACTCTTTTTCTGATTCCGTTTCGTCGCGCAGTTTTTTCATTTCAGCTAAAAATGGAATCATTTTCAGATTGGCACTTTCACCAATGCGACCACCGGAATGACCGGCGACTCCAATCGCAGTCGCGATGATTTTAATTGATCCTTTGTGGGCGTGTACGACTTCGAGCATCGTTGGTTCGCCGATGATGGCTTTGGTTCGATGGTAAACCATTTCGCGATAGTATTTGCTTTCGTTGACCACCGCACGGGCGCCGCCGAAACCTGTTTCTTCGTCGGCGGTAATGGTGAAGTACAGCGGCTTTTTGAGTTCATCCCATGTGAACTGTTGCGAAGCGGCCAGCATGCAAGCAAGTGAACCTTTCATATCGCAACTGCCACGTCCGTACAAACGCTCACGGGCGACTGCCGGTTGGAAGCCGTTAAACTTACTGGTGAACCATTTTTCTGCTGGCACGACATCCGAATGGCCAAAGTATCCTAGTCCGCCATCGCCGGAACCTTTTTTGGCAATCAGATTCACCTTTAGTTCGTCGTTGCCGTCAAGGTATTCCACGCGTTCGACGATGAAGCCGTGCTTGGTCAGTTTCATTTCAAGATACCGGCTGATCATCCGATTCGACTTGTGGCTAGTCGAATCAAAGCCGATAAGTCGTTTGGCGTAACGTAACGCTTTCATGGGGTACCAGTGAGAGGAGATTTGGGGTGTCGGTGTCGGTATTCGAATAAATTTCGGTTAAAAAACTATACTCTTCGTTCGAAAACTATACTCTTCGTTCGGCTCAGCTGTAGCCGTAACCACTTGATTCGGTGACAATACCTAAGCTGAACTGAAATTTATTCATATCGACTGACGTTGGCTCGATGCTTCGCGAGAAAATTCATTTTACCACGGGACGGCTGGCTCGTGCGGCACTCGAGGGTGTTCTTGTTGAACTCGCACCCAATGTAGGGTTTGAATATTCCATACAAACGTTACCAATTACCGTCGCGGCGCTGTTGACCCCCCAATGGATTGCTCCTCGGCTTGAGATCCCACCGGGAACAACGAAGATTGTTTTGCCGGGTTACTGTGATACTGACCTGTCGCCATTGCAAAAAATAACTGACATTCCGATTGAGATTGGCCCCAAAGATCTGCGGCAGTTGCCAAAATTTTTTGGCCAGAAACCTAGCCGAGACGGGTTTGGGCAGTGGGACATTGAGATTGTGGCTGAGATCAATCACGCGCCGCGAATGGATCTGTCGGAGATCTTAGCGATGGCTGATTCGATGCGCTCTGATGGCGCAAACTTGATCGACGTTGGTTGTGAGCCCGATTCGTGTTGGCAGGGAGTTGGGGACTCTGTGAAAGCATTGCGTGATGCAGGTCACCGCGTTTCGATTGATAGCTTGAATCCGGTTGAGATTTCGGCGGCGGTTGCGGCTGGTGCGGAATTGGTGCTGTCGGTTAATTCCTCCAATCGGGAGTTCGCGGTCGACTGGGGATGCGAAGTGGTAGTGATCCCGGATGATATTCGAGACATTGATTCGATGGATGAAACGGTTGAGTGGTTGGTCGACCGGGACGTTGCGGTTCGGTTGGATCCAATTTTAGAACCGATTGGATTTGGGTTTGCCAATAGTATTCGACGGTACTTGGATGCGCGAGCGAAGTGGCCGGATGCTGCGATGATGATGGGCATTGGTAACCTTACTGAATTAACGGACGTCGACTCAGCGGGCGTTAACATGTTGTTGCTGGCGATTTGCCAAGAGTTAAACATCTCGCGAGTGTTGACAACTCAGGTGATTAATTGGGCGAAGTCTTCAGTGAAGGAGTGCGATGTTGCTCGCCGTTTGGTTCACTTTGCCGTTTCGCAGCAGTTGCCACCGAAGCATTTATCGGAAGAATTGCTGTTGCTGCGAGATGCCAAAGTGTTGACTTATACGCCTGAGCAAATTGAAACGCTGGCGACGAATATCAAAGATCACAACTATCGGATTTTGGCCGATAACGGTTTACTGCATTTGCTAGGTAGCGGTGAACATTTTAGTGGCACGGATCCCTTCAAGGTCTTTGACGCATTAATGAATAGTGGTGCGAAGAACCTAGATGCATCCCATGCGTTTTATCTTGGTTTTGAAATGTGTAAAGCGATGACGGCATTGCAGTTGGGTAAACAGTACAACCAAGACCAAGCGTTGGACTGGGGTTTTTTGACGGTGCCGGAAGTGGATCGGCATCGAATTTCAAAACGTGGCAAGCGATCTTAAGCGAGTTGTATGTTCCGACAATTGTCTCCTATTGATATCCAAGTGGCGCTGCAGCGTTTGTCTTCGCTACCGGGTTGTTTGTTGCTGGAAAGCGTTCAGCCTGTGGGCACGATCGATCGTAAACCGCTGGGCCGATACAGTTTTGTGATGGCGGATCCGTTTAAGTCAGTGGTTGTGCCGGTCGGGGCTCCGGATCCGTTGACGGAGATTCAGTCGTTATTGGAGGAGTATGCGACCGAAACGATCGATGGGTTGCCGCCGATGCAAGGCGGTGTGGCAGGGATGTTTAGTTATGATTTGAATCGCAGCTTCGAAAAAATTGGAGTCGCGGCGCATGATGAATTTGAGTTGCCAGCGATCGTGGTAGGAGTCTACGATGTGGTGATTGCTTGGGATCATTTCGAAAACAAAACCTGGTTGATCTCACAAGGCTTCCCCGAAACTGAACCGGCGGCGAGAGAGAAACGAGCTGGCGAACGATCGGATTTCTTTGAGTCACTGTTGTTTGGCGATACGGACGTGGCGGAGCATGAATCGACCAACTGCCCTGCCCCGGCAAAAGATCTTGCGGCCAAAAACTTAGCCCCTCAGTTTTCCTGTTCACATCCAACGTTAGATCAGTTGACGAGCGATTTTTCAGCGGATGATTATGTAGCGGCAGTTCAAAAGTGCATCGACTATATCTTGGCCGGAGATGTGTTTCAGGTCAATCTTTCACAACGGTTATTGCATCCGGTCACCTCGGACTCGGTAACGTTGTACCGCCGGTTGCGGGCGTGTAATCCTGCGCCGTTTAGTTGTTATTTTGACATGTCCAAGATTTCGGGAACCGATGCGCAGATTGTGAGTGCGTCACCGGAGCGGTTGGTTTCGGTACGTCAGCGAAAAGTAGAGACTCGGCCGATCAAGGGCACCCGGCCGCGAACCGGACAACCGATGGTGGATATCCGAGCAAAAGAACATTTGTTGGCCAGTCAGAAGGATCGAGCAGAAAATGTGATGATCGTCGATTTGATGCGAAACGATTTGGCGAGCGTTTGCGAAGACGATTCGATCTGTGTGACTCAGCTTTGTCAGGCTGAGTCATATCAAAGTGTGCTGCACCTAGTTTCGGCGGTCGAAGGGGAATTGAAGCCGGGGGTCAGTTTGTGTGATTTGTTGGCGGCGGTTTTTCCGGGTGGTTCGATCACGGGTGCGCCGAAGATTCGTGCGATGGAGATTATTGCCGAGTTAGAACCGACGTCGCGAGGAGCTTATTGCGGGTCTGTGGGGTACTTGGGTTTTGATGGGACGGCGGATTTGAATATTTTGATTCGGACGATCACAGCGTCGAAAGGTTGGTGGCAAGTTCCTGTCGGTGGGGGGGTTGTGGTTCAGTCAGACGCGGTTGCCGAACACGAAGAAACTTGGACGAAAGCGGCAAGTATGTTGCAGGCGATGATTGAGTGAACGTCACGGAGATCTTCGACGCTGCGACGGAACGTGTTACCGCAAAGAGGTGTCGTGCTCGGTTGTCGTTTTATTGTGGTTCTTCCTGCGTCGAATCCAAAGACCAATCGCCACCAAAAACAACGGGCTAGAATACAGATGCACCTTCCACCGCCAACCACTAGCAATTGACGATCGTTCCTGCGGGTAATGTCCTTGCCCGTCGGACCAGCGTTTGGCATTTTGTGAATACGTGACCATGATGTCACCGATCGGCAACACCCCGCCGACGTATCTTTTTTCATCCGCCCAAGTCCACGGTAATCCTACCGCCTCACCCGCCACCGCAATTGCGTCCGCCACGGGTTGGTCATCGTAAAGTTGAGCCACACCGATCATAAATACCGTCGCCGAAATACTACGTCCAAAAATCAACGGTCCCGTATCAATATCTCCCGCCGACGATCCTTGGCCATCGGCGTACTCATACAAACAAGGAATTCCTCCAAAAGTGGTCAAGAACCGATCACGAAACAGTTCGTACTGCTGACGAGCAAACGTTTCATCAATGTCAGGCATCATCCGCAAAATAATCATCTGCGAAGTCGCTCTGCCCTGCCCCGTCTGTTTGCCATCGGCCAAATTCGAATGTGGTATCAACCCCGTTTCGGAATCCAAAGTCTGCTTCACATCCTTTAACCACTGATCAATCGTTACTTGATACTTGTTCTGATTGGTGATTCGATCACAAGTCTTCATTGCATGAATGGCAGGCAGAGTGTCACAGGGCCAGATGGCACCGTGATAGGACTCGAAAAATGGTGAAGGGACTTCTTGAAATAAACGTTGCCAATCGTCGCACAGTCGCTGCAGTTCCGCCAAATCAGTTTCTGGTTCTGTCACAGACTCTTTTTTGGAAGACCCTTCCTGCATCTGCAGCATCACAATCCCCGCCAGCAAATGCACTTTCCACGCCGAGTAAAAAGCACCGTGGTCTGGAGGCAAGTCACTTGGGAACGTATCGCGGCATTCCTGCGAATCCAGACTTTCATAAGCCAACTTCGCGTTCTCGATTGCTTCTTCGGTCAGCGACGGATCACGCTGAGCCGCTTCGACCCAAGTCAATCCATGCAGCACGTGACAGAAATAGAATCCTTCGGGAAACAGTCTTTGCATCTGCCGCGGCGTATCAGAGGTTAATACCTTCGCATTGGCATTCAGTTGTTGTCGCAAAGCTGCTGGAACTTGGTTGGTGTTTTGTGCCAGGGGCGAAGGCCAGTACAATCGGCAATTAAAAAACAACACCGCTGCCAACAGCAACCGCCACGACCACCGAAACATAAATCGAATAAACACAAGCATAGATGAACCAAGTGAACTTTAGTTATTGGATTGCGACGAAGCGCATTGCAGTGAATGACCGAAACTCAAAAGATGACTAGTCGCTAGCCTATGGTCGCCTTTCGTTTTGCGAAAGCAGCGTTCTTTCCCATGGCAAGTAGGCGCTCTTTTCTAACAAGCATTTCATAAACTAAATCGATCTATTCGGCCGTCCAACAAATTCCTTTAACAAATTCGGCTATAATTTTTTTCTTTAACAAAACCGGCGCCATCAAACCCAACTAAACAAGCACTCGACTGGAAACGCAATGAAGATCTGGATTTTCAATTGGCTAATTGGTTTAACATTGGTCGCGGCATCCACGACTTACGCTCAAACCCTCCCGTCGAAAACGTTTGCTCAGGGGCAAAGCGGTGCAATCGCTACAGGAAGTAACGAAGCCGCTGCAGCGGGAATAGGCATCTTAAAAGCAGATGGCAACGCGGTCGACGCCGCTGTTGCAACATTGCTGGTCCAATCGGTTGTTGAATCGCATTTGTATTGTTTCGGCGGGGAAGTTCCTATCATCGTCTACGACGCCAAACGCAATGTGGTCGAGGTCATCGCCGGCCTAGGGGCTTCTCCTCGATTGGCGACACCTGAATGGTATCGCGAAAATCGCAATGGCGTGATCCAAGGACGAAACGATATCGCCAACGCCGTCGTTCCGGGGACGCTCGACGCTTGCATCACCGCGCTGCAGCGTTATGGCACCAAGACCTTTCGTGAATGCAGCGAAGGCATGTTAAGCGTGCTCCAACAAAGATCCGCCATCGATATAGAACAAATTCCTCGACGATTAAAACAGCGCCGCGGCTTCGACGCTCCGCAATTTATCAAACACCACAAAAACTTTTTGCAATTAGTGACTCGTTTACGTGACGCCGAAGAACAAGCAGGTGACGATCGACTTGCGGGCTTGCAAGCGGTAACGGATTACTTTTATCGAGGCCCGATTGCCCGCGAGGTGGATGCGTGGTCTAAGGCAAACGGCGGACTGCTTAGGTACTCCGACTTTGCGACTCATCACACTCCGATTGATCAGCCGATTGCGGTCGAGTTCCATGGTCACACGATCTATAAGTGCCCCGAGTGGACTCAGGGGCCGTTCTTGCATCAGACGCTTCGTCTGCTGGAACAACGAGACTTAAAGTCGTTTGGTCATCATTCGCCGGACTACATTCATACCGTCACCGAAGCGATGAAGCTGGCGTTTGCTGATCGCGATGCATTTTACGCCGACCCGAATTTCGTTGACGTGCCGATGAAAGCGTTGTTGTCGGACGAGTACACTCGAATGCGTAGCGAACTGATTGATATGCAAGTCGCCTCGCAGGAGCAACGGCCGGGAGACCCTTACAAAATGAAATCCATATTGGGCAGTGCCCCACAAGACCACAAGCAATTCAGCGGGCACAGCGACGATACCAGCAACTGCTTGGTCGCGGACAAATGGGGTAACGTCGTCGCCGCGACGCCTAGTGGTTGGGGTGGTGTTCCGGCGGGCGATACCGGATTGCAGCTGGGGAGTCGTATGATCGGGTTGACCACTTGGGAGGGGCATCCCAGCGTTTTGGTACCGGGCAAACGCCCGCGCATCACGCTTACCCCGACCTTGGTGATGCGTGACGGCAAGCCCGTGTTTGCGATCAGTGTGGCTGGCGGTGACCAACAGGACCAAGCGTCGATTCAAATTGCGTTGAACCGAATTGTGTTTGGTTTCGATGTCAAGCAATCCGTGCAAACCCCGCGCTTCAGCACTCAGCATCACATCAATTGGTTTGGCCACCTTCCGGTTAAGCCAGGTACGCTTTCAATTCCACCGGGGATCAGCAGGGAAGTCGCGCAAGACCTGTCCGGGCGAGGCCACCAACTAAACCGCAAGCCAACCGCAGGTGCGTCCACGGTGTTGGCCATCGATCACGAAACCGGAACCAAGTCCGCGGCCACCGATCGTAGGAAAGTGGCCGTTGGGTACTGAGTCAATGACGACACTTGGGCGGAGTCTGCGCCGAAGAACAGCGTTGTTTCGATTTGCTACACTTCAGGTTTTTGTGGTTAAACTTGCCGCGACTGGAGGCGTCGGCTCATTCTTGATTCGCTAGCACGTTAAACGGAAATCGGATATCATTTGTCTGTGCACTACTCGGTTGTCGCCAACTGTTTAGGCTCACCAGTTGTTTCCCTGTGTTTAAGTAGAACGCTCAAATAACTCGCAATCCTAGGTGACGACGGATGGTCTCCCCAAGAAATTTTGGTAATGGAAAAATCTTACTTAAAGATCTTTGAACGTAAGGAATATTATGTCGCGATTGCGGACGATTCTTACACGGTTGACTTGATCGACAAGCAATCGCTGAAGGTTACCAAATCAATAACGCTGCCGAGTCGCAAAAAGCCGGATATTGCCATCCATCCTAAACTTCCCATCAGTTACATCACGATTGGCGGCAAATCAGGATTACTGGTGTTCAACGAAACCACCGGCGAAATTAAAAATAACTCAAATTGGACCGGTAGTTCGGTCGTTGTGGATTCAGCAGGGAAAAACCTGTATACAACCTTCCACGACGTTTACCGCAAAGGGTCCGA
>CAZORR010000066.1:0-5317 GCA_964582115.1 uncultured Pirellulaceae bacterium
CTCACGCAAAGGCGCGAAGGCGCAAAGTCAATGAATTAACAATCTTTGCGCCTCTGCGAGAGAAATTCCACACTGCGATTTTCTTGGTGTTGATGTTTTTACAAATCATCTTTCGGTGATGTTCACCGAGAAGTGTCACTTTCTAGATGAATTTACTTAACAATGGTTCGCAATTTTTTCGCCATCGCGAACACCTGCAATCGTGGTGTTTTAGAAAGTGATCCGTCGCAGAGATCGTGACATTTAATCGACCTGGTGGTTTATTGCTTAAGATTTACTGCGAACGGTTGAGCAAGTCAAAACAGATCAATGCCATTGATGTCGCGTAAGATCGTCCCAGTTCATGAGAATCCACAAAGCACCCGTCGATTTCCGGTATCGCCATGATCAACGCGAGTTGCTGAGCCACAAATTGGGATCGTTGGCGATCATCAGCCACGTGCTGAATTGCTTCGCAACGTGATCGCATGTCGTACCAGAAAAAGAATCCACCGTAGTTAAGATTATCAGTATGGTCGTCGTACTTGTACGCTTTGGCCATTGCGGCGTGGTGTGCAAAGGAAGCCTCGATCGCTGCGACCAATTTTTCGTTGTCGGATTTTCCGGTATGAAACAATGCCAATTCGCACAACGGCCTCCGCCCGGCAGAGGCCATTTTAGTTGGTCGGTTTGCGGTGCGAGTTCGATTGTCGCCGCCGGACTGGTACGGGAACACGCCATCGCGAAACCGCTGGCTTGCTAAGGCCGCCGATCCTTTTTCAATCCGGTTGGAATTGACGGTGTGCCCTGATCGTGCCGCTTCGGTCAAAGCCAGTAACGCCGTACCTGTGGCAAAGGGATTACTGTATTCGTGATACCAATTGCCGCGTCGAGTTTGAATCGTTTCCAGTGAAGCAATGATTCGGGTGATTTGGTCACTCGGTAATGCGGCTTTTATCTGAGGGGCAGTCGATCGTAGGCACGCAGTCAAGAAACGTAATCGAAAGGCGCAGGCCCACAGGATTTCATCCTGGTCTCGTTTGTTCAAATTGCCATCGTCAGATACAAACCTGGCCGCTGCGGCAACTGAGTTAGCCAACTGTTTTTTAAATTCAGGGGATACGTCGGATAGGTTTTCGTATTGAGCCAGCAAGGCTTGCCCGGCCAAAGACGTTACTGCGACATGGACGTTCGGTAGGCTGTCCGTCCCGCCAAAATCGTAGTCGCTGTCGCGAAAGCTCCCATCGCGACGTTGCATGGCTAGTAAAAACTGAGCACTGCGGAATTGTAGCTGGGGCTGAGTGTAAACATTTTGGGGTGACGTGGATCCACGCGATGCAGTGCCGGCGGCCATCGCGGCTGGCGGTAGTTTGCTGTGCGTTTCAAATCCTCGGGCGAATGGGCCAATCAATTGTGATTCTGCCGCTGCTTTCCACGCCAATGGTTGATTCGGGTAACGTTGGGCAGCCGCTTTCCAAATGTCTATCGCTTGCTGATGCTGACCCGTGCGGAATATCGCCATGCCGAGAAGCAGTTCCAGTTCGGCTCGCTGGTCATCCGAAAGGTCTGGTTGGTTTAGGGTCTGTTTTGCTTGTATTGCTGCACTGGCAAATTGTTGATCGGCCAGTAGGTTCCACGGCAGTCGAGCAGTTTCCGAATAGAGTTTGTCTCCGTCGGGCAGGCCAAGTGATTTTTGGATCAGTTGGTTTAACCAAATTGGCTGTAAAGTCGTTAGCTGGTCGACTTGAGATTTTTTGGTGCCGTCGGGGCCGAGGATGACAAATCCGGGTTCCACAAATTTGTAGGTCGATAGACCGAACCGTTGTTGCTGTTGTTTCGTGGGCGGTGCTTTCAAGCAGATCGCGTTTTCATTCAGTGTCTTGATGATGGTCGGCCACGAAAATGGTCCGGCCAACATGTACCGATGGATCTCGGCCTTGCGATCCATGAAGGTGTCTGGCAACGTCGGTATGTACCAGAATACTGGCTTGCCGGTTTGTTTTGACTGCGCGATGGCCGTGTTGAAATCGGCCTGCCAGTTGACGGCTGAGCCAATCTTTTGCGACGTTGAATTTGCCCGGACGCGGATCTTTTTAGTTGAATTCCCTACCTGAGCGAGCAGGATCGTGCTTGGTGATATTGCCAACAACGCGGTATACACCAACATCCAACAGAGACCAGTTCGACCGAGGTGTGGCTTAAAGTTGATATTCATGATCGCATGCGAACCGTGGTTGTTGGGGGCAGAGTTTGAGTCTGGTCGTTGTTAATCGTTGTCACTGGCCGTTTTGTATTGAACGTGGTGGTAGTATTTTGGTCGGTCGTCCAATCTGACGTGCAGCCATGCGACGCCGCCACCGGCGGTGTTAAGCCAAACGTTGCGTGCGTCGATTCGGGTCTGCATGGCTCTACCAACAGCCAGCCAAAGCGCATTGCCGTCGGCTTGGTCTGCCGTGCGTAAGTATGACCCTAGGTGGCAGTGGTTCACACCGTCGCAGTTGGTCGGCAGGGGCGCGATCAAGATCGCATTGCCGCCGATGTTGGGAAAGGTCGCGTGTACTTGTGTGGGATCGGCGGTTTGCTGTTGATGAAACGGATCAGAGAAAGCAGCCGAATTTTCTTTGCGGTCAAGAGTTGGAGCGTTGACCAATACGAATTTGAAAGCGCGATCGACGGTCGATTCGTTGACGCATGGTGTTTCCCATCGAAATGTTTGAAACATCGACGATGCGATTGTCAGTGAGGTAAATAGACGAAACACTTCGCCTTGTTGTTCGTCCGCCCACCAATCGATCGCTTGCCGGAAGGTCACCGGCGTGCCGTCCAGATTTTGGAAGCGATACTCGTGAACGCTTGGTGATAGATCAGTCCTGTTAATTTTCCACATGCAGGCAGCTTAGCAAATCAACAGTGGACTTTAAAGCGTGGCTGCGTGCCGAGATTTCGATCGACACACGATCCAACGACGGCTAATCGGCTATTTGGGTAGCCGATGGCCCATTTTGTCTCGCTTGGTTGCCAAGTAATCCGCATTGTGCTCATTCGGTTGTGGCACGATTGCAACTTGGTCAACGACTTTGATGTCGAAGCCTCTTAAATTGAAAGCTTCGGTCTTTTTGGGATTGTTGGTGAGCAAACGAATTTGCTTGAGCCCGAGGTCTTTGAGGATTTGAAGTCCGACTCCATAATCACGCATGTCGGCTTTGTGCCCAAGCGCGGTATTGGCTTCGACCGTGTCCATGCCTTTGTCTTGCAACGCATAGGCTTTGATTTTTTCGGCTAACCCGATTCCTCGGCCTTCTTGGGGCAAGTACACCAACACGCCGTGGCCTTCGGCGGCAATCATTTGCAACGCCATTTCTAGCTGGTCACCACAATCGCAGCGGAGTGAATTGATCAGGTCGCCAGTAAAACAACTGCTATGCATCCGAACCAACGGGGCTTTTTCTTGTGCGTGCGGTTCGCCCATCACCAAGGCGACCGGTTCCTGAGACTCGTGTGATACACGATAGGCCATCAAGCTAAACTCGCCGTACTTGGTTGGTAGTTTGGCAGTGGCTTCGACGCTGACCAATTTTTCACTAACGCGACGATAGGCAATCAGTTCTTCAATGGTGATGATGCAAAGTTTTTTTTCTTCGGCGATTTCTAGCAGTTCATCGCGGGTGGCTCGTTCACCGTTGGAATCTAAGATTTCGCAAAGCACGCCG
Source organism: uncultured Pirellulaceae bacterium (assembly GCA_964582115.1). Classification (GTDB taxonomy): domain Bacteria; phylum Planctomycetota; class Planctomycetia; order Pirellulales; family Pirellulaceae; genus Mariniblastus. The sequence continues at coordinate 3,690 of CAZORR010000066.1, forward strand.
GCAGGAGTCAAACCGGCCATCCGAGCTAGGTCGACGGCGGCTTCGGTGTGGCCGGCGCGGCGTAAGACACCGCCGTTTTTGGCCATCAACATGTGAACGTGGCCGGGACGTTGGAAGTCATCGGGTTTGGAATTTGGATCCGCGATCGCGCGGACGCAGGTGGCTCGTTCTTCGGCCGTGATTCCTGTTTTTGCAGAGATGTGATCTAGTGGGGTCAGGAACGCGGTTTGGTTGGTTGAATTGTTTTGGTCGACCAGTGGCAGCAGTTTTAGACGGCTCGCGGTCTCCGGCAAAATCGGCATGCAAAAGTCGCCGCGGCCACTCATCACTAAGTTGATCGTTTCGGCGGTCGCAAGTTCGGCTGCGCAGATGTAATCACCTTCGTTTTCTCGGCTCTCGTCGTCGAGGACGATCACTACTTCGCCGCGCCCAAAGGCTTCTACTGCGTCAGGGATCGAGGAAAATTTGTGTGACATCTGATTCTTCTCACATCGGAAAGTTGGTTAGGGCGATCATTCTACGTGGCTTAGGATTATCTAGTAGCCCTTAAGGCAAAGAACCGCCAGAAACGAGTGCCTAACAACGCCCGATTGTGTCAGTTTTGGTGAAACCCCTAGCATCCTTTTTTTCGTCAGATTTTCAAATGGGTGGTGATTCCCGCTAAATGGTGGTGGGCGGTATTAGACGGCGTTTGTATATATTCTCGAAATCGTTGGCCAATCGGCCCGGCGACTAATGTATATTCGGGGCATATTGACCAAGCCAAATTTTTTTGACGGTTGCAAACATGGAGCCACTGCCAAGCGAAGAATATATCGAGCAAGCGTATTTGTTTCGCGGTTTGAATAACCGTTTGGACGAATCGGACCCCGTTCAGGTGGTGATGAAGCACCTGCGAGACGAAATCTTGATCACGACGAAGTTGCCGATGGCGATCGATTTTATCTTGGCGGAGTTAGCTCACGTTGGATTGATGTCGACTGCAATGCTCCAATTGGGCCATTACTTCACTGGTTTTCAAGCCTTCGTCATGGCGGCCGCCGAAGATGATCAGGGGCGGCTGGACATGAGAGTGGCGTTGCAGATTTTGGAATTCGAGGCTCGATTTCGCGCTGAAAATGTCTCGCAAGTGGCGATGTTTTTGTTTCAGTTCGAAACGATTTGCGAAAACCATTTGGACTACGATTATGGCTTGGCGGCGATGGCCAAAGATCCCGCCTACGACGCGAAGTGGTGCCAATGGATTAAGGCGATCGGCCGAAAGCTTGGCATGGTCGGGATCGCTGATTTGATTTACGTCCATAGTGAACACTACCAAGTCCAACAAGATAAAGTGGAACGAATGACGGGAGAGCAGGGCGATCCGGTGGAAACTCTGTTCGGCGACAAAGAGGGCCGGATCGCGCTGGCCAATCGAAACAAAGACCCCAAGTATTTGTTTTCCGCGTTGCAGCGGCAGATTGGTTATCCGGAAGTCCCTAAACCTAAAAAGCGGGATATGAACGCCGACCTGTTACCCAAGCTATTGCGGCAGATGGAACGCATGGAAACGCGAATGAAGTTGCTGGAAGACGAAAACCGTAATGGCGGTATCGATCTGAGCAAATTTTATCGAGAGTAGTGTGCAG
>CAZORR010000066.1:5417-13667 GCA_964582115.1 uncultured Pirellulaceae bacterium
GCGACTTTCGACTAGTTGTCGCCGTCGGCTTTGTTGTTGTACTTTTCTACGAGTTCGCGATATCGAGCTGGCAGCTTGTCTTTGAAAGCGTTGTTGGCACCATCGCGACTTCGCTCTCGCAGGCGACCCCAAGGGCTTGCTGGTGAGCCGTCGTATGTTTTTAGTTGAGCCACACCATTGGGGTTGCTGCTAGAGCCTCCACTTTGGCTTTCAGATTGGTTTGGCTTTTTTTCACCTTGTTGTTTTTGTTCCTGCTTATTCGATTGCTTTTGATTGTCGGATGAGTTTTCTTTTTTCTCCTGTTGTTTCTGTTTTTGCTCTTCCTGTTGCTGTCCAGACTTTTGCTGGTTCTGTTCCTTCTTCTCTTCTACTGCGATCAATGTCCCCAGCATCGTAACGATTTGCTGCTGTTGATTTTGAGTGTCGGCGTCGGTTTCGGTCAGTTTTAATCGACGACGAGAAAAATCCATTCGCTGACGAACGTCCGATAACTTGCCTTTTTCGATCTGCTGGAGTGCTTGTATTTGTACCCAAGCGCTCTCTCGCAAACGATCCGCAATATCCGAATTGAATTGGAGGTAGGTTGCAAACGACTTGATCGCTGCTTCGTTGTCCAACATGCCCGCTTGAGCGACACCGGTGTAGTAGGTCGCTACGCCTTGGTGGGCCGAATGCTTGCCTTGTTTGCCGGTTATTTTTTTAAGTAGCGGTACCGCGTCTTCGTACTTTTCGGCGTTCATCAAAGTGCGAGCTAAATGGAAACTGGCGTCGGCTGCTAAGTACTGATCTTCGTGAGTGGTCAGTGGCGTTAGTGCTTCAACGGCTACGTCGATACCCTCGAAGTCCGCGTCGTCGATCGCTTGACCGTATTCTGGATAGATCGCAATCAACGATTCGGTGATGGCGGTGGCAGGCGAATCTGCGTTGGTCGTCAAAATGGATTCAACACTACTTTCGACTTCAGCGGACAGTTTGCGAGTGCTGACTGATTTGGTGAACGCACTCAAAACGTCGGCAGCGCCATCAGCGTATGCCGTCTGGCAAATCATCACTAAACCAGCGAGAACCATTGCAAGCGATTGTCGATTCATGCGTATTCCTATTCCATAACTGAAGACTAAGAACCGCCGCGACGTTGGTGACGAGAAAATACGTTCATGCCGAGCGATTACCAGGATGCCCTAATATATCATCTCAACGAGAATTTAGACGCGATCTTAGGATTTTTTGCGAGCAAATCAGAAAACTTGCCTCAAATCACACGGGTTGTGTGAGTCGGAATGCACTCGCACCGCCTGCGGCTGAATTCCGCTTCAAGAAGTTACGACGAACTAGTCAGCGGCGTGTTCGTTGCCAGTCGCTGTCGACAAACCAGAATCGGGTAGCTCGGCAACCGGTGGGCTTGGGATAGAAACGCTGGTTTCTAAAACCGGTTTTGCGACATTCACTGAAGAATCGGTTGTGGCTGGAGTTACTTTCGGCGGAACGATCGGCGCCATTTTGGTAGCGGTTGGTTTGGTTTCTGGAACCGTGATCGTAGTTGGTTTACGAAGCATCGCTCGCTGGTCGCTCGCCGGTTCGTCCGCAACTTGCCCTTGGGTTGAATAAACGGGTTGTCGTCGAGGTAGAGTTGGTTTGCGAGTGGTCGAAGTGCCTGTTGATGGCAATTCGGATAAAAACTCGTGCTCGGGAGCACCAAGTGGCACAGGGGCTGATACCGGTTCGCCATTGACTGTCGGCACTTTCATTGTTTCGTAAACCGTCCGCTGAACAGTGGTCTCGTACCGCTCTTCGACCCAACTTCGAACCGGCTTTTGCTTTTCGACCGTTTCGTTAACGTACCGAGGAACTTGCACTTCGTAGTCCTCGATGGTTCGTACTTCTTGCATTCGAGTTTCGGTGTAAGGCACATTGCGCTCGATCACTTCCTCTTCGTAGACGGTTTCTGTGTAGGGAATCTTTTCGACAATGATCTTGTCGACTGGGATTTTGTATTCGTACGGCACCTTTTTTGTTACCGTTCGTTCGACAAACTTTTTGACTTCATGAGGCACCTCGCGTTCGATCGTTTCTTCGACCATGCGAGTGACAGAAATCGGTCGTCGCGTTTCGACAACTTCCGGTTCAAAAGTTGTGCTTTCGACTTCGTAAGGCTGCACGACTGGTGGTGTTTGTCCGACTGGCACGGTGGCGTTAGGTTGAACCCAATGCAAACCGCGACGACGAAAAACGGGCGTTCCAGAAATTGGTTCGGTATAGTAGCCTGGGGAAAGCAAACGGATCCGAGGCCGTTGGCTTACGTTTGGCAGTACTTGGTACAACGTCTGGCCGGGCTGGAAACTGTATTGGGTTTCTTTTTTAACGACAGGCTTCATCGTGGTCGTCTTTTGGACCTCGATTAATTCTTTGGTAACGGGCTTTTTGACGATCACCTTTTCGGTCCGCATTTCAGTCTCAATCACTGGCTCACGTACGGTTTGGGTTTCGTCGCGAAAGCCATTGACGGTTTTGTAGGATGTCTCTTTGGTGCGTCGCTCGCGAAACTTTTTGACGGTAACGGGCTTCTGTCGCTTGACCTTTTCGATTCGGTATTTGGTTTCGGTAACGGGCTTCTGAGTGATGGTGACTCGCTGACGCTTTTCGGTTTGGATGATTTGCTTTTGTCGAACCTGCGAGTCGGTTTCAGTGGTCTCTTTTTCGACCCAACGCGTTCTGGTAACCGGTTCGTCGATGGTTCGTTTGACTTGAACTTCTTTGTAAGTGATCCGCTGTCCGAGAGCTTCCGTGTTGGCGCCCACGATTGGCAGCGCGATGATAGCTACAAGAATTAGTCGATGCGTTTGTTGAGAGAACATGTTCATTTTCAAATAGCAAAAAACGTTTGAGTAAAACGGAGTTTGAATTTCAGCAAGGTGGGGTCAATTAAGTCGAAGTCCGTGCGCAACGGTCAGTCAGTGCTGGATGCATCCGCCGCTAACTATAATTCTGGCGAACCGACTCAGTCGTTGCAAACGGTTAATTCGCACAATCGAGAAACTCTGGCAAAGTTTATTGCGATAGCGGGGTTTTGCTGGCAAGAGGGGCGGGTTGTGCTGAGTTTAAGGGTTCAAAGTAGCGGATGAGACGCGTCTTTATTCAGCGAATCATCTCTACTTGGAACGATGAAAAAGGCATTGCCTACTGTGTGGAAGCAGAATCCGACAAACGGTTTTCGAAAAGAGAAATGATTGGGCGTAGGCTAGATACGGCACTACAACTTGCTCGGAAACGGTTACAATCGATTCATGGCATCAGAAAAATCTATAGCGATCATCTTGAGGGTAACCGAGTACAGCGAAACCAGCTGTATCGTGAATCTGTTGACGCGAGACTTTGGGCGAATTGGGGCGATTGCTAAAGGAGCGCGGAGACCGAAGAGCCCGTTCAATACGGCGATCGATGTGCTAGCAGTTTGCCAAGTTGTTTTTATCAACAAACCATCGGCGTTGTCGATTCTTACTGAGGCAAAGCTAGAGCGACGTTTCCGATCCAGCGAGACGGATTTGAAACGACTTTACGCAGGTTATTACGTCATTGAATTGCTGCGGACGTTGACCGATGAAGGCGATCCAGTGCCAGAATTGTTCGATTTGACCCGTGAAATGCTGGTTCAGCTGGATGAAGGCGATTTTTCTGAAAATGAACTGAACCATTTGCTGCTTCAATTCGAATTATCCATGTTGGATTTGCTGGGGCAACTTCCGATGCTGACACGCTGTGTTAGTTGCGGCCGGGAAAAAACAATGCTGTCGGAAGTCAACTTTGGCCTCAACGCGGGCGGCGTTTTGTGTCAGACTTGCAGGCGAGGAAAACCTAACGTGGTCCAGGTCAGTTCAGCGGGCTTTCAAAGTCTGCTGGATATGGTCGGTGCTCAGATTGGTCAGCAAGAATCGAATTCCGACAATTGGAATCGGGCTGACCAAATCAAAGAGCGACGAGTTCGATCTTGGGCTGCGAAGAAAACTCAACCATCATCCAGTGGCGACCTAAGCGAGATACGTGAGCTTATCAAACTTTATATCACTCACTTGCTTGGTTATTCACCGAAATTATATTCGTTTATGAAACAAGTTTTTTAAAACTCGTTTTATTAGACAGTAATCGCTGTACAAGCGAATCACTTTCAACCAACCACCGAATTTTATTGCCGACAAGGACGTCGAAAATGAAACACCAGGTCAATCTGTGCGTCGTGGCATTATGCTTGCTTATTTTGGGCAGTGGATGTCAGTCACTATCCAACAGTAAAAACAAAATCAGTTCCATTTTGGGCTTGGATTCCGACGGCCCCAAGAAGCCGGAAATTAGTGCTGACGAGCTCTTGGATCCCTTGGGGGCGCGTGACGGCGACCGGTTACTGTTGGACGATCTTGCGCCAAGCCAAATCGCCACGACTTGGAAAACTCGCTTTTCAAATGGCCTAAGCAAAGGCGCGGAACAGGCTACGGTTTACTATGACCGTGGCGAAGGGATCTATCGTCAAGGCATTTCGCAATTTGAAGCAAACCCAGAAGCCAATTTGCATCAGGCGAAGTTTCTTGAAGCAGCCAATCAGTTTCGGCTGGCCGGAGCGGCTTGGCCTGATTCGTCTGTCGAAGAAGACGCACTGTACTTCCAAGGCGAATCGTACTTCTTCGCCGACCACTACGTGCAATCCAGCCGTGCATTTGAAAAGCTAGTCAACGATTACGCTGGTACCAAACACATGGATTTGGCTGAACACCGTCGCTACGCCATTGCTTTGTACTGGCTACAGCTTTCCGAAACCGACAGTGCGATTAGCTTCAACGATCCAAAACGTCCAAAGGCGGGCGTTGCCAAAGAGGCTCGACGAGTACTGCATCAGATTCGTATGGACGATCCGACCGGTCAGCTTGCTGACGATGCTTCGATGTCGTTGGCGAAAGCGTTTATTAAAGCGGACTTACATTACGAGGCTGCAGATACCTTAGAAGATCTGCGAAGAAATTATCCCGGTAGCAAATACCAATTCGATGCTCACATGTTGGAATTGGAGTCGCAGTTAGAGATCTATCAAGGTCCGTCTTACGATGATCAACCGCTGGTCAAAGCGGACGAGATTTTAAAGTCGATCGTACGTACCTTTCCTCGCGAGTCCAAAAAAGAAATAGCTTACTTAGAAAAACAAGCCGCTCGTGTTCAAAATATGATTGGCGAACGTGATTTAGCCACTGCGGAGTATTTCGAACGGCGGGGTGAAAACTTGGCCGCTCGATTTCACTATCAAAAAATTCATGAAAAATTCGAAGGCTCCAGTGTTGCTGAACAGGTTGAAGAGCGAATGGCGGCCATCGAAAAACTGCCTCCTCGTCCTGAACAACACGCCAAGTGGCTGGTCGATTTGTTCCCGGATCCGGGTAAATCCAAAGTCATTGTTGCTGGGCACAACGAATCTGTTGCTGAAACCAAAAAATAGTTCGTCGCACTCGCTTCCCTTAAGCCGGCTTTCCAGCTGATCCGGTGCTGCAAAGCAGGCGACGCAGTTTGGATAACCCCTGACTAACCAACGATTGTATTAACGTTGAATTTATTTCTATGACCGCATTTACCCGATTTTCGATCTGTTGCTTGCTCATGTTGACCACATGTAGTTGGGTCGGATGCGCTGGGTATCACTTGGGGAATCAATACCTTTACCGAAGTGACATTCGCACCGTCCACGTGGCGATGTTTGAAAGCGATTCGTACCGGCGGTTTCTTGGCCAACGCACCACCGAAGCGGTAATCAAAGAAGTTGAACTGTCGACGCCCTTGACCATCACCAACCCTCAAATCGCCGATAGCTTTATTCGCGGGCGAATCCTGCAAGACCGCAAGAGTGTCGTCGGTGAAAATCGACTGGACGAACCTCGATCGCTGGGCGTGGAGTGGGTGGTGGAAATCGATTGGGTCGACCGCGCCGGGACACCGCTGATGCAGCGTCAAACGGTCCGCATCACCGAGGATGTCGTATTTATTCCAGAAGGCGGCCAGTCATTGACAACCGCTCAGCAAAAAATCATCGAGCGTGTGGCCCGACAAACGGTCTCCCAAATGCAAACCCCTTGGTAGCCGCAGCTTTGTTTTTCGGTTAAAAGTTAAGGCCGCGTCATAGCGGGCTCGCCGGAGTTCAGGCCTTGCTTTTCCACATCCCGACTCTGGTGACCTCAGCTACGCTTAATCTCAATCGTTCGAAGAAGGTTGTGATAAAGCAAGCTAAATCTCGCGTTCGACTGTTCGCACCGTGATCTGCGGAGTAAAATCGCGGTTAGCTTTAGGTGATTCGTCCTTCGATGCCCAACTTGGCCGAAGCGAAACCCATTAAAAAATACAAATAACTTTTGACGTAGGGATTTAAGTATGCTTTCTGACACCATTCAATCAGCCCTGAATGTTCAGATCAACGAGGAAATGCATTCGGCGTATATTTACCTCGCCATGGCGGCCGAGAGTGATCGCTTGGGACTGCCAGGTTTCAACAATTGGTTTAAGCAACAGTACGCCGAAGAGCTGGCTCATGCTGACCGGTTTTTCAACTACATCCTCGAACGTGGTGGCGAGGTAAATCTGACGACTATCGAAGGCCCGAAGATTGCCAACGAAACCGCTGTGTCGTTGTTTGAGAAATCATTGTCTCACGAGCAACATATTACCCAATGTATTTTCAAGTTGAAAGATTTGGCTCGGGCGGAATCGGATCACGCGACCGACAACTTTTTAGAGTGGTTTGTGGCTGAGCAAGTTGAAGAGGAAGCCGCAGCTCAGGGTGTTTTGGATCAGCTTAAATTGGTTGACGGAAATTCAAGCGGGCTGTTTTTGATCGATCGTGAGCTGAGCAGCCGAAAGCTGGAAGGCGAAGGTGAGGCGGCATAGCGCCGTTGCGGTCTTTGCTCAGTTTCGTCAATCACTTCCCTGAAAACGTATCGCTCGAATGCCGTCCAAAAAGCAGTCAGCCAAACTGCCGAATCAGCTAAAACGAAATCAGTTCTTGACTGGCGACGCGATTGAAGTTGCTAGGTCTTTGCCGGAAGCGTGCGTCGATACCGTGGTGACGAGCCCGCCGTATTACAAGCAACGTGACTACGATTCGGACCTCCAGATCGGGCAAGAGAAGTCGCCCGAAGCATACGTCGATCGCCTTAAAGAACTGTTCACCGAACTCCACCGTGTGGTGAAGCCAACCGGGGCAGCGTGGGTGGTGATTGGCGATAAGTACATCAAGGGTGAATTGCTGGGTATGCCGTGGCGGGTCTGTTTTGCGATCAAAGAGGCCGGTTGGGTGTTGCGGAGTGATTGCATTTGGCACAAGCCCAACGCAATGCCGTCGGCTTGTAAGACTCGTCCGACGACCGACCACGAGTACATTTTTTTCTTCAGTCGCTCGAAAGATTATTTCTACGATGCGGATGCGATTCGCGAGCCGCACGTGACGTTTTCGGAAGGGTCGAAAATGAAGGGCGGACGTGGTCACTTTGGGAAACGCAACGGCACTCCGGAAAAAGGGAAGAATTCGGGCGACTCAAATTTGCACGACGGCCGTTGGGATCAAGCGTTTCATCCCAAAGGTCGCAACAAACGAACGGTTTGGTCGATCTCGCTGTCCAAGTGTCGTGAGGCTCATTTTGCCGTCTACCCCGAGTCGCTGGTTGAAAACTGTATCAAAGCAACTTGCCCCGAAGGCGGGTTGGTTTTGGATCCGTTTTCTGGTGCGGGCACGACGGCTTGCACTGCTAAAAAGCTGGGTTTCGATTTTTTAGCCATCGATTGCAATCAAGATTATCATAAAATCGCCAAGAAGCGGTTGGACGCAATCGCCGCGAAATAACGCTAACAACAAACAAGCTTTCCATTCTTGCAAAACCGAGGTTTAGTTTAAGATGTCTCGACGCGAACAAATCGAATCCATGTTGGCCGATAGTCCTAACGATACTTTTTTGCGGTATGCGTTAGCGATGGAGTTGGCCAACGACGACGAAACGGCTGAGCAGTGTTTGGATCTACACCGTGGGCTGATGCAAGACGATCCGCCTTATGTGCCATCGTTCTTTATGGCCGGCCAGCAATTTGCGCGGCTTGATCGTATCGACGAAGCCAAGCAAGTTTTGACCGAAGGTATTCAGCAAGCTCAACAGCAGGGCGACACGCATGCCGCGGGCGAGATGACGGAGTTTTTGGGGTCGCTTTAATTCATTGATCACAGGCTGGAAGCCT
>CAZORR010000067.1:0-13587 GCA_964582115.1 uncultured Pirellulaceae bacterium
CCATCGGTTTTTGCGAGATGCTGAAACCGTTGACGGACCCATCCCCACGGGTGGCTCGAAGGAGCGTGGTCATGAACCGAATGCTGGTGCTCTTGCCGGCTCCGTTGGGCCCGATGAAGCCAAACATTTCGCCTTGGTTGATTTTTAAATCCAAGCATTCGACCGCAGTGAATTCGCCGTAGTCTTTGCCGAAACCGTTAAGTTCAATCATGGTTCACTCAAACATTTCAATTGCGTTTTGTTGGTTGTCGACGTCCAGATCCGAGGTGACTTTCAAGTCGCTCAGCGAATTGGTGTCTCGGGTAATTTTCGGCAGTTTAGGTCGGCTTAGGTGAGCGACGACTAAGGTTTGCCGGTCGGTCTGTGTTGAACTGGGGTCGATCTTCGTCTGGCCTAGTTTTTCGTCGGTCGTCGCAAACATCCGATACTCATTCTCACCTAAACTCAAATTTTCAAACACACAATCAAACAGTTTCCCTAGTGAAACCGTATTGCTGGGATTGAATTGCTGGTAAGCATCGACGAACACGTCTTTCGCGACTTCGGCCTCGTTGGATTGATTAAGTCGCAGCAGAAAGAAGTTCGAATACTGAGTCCACTTGTCTTGTAGTTCTGGCAAGTTTTCCAAACGGTCCAAAGTGACCGATTCGGCCTTTTGAAAATTGTCTTTCCAGATTCGTTCGGCGTCGCGTTTGGCGTTGATCATTAAGGGTAAATGTCGGTAGTTGTCGATTATTTGTTGCGAGTCACCAAAAATGATTTTGAGCTGAGAATTCGGCGGGATGGATTCGAACATCGCCAGTTTGGCTTTGAGGGGTTTAGGCTGATGCCCAGCGATCAGCACGTTTTTGAACGCTATGTTCGTACCGTTAATCAAAGTCATCTCACCCGCATCGTCAATCTTTAAACGAACTTTTCCGCCAGCATCGAACAAGTGTTCTGCATGAATTAGCTCGGTGGTGTTCGACTGAATCTGTACGCCGCTAAGGGTGTTGGCGGTTGTTTTGTCCAAGGACAGCGGCACATGTTCGGACGAGCGAAACGTTTTGGCTCGGTTGCTTGGGAACGGCAACGCCAACGCGCCGTCACCGTCTAGTTCCATACGGTATGCCGTTGATAGCGAAGTGTATAACGCCGAGTACTCCGTTAGGTGTCCTCGGTCGTATTCGGCGGGGATTTCTAGGAGCGCGATTTGGGTATTGCTTCGTGAAAATCCGATGTCGAGTGAGGCCATGCGGATCACTACTAATGCACCGATCACCGCAATAAAGGGCGCTGCAATCCAAGCAAATTCTACCTTCCCCAACATCCAAAAGATGGCCCAGTTAAGCGGGACAAGTACAAACAAGTATCCGGCAAGTAATTTCAAAACGAAGTTGCCCGACGGCGGCGTGATACCGGCAGCGTCTTGCAGTGTCGACCTCGCCGCATTGGCAATCCCAGCGAAATCACTCCAGCCGCCGATACCAGATTGTGCATCAAAGTCGTAGCCTCCGTAATGCCAATAGTCCGTCAAGTCGCGATCGCCTGCCGCAGCAACTGGCTCGTATCCTTCCGTGTTCCAGCCCCAGGCATTTTGTGCGAGTTCGTTTTCCTCGTCCTCGTCTTCGTCGGTTTCTTTGCCCAGTCGGTAGTCCCCGGAACTTAGCTTCGCTGTACCCGACGTGCTGAGGTCTCTAGAGATGAATCGTAGGCTCGACTGAAGCAGTGGTTCTCGCATTGGCGCGCTGTCGCCTTTCCAGCGAAACAAGTTCAAGTCATCGAATTGTGCCTCGGTTTTGTAGAACACTCTGCCAGGTCGCCGCAGTAGAACGTTGTTCAGAAAACTATCGAAGCTCCGCCATGATCGAACCGCGGGCGCAGTCAACGAAAATGAAGTCGCTACGATTCGGCCTCGGCCCAGTTGCCGTTCGACGACCAAATCGCCGCTGCCGTCGATAAATCGGGCGTCGGTATGGATTTGAAAATTAACACCTAGTAAGGGAGTTTTCTTCAAAATCAAAAGGTCACGAGTTTTGCCCTTGGCATTTTTCTCTGGTAGCGACCAATTCGAATTTAAGGTCACTAGGTCATCACTGGTCAAATTGACGGCCTTGTCCGCTTGAGCAGGCAAGTAATCAGCAAGGAAGCTCTTTTCCAAGCGTTGCACGCAATCGGGTCCGCTCAAAATCAGTTGGCCACCGAAATGAAGCCAGTCAATCATGGCGGTTTGCTGGTCTGGGTCCAAGCGATCAGGATCGAGGTCGTCCCAGATCAAATATGCAATCGTTGACCAGTAAAGCGCATGCCGTGGAAGTGGTACTGGGAACTGAGGGTCCGAGGGGATGATCACATAGGACGGGCGATTAGTTCGAGCCGACGCGTCGTTGCCCGGCAGATGGATTGTCGGTGCCAATTCAAGGTACTGAAACGTATCTTTTCGGTTGGTCAGCAAAACCATGTGATGCTGGTCGGGTGCCATCGCTTTGAGGCTGTTGAAGTTGAGGAAGTTCGTCGCGGTACCGTTGTAGCGATTGAAGCCACAGCGAATGCCAGTGGTCGAATAGGATTGCTCGCGAAGTGGGATGAACAACGACGAGTCGAATGTTTTCCACTTGCCTTTTGGTAGCGCTGCCGGACGTTTAACAATCGGCGTGTACTTGGTTCCTTCGACGGGTAAGAAGCGATTGATGGCGTTGCCGGGGACAGCGCCGGCGTATAGTTCGCCTTCGATGTCGAAGTGATTGGCATTGGCTTGGTAGCGAACTTCTTGCCAGTGGCCCGGTTTAGCGTAGTTCTTGCGTATACTTGTCGACCGCAACTTGTCGATTTCTTTTTGTATTGGGTCGTTGCGGAGCAAGGTTTTGCGGCGCAGCATTTTGACGGGATCGTTAATGATGCCAGGCAGTGCGACGGGTGCCATGGATTCAAAGTCAGGCTTGCGTTTTTTCTTTTCTTTCTTTTCCTTTTCCTTCTTTAGTTTTTCTTTGGCGGCCTGCTTTTCCTTTTCTTCTTTGCTTTGGCAGCCACTACAGCCAGTGATGGAAATTAGACTCAGTACCAAAATCGTGGCCGCGGTCATTCGTAACGCGGGTTTGACAGATTCCAAAATCGCTTGCCAGTTCAAATGGCTTGGTCGAAGTGCGAAGAGCGATGCAATTGCCGATTGGATGAAAAGCAAAATAGAGTGCATGCAAGTGTTGTCGGTTGTGAGTGAATAGTGCTAGGTGGTTTCGGCCTAGCGCGGATTTAGAGTGCGTCGCCGAGTTTCGATGCGTTTCTTTTTCCTAAACCGTAGGCTATCGCCCTGCGGCTCATGCTATTTACTTCGAGTTTTAGTTGCAACGCACCACCAGTGTATCGAATTTATTTGCCGAATGTTCTGTGATGGGCTGAACTTGGGGGCAATTTTTTTATGACAACCAGTCAAAATCCTGGCAAGAATGCGAATCCGAGGGGCCACGTATTCTTGTGGCCTCACTTAGTTATCGGCTGAAAGCTAGGGTTGCGGTTGTAGTTGGTCAGATCAGCTACTTTAGTGTCAACCGTTTCGTTTTCGCTTTAACAGGTACATCACGCCGTGTACGTTAGGAATAAACCAAAGCCTGGCCCCGTAGATATCTGCATCCACTTCGTCGATATAGTCGGTCTGAGTTTGTAACACGTCGATTGCCGGCAAAAAATGAGCCGCCACGGTTTCGACTTTCCTGGTCATTGAATCGGTGACGATTTGATTGTCCTGTTTGTGCATCATGGTGTTGAACGTGTCACAGGCAACCACGATTTCACTTGCGTCCGTTTGACGAGCCATTTGCTGGTGTAGCATTTGGTCGATGTCGCAATTGATTACCACAAACCCGTATACTTCTTCGGTTTCCGGGTCGTAGACAGGGACACTTGCTATCAATCCAATGGTTTCATCACAATTGTCCGCCGAACAGATCGCATCACAAATCAGCGTGGTGTGCACTTCGCCCGGCTTCTTGTCGACAACACTGGCGACGGATTCGGGAAGACGAGCCGTGTTCAAGCGGCTTTTGGGAACACTACTAATGTTGGAAGCATCACTGCTATGGCGTTCGACTCGCACGATCTCTCGATAGTGAGTCGTTTCCTGTTCAGTGGCGCAATAAGCGATACTCCGGTAGTTCGGGTTGGCTTGTAGTAGTCCGTGGAAAATTGTGGACAAACGTTTTCGCCAAGCGGAAACGTCTTCGTCGGTTTCTGCACCGATCAGCTCTTTGATCGGTGGCAAGGTTGCGCTGAAGCGAACGTTTCGTTCGAGGTTGAAAACCGATGCTTGTAAGTCGGCGCGGAGTTCGCGGCCTTCCATGCGTAGCTTTTCATAGGCGGCTTGTTTTCCGCTTTGTCCGGCGACCCAGGATTCGACGGCGTTCGCGAGTTCTTGAACGGATTCGAATCGCATGTGTCGCTTGCGGGCCATGGCCTTGATGCTGATGCGTTCCAGTTCCGACGGTACCATATGCTTGGTTGACTTGGAGGCCGTTGGTGGTTCGGATTCCGAAATGGCTTTCAAAACGGATTCGACATCCGCTGCCCCACTGCTGGCGGCACTCTTGGTGTGCGGAGCATCGCCGGTCAGGATAGAAAACAGAATCGCGCCGAGTCCATAAATGTCGGTCCGTTCGTCAACCTGGTCCAATGCACCGGCGGCTTGCTCGGGAGACATGTACAGTGGTGTTCCGACGACATCGCCATGCATTGTTTCTGCTAAGCTCGATTCCGACATGTTTTTGGCGTATTCCATTTTGGTCGCTAATTCGCTGTCTTCCAAAACTTTTGCCAAACCCCAGTCAAGTACGCTCACTTGGCCAAAATTGTCGAGTGCGACGTTTTCAGGTTTAAGGTCCCGGTGGATCACACCGCGCGAGTGGGCGTATGCGATCGCTTGGCAGATGTCCAAATAAATCGAAAGCAAACGGTGTAACGCAAGCGGATCGGCTTCTCCTACTTCAACTTTGTCATGGTGTTCCTCAATCGCATCAGCGAGCGTTCGTTTGCCAACGAAACGCATCGCGTAGAAGGGCTCGCCAGTTTTTTTGTCGACGCCGTACTGGTAGAGCGAAATCACGTTGGGGTGTTCGAGGTGACCGGTGATTTCGGCTTCGCGGTGAAAGCGAACCCATGCTGTTTCGGATTCAAGTGCTTCTGAGCGAAGTTCTTTGATGGCTACATTTCGGTTAAGTTTCTGGTCACGGGCAAGCCAGATGTTTCCAAGTCCGCCTTGTCCGAGTTTTCGAATCAGTTTGAACTTCGAATGCAGTTCACGGTGCTGATCGTTCGGTTGATCGGAAGCCAGAAGTCGCTTGGAAGGTTTAGCCGGCGACTGGCCCGCGGTGTTGAGCAAGCCAGCTTGAGACAGGCTCAGCTTTTCCTCGACGGCTTTCGAAACGCTTTGCTTGAGCCGTTCTTTGGCATCGATGCTGAGTGACTCTTCTGAGGGAACCTTTGCTGATTTAGTAATCGAGTCTTGGATCAACTTTGATATCTTCGCAAACTTAGCGGCTTCCTCGTTGGATTCTAGGTTTTGCTTGACTTGCTTCTGTTCGGCCGTCGTTAGTTCTAGGCGAAGTGATCTGGTGACTAGGTGGCTTATTGATTTATCATCCGGCATGGTGGTTTGCCTCCTTCTCGCTGTTCCATTTTGATCCGACACATTTCGCAAGACCAAGTCGCGCACGATGAATTCGTACCCACATGTTCGAAGGCGAAATTTGTAGTTCGCTGCAAATTTCTTCGGAAGAAAGTTCCTCCATCACGCTTAATACAAAGACATCGGCTTGGCCTTTGGGTAATGTGCTTAAGCAGTCGTTGACGATGGCTTGCAGTTCTTCCATCTCAATCGCTTGACCAGGAGCCGGTGACCAATTGATCGCGCCGGGTTTCCAGTTTCCAGCCGCGTCGAACATTTGAGCGGATGGGTCGTGTTCGTCCTCGTAAGGTGCTACGTGATTGTGCTTGTTTCTGGCTCTGACGTGGTCAATGATTTTCCGTTTTAAAATTCCAATCAGCCAGCCACGCTCGGATCCAGCACCACTGTATTGTTCGGAGTAGCGAACTCCCGCGAGAAAGGTCTCTTGAACCGCTTCTTCGGCAGCGGTGGCGTTTCTTAGCCGTGAATTGGCGTAACGGAAAAGGTAGTCTCCGTACTCATCAACCCACATTTCTGGGTTCAAAGTTTTGGGATTGCTGTCTGCCATTTTGTAACGTCAAGAAATCAAGGAAAGGTCACGACGAGTTCGAGATACAGAATACCATATAAAGCACCTGAAATCCCAGCTTCAACACGTCTAATTTTTAACTCTTCCCAAAAAGTCTTGCTTTGCCTGCGTTATCTAGCGGCACGCATCGCTAACGTGCTCGAGACCGTAGAAACGGTGTAAGGCACCATGTAGGTCAGGATGGATTGCCACAGACAAGTGTAGTTGAATGTACAGTTGCAAATGGAAATGCCGTGATTGATGGCGACCAGAATAGTGCCCACGATCATCGCTATGCAAAGCGACCGGAATACGACTTGTCGTTCAAATGCGATAGCAATCCAAGAGATTTCCATCGCTGTCGCAGATTGTTCGATCGGCGGCGCGAGCTGGTTAGTACTTCTTCTTTTAGGTTTCATATGCGATTTGCCACTAGCGTTTGAGTAGCGAGGTGATCTCGGCAGCGTTGGCCAATCCTTGTTGCCGTTCTACTACTTTGCCTTGCTTAAGGACAAGTAGAGTTGGCAGTGCATTGGCTTTGTATTTTTGTGCCAAGGCAGGATGCTTGTCGACGTTTACTTTGACGATTTGAGCTTGGTTGGTTCTTGCGGTTGCTTCAAGCCCTTTGAGGATCTTGCTCTGTTTTTGGCACGGTTTGCACCAGTCGGCATAGAAGTCGACCAGGACTACGCCAGGAGCTCGTTGCACAATTTTGTTTAGCTGTTCTGTTTTGTCTAACGTAATTAGTGCAGCAGTATTCTGGTTACTTGAGAAAGCGTTGGCTTCAGTTGGCGGCTTGAAGCTATTAAGTGAAATGGGAGTCGTTGATTGGCAGCCAGTCGTCATCCCTATGCTTACTAGTCCGAGCAACAGCATTATTACGTTTGTTTTCATCTCGCGCACTTTCATGTTTGCAAAAACACACACTGAGCCAATCCCGGCTCATGAGGGCATAAGACGCGAGTCAACGAAATTGCTTACAAAAAGATCTCAGGAATTTTGAGTTTTAAATGTGCCAGCAAATCGCTTGGTTTTTTACGCGAGAATCTAGTTCGGCACCAAGTTTAGTGACCATTTTTACGCTGGAGCTAGAGTCCGGCGATTCCTAGCGGTTTCGATTAATCTCTTAGTCGGCGCAAACAATTAACGACCAAGGCTGTCCAGCCAGTCTGGTGGCTGGCGCCCAGTCCCTTGCCTGAGTCACCGTGGAAGTACTCGTAGAACAACACGAGATCCTTCCAGTGAGGGTCTTCCGCAAATCGAGCGTCACCGTCGTTGTAAGCTCGCTGACCTTGTTCGTCGGTCAAGAAGATTTTTGCCAAACGCTCGGCCAACTCACAAGCAACTTGCTTGAGATTCATCATCACCCCTGAACCAACAGGGCATTCGACTTTAAAATCGTCGCCATAAAAATCGTAGTAGGTTTCCAGCGATTCGATGATTAAAAAGTTGATCGGAAACCATATCGGTCCTCGCCAATTGCTGTTGCCACCAAACAGCCCAGAATCGGACTCGCCAGCGGTGTACGCCACCGAAACCGATCGACCGTCGAGTGAAAGTTCAAAGGGTTTTTCTTGGTGAACTTTGGACATCGATCGCACACCGAACTCCGACAGAAATTCGCTCTCGTCCAACAGGTAGCGTAGCATTCGTTCGAGTCGTTGCTTGGAGGGCACCGCCAGCATCATTTTGGGGATGCTGTCTCGCCGTTCTAGATAAGTAATTTGACTCGACAGTTCTCTTCGGTTTTCTAAAAACCAAACCAGCCGCTTTTTGAATCCGGGCAATTGGTCGATCAAGTCTGTGTCGAGGATGCTGACGGCCACCATCGGTAGCAAGCCCACCAGCGACCGCAAGCGAATCGCGGTGTATTGGTTACCGCGGTGCAAGTGATCGTAGTAAAATCCGTCTTCTTCGTTCCATAATCCGGATCCGCCAAGTTGATTCATGGCGCCGGTGATCGCCACAAAGTGTTCAAAGAACTTCGATGCCACGTCGGCGTAGCTTTCGTCTTCACGGGCTAGTTCCATTGCGATCGACAGCATCGTGGTGCAATAAAAAGCCATCCAGGCAGTCGCGTCCGCTTGGTCTAAGTGACCGCCAAAAGGGGAAGCCTTCGATCGATCGAAGACGCCGATATTGTCTAAGCCAAGGAATCCACCAGAGAAAATATGGTTGTCGTCGCGATCTTTTCGGTTGATCCACCAAGTGAAGTTGATCAGTAGTTTGTGGAACACGCGCGACAAGAATACTCGGTCGGCTTTGCCTTGTTTCTTTTCGTATTGATAGATCCGCAGTGCCGCCCACGCATGAACGGGCGGATTGGTATCACCAAAGGCAAACTCGTACGCAGGGATTTGCCCGCTGGGGTGCATGAACCATTCACGCAAAAACAAAATCAATTGTCGTTTGGCAAAATCGATGTCGATTTCGGCGAACGGTATCATGTGAAATGCCAAATCCCAAGCCGCGTACCATGGGTACTCCCACTTGTCGGGCATTGAAATCACGTCGCGGTTGGCTAAGTGGCTCCAATCCGAATTGCGTCCCTGAAGTCGCTCGCCCGGTGGATGAGGGCGGTTGGGATCGCCACGTAACCAGTCACGAACGTTGTAGTGGTAAAACTGTTTGGTCCACAGCAGTCCCGCATACGCTTGTCGCGAGATCATTGCTCGTTGACCCGTTAAGTCGCCCATCACTTCGTCGTAGAATTCGTTTGTTTCGGCAAGCCGTTGATTGAAGACCGCTTCAAAATCGGTGCCTACCGGATTTGCTTCGTCGTGTTCGAGCTTCTCAAAAGAAGTTTGGCTGAGCAAGCGTAACCGAATGGTTTTGGTTTCACCGGGGGCGATATCAAAATGAAACCATGCGGCAGCCTTGGATCCGACTTGGCCTGGATGAGTTGCGCCGGCATTGTCATGGATGACGCGTTCATGGAACGCGTCTTTCACGTATGGCTGTTCATTTTCGGTACCAAAGAGTCGTTGCTGATTGGTTTCATTTTCGGTGAACAACAGAGGAGCAGCCACACCATTTTCGTCGGATTCGATCAGCCATTGCATTTGCCCCAGCGATGCGTGTTCCATGGAAACCTGGTTCGCTGATTGACGCTGCATGCGCGGACGCGGCCAATAGCCTTCACCGGTTCTACCGTGAGCCCAAGTGTTGCGGCACCAGAGCGTTGGCAAGCAATCAATGGGCGCGGTGTCGGGGCCGCGATTGGTAATTGAAATTCGAATCAGAACGTCGTTGTCGTCGTCTTTGGCATATTCCGCTTGCACGTCAAAGTAGCGAGATTCGTCAAACACGCCCGTGTCGACCAGTTCGTATTCGGGTTCTAATTTGGATCGTTTGGCATTGGTGTCGACCAGTTGTTGGTACGGGAACTCCGCCTGCGGGTACTTGTATAGTGCCTTCATGTACGAATGGGTTGGCGTGGAGTCTAAGTAGAAGTACTGCTCCTTGACGTCTTCGCCATGGTTGCCCTCTGGGCCGGTCAGTCCGAATAAACGTTCTTTTAAAAACGGATCTTTGTGGTTCCATAATGCTAACGCAAAACAAGCGCGACCTTGGCGGTCAGTGATTCCCAGTAACCCGTCTTCGCCCCAGCGATAGGCTCGCGAACGAGCATGGTCGTGGGTGAAATAAGTCCAGTTGTCGCCATTGCCGGAGTAGTCTTCCCGAACCGTTCCCCATTGTCGCTCGGCCAAGTATGGCCCCCAGCGTTTCCAGTTTTTTTCCCGGTGTTGGTTCTCTTGAATCCGAATCCACTCAGGCGATGTTTTTTTGGGAGTTTGGGGCATGGTCTAAAGAGGACAGGCAGGGATTGAAAAGCTGTGAATTATAAGGTTTTTTTGGTGGGGCGTGAGCGGGGGTGTCAAACTACCAAAACGCTCAGTTTCAAAAACTGATTTGTCCTGATCAAACTACAGACGACCTTGCCTGAACATCTAAGCGTGGTCTTGATCGCCAAACAATAATCGCTTGACCGCCGCCCCAACGTCGTCGTGTCGCATCAGCGACTCACCGACCAAGATCGCATCAACTTTGTTGGCTTGCATTAGCTGCACGTCTTGGTGGGTGAAAATACCACTCTCACTGACAAACGTCGTCGTTGATGGCAATTGTTGTTTTACTCGAATCGAGTGCATCAAGTCGACTTCGAAGGTGTTCAGGTCACGGTTGTTGACGCCGACCAACTTTGGTTTGCAAGCTAGCACCGCGTCGACGTTGGCTTCATCATAGAGCTCTACCAGTGGTGTCATGCCGAGTTCGACAATTAAGTCGTGTAGCTCGATTAGTTGCTTGGGCTCAAGGCACTCGGCGATCAATAGCACCGCGTCGGCGCCGGCCATGCGCGCTTCGTAGACTTGCGATGCGTCTAAAACAAAGTCCTTTCGTAGCAGCGGGATGTCGACCGCCGCGCGAATTGCTTTTAGGTAGTCCAAGTGCCCTTTGAAAAAGTGTTCGTCGGTCAGCACACTGATGCACGACGCTCCAGAACTTGCATAGGCTTGAGCGATTTTGACAGGGTCAAAGTCAGCGCGAATCAAGCCCTTGGACGGGCTCGCCTTCTTGACCTCCGCAATCAAGCTTACTCGGCCTGCTTGTTGGCCATCGGTCAACGCTTTAACGAAATCACGCGGGGGGCCAACAGCATCGGCATCGAATTGTACGGGTGGCCGCGTAGCAATTTCTTGACGTTTATGGGCGACGATTTTATCGAGAATGGAAGACAAAGTAGTTCTTACTGAAGCGGGTTAATTGGGTGTCAGTGATAAGTCAACAACAATCGGATAGTGGTCTGAACCTGCTGGTTCGCCAACGAACCGACCGTGTACATGAACCTCAGGCGAAACAAAGGCGTGGTCGATCGGAATCAAGGCGGGCCAGCGATACCGGGCGTTCCATGTCCCTTGGTAACCAAAGCCCAGTCGACTATCACGATAGCCTAAGTGCTTTTGAAAGTCATCCAGAAATGGAGACCATGGTGTGCAGTTAAAGTCTCCCATGACAATGGTGGGAACCTTTGATTGGCCTAGAAATTTCGCTGCATCAATTAATTGCTCGTTGCGGATTTGTAGGCGGGACGGGGATGTTGGAGAAAAAACATGCAAGCCTGCTACGCGAAGTTTTTGTTGGCCGACCATTAGTTCGGCCATTGCCATTGGGGCATCAGTAGTCGCTGCCGTCAGCTGGATCGTTTGTGTGTTTGTCAAAGGCAGCTTACTGAATATCGCGATCCCAAAACCATGCCACCGCGGGGCGCGAACAGAGTGCGGGTAGGCTCCATCGTCGATCAGTGACTGCATTGTTTCGTGCCAGTTGTGGTCATATTCGACAATGAACACGATGTCGGGGTTGATTTCGGCGATTTGTTTTTTGACCGCTCGGTGAGATCGATTGTTCTCCAATACGTTGTGCGACATGATTCGAATTTTAGTATCGCCAGGTGGTGGCTGAGCAATTTGCAAGTAGACCGATAACACCCCAATCGAACACCAGATTGTCGCAATGGCCAGCAGGGTTCCAACCCACCAACGTTGAAAGCAAATCGCTCCGATGACACAAGGGGCTAACGCCACTAATATTTGCGCTCGAAAGTTTGAAACTAACTCAGCGGCAAAGGAATACCTGCCGTACAGCGAGAACGCGAAGAGGGCGATTAACATCAACGACGTGGCAACAAAGATAGCACCAAAAAAGGAGCCGGCCAAATTGGCGACTCCGTAGGAGGTTTCTTTAGGTGGATTCTGGTCAGTCAAAACTAGTTAAGTTTATCCCTTAGATTTTGCGAAAGATTGCCCGCTGGAATTGGCCGCCTGTTTGCCGTTGTAGAGGTAGGGATTTAAAGCAGGGTCGTTGTACATCTTAAACTGTCGGTACGTTCGATGACGTTTTTTGCCAGAAAAAATATCCAACAGTAATTCGTTGAGCGATTGTTTTAGATCGCTTTGTTGTAGCTTGCAAACCGCCAGTTTCCGGTTGACGGAGTCAAAGTGCTCTTGGCTGACATCGTCGCGATCGAGTTGTTCTTGCAAGTGATAGATTCGTAGAGACATGATCGACAGTCGGTCGATCGTGCTGCCTGGGGTTTCGGTGTTCAGTGGTGCGTCATCGGCAGCTGGTGTTCCTTGGCTAAGAACCATGTCGATGATTTCGTCGTCAACTTTTTCGATCCAGTCGTTACGTTGTTGATTGAATCGATCGATCGAACGCTTGACTCGAGCGATCTCGGCATCCCTAACGTCAGGGCTGCGAGCGATATCTTCCTCGTGCCAGAGTTGGAAGTTGAAACTATGCTGCGTGCAAATGACGCTTTGAAGGCCAGTGTACGGATTGTCGATGTCTTCGTCGTGCCATCGTGCAACGGTATCGACTTGTAGCTGGAGAACTTCGTCTAAATTGATTGGCTGCGACATGTTGAGAACCCTTGTTCTGAGCATCCTTGTTAATGCGTTTACGACGCTGGGATTGTACGCAAGACGGGTATTCTCGCCCATGCTGATTTTTAACGGAAGCTTAACTGTTGATAGCGGTGTTTTCGGGCCGGTATTATTGCAGCAATTGCCAGCAAGCGAAGGTAATATTTTGGTAGATCCGTGGCCAACGGCAACCAACACCCTTCAAGCCGTTGTTGTCATGGACTAACATTTGCGATTGGTACTGGTCTCTTGGTTTTGCGGTGGGGTATCCACTGAAACGTGACCCACCATTGAAACAAAGATAAACGAGTTTCTTTCATACCCAGTTGAGGGGAGTTTTTTGTGGCAGATGCAGATATCGGACTAATTGGCCTAGCAGTGATGGGTGAAAACCTCGTTTTGAACATGGCCAGCAACGGTTACCAAGTCGCCGTCTACAACCGTACCACTTCAAAAGTGGACAACTTCATCGCCGGTCGCGCTGTAGGCCAACCCATCGTTGGCACGCATTCGTTGGAAGAACTTTGCAGCAAACTTAAACGCCCGCGTCGTGTGATGATCATGGTCAAAGCAGGTGGGGCCGTCGACAAAGTGATCGAAGGATTATTGCCTTTTCTTGAACCAGGTGACATCGTCATTGATGGCGGTAACAGTGAGTTCCCAGATTCTATCCGACGAACCAACGACTTGGCTGAAAAGAAAATTTTGTTTATCGGTACTGGAGTCTCCGGTGGCGAAGAAGGAGCCCTCAAAGGCCCGTCGATTATGCCCGGTGGAAACCCTGATGCTTGGGAACACGTCAAGCCAATCTTCCAAGCGATCGCCGCCAAAACGGACAAAGGCGAACCCTGTTGCGAATGGGTCGGCCGCGGCGGCGCGGGGCACTTTGTGAAAATGGTTCACAACGGTATCGAGTACGGTGATATGCAGATGATCTGCGAAACCTACGACATGATGAAAAA
>CAZORR010000068.1:0-2746 GCA_964582115.1 uncultured Pirellulaceae bacterium
GCTGCTCTCCGAAGCCAGCAACGCACCGAGCGTGATGTAAGCCAATTGTGAAATCGTCGAATAGGCCAGTCGAGCCTTCAAGTTATCTTTTGTCATGGCGACTAGCGACGCCAACAAAATTGAAGCGGCCGCTAAGTAGCACAGCCAATCGCTAATCCCAACATCGTTCATGCTACCGGTCAAAGTCGTTTCGCGGACCAAATCGATGCCAAAGATATAAACGACCACTTTCAAGATCGAAAACACACCGACCTTCACAACCGCCACCGCATGCAGCAAAGCACTCACCGGAGTCGGTGCAACCATCGCCGCAGGCAGCCAACGATGAAACGGCATCAAAGCCGCCTTGCCGATGCCAAACGTAAACAACGCCAGCAACGCAGCTAAACCAGCGGGTGAAATTTTCCCGTCGGCAAATGGCTGCTGTAAAATCCCACCTGGAGCAAAATCCAATGTGCCTGCAATATGTCCAGTCCAAACGATCGCAAACAGAAAGAAAGCGATCGATGTTGAAATCAGAATCCCTAAGTAAACACGTCCACCTCGTTTGGCTTCTTCGTCACCATTGTGAGTCACCAACGGGTAAGTCGAAATCGTCATCGCTTCATAGGCGACGAACAACGTCAACAAATTCGCCGCGTAGGCTGCGGACAACGCCGCAAAAATCGCCGCAGCAAAGCATGCGAAAAATCGTGTTTGGTTTTTTTCGTGGTGGCCGCGCATATAACCAATCGCATAGATCGTGGTCAAAATCCACAGCCCCGATGCGACCAACGCAAAGATCATTCCTAGCGGTTCGATTGAAAAACTGATTTCGAAACCGGGAATCATTTCCCCAATCACAAGTTCTGGCTGCGAGCCACTAAAAACCACTTGTGCCAACTGACAAGTGACAACAAACAGCACTACCGATACGACGATTGAACAAGCGTCACGAAGGTTGGGGAACTTTCCAAACAAAAAGATCAATCCAACCGCCAACAACGGCAACGCAAGCGAAGTCAAAATTAATTGTTCGGGAGTCATCATTGAACCACTCCGTTTGCGTTCAATAACGCCTTGGCTGCCAACTGAGCGATCTCAGCCGAGTACACCGTCCAGCAGCCAAAGACCACCGTTGCCCCGATCACTAAGTAGGTCGGCACCAACATCACTAAGGGCGCTTCTTTCGCGGCTTTGACGTTTTCTGACGGCTCTGAGAAATAAATCGCTTCCACTACTTTCCAAACGTAAACAACCGCCAATAGCGAACTGATCAACATCAACATTGCGACCAGTAAATTTCCCGCGTCCATGGTCGCCGTTAGCAACATCCACTTACTGACAAACCCTGCAGTTAACGGCACGCCAATCAAGCCTAGCCCGCCAACGGCCCAGGCAAAACAAGTCCAAGGCATTGTTGTGGCAGCGCCACGAAGGTCTTCCAGTCGCACTGAACCGATTCGCAATGCAAAACAACCAACAACCATAAACAATCCGCCTTTAATGAAAGCATGATTGAACATGTGAACGATACCGGCAGCGACTCCTGCTTCGGAGGCCAAACCAATCCCTAACAACATATAGCCGATTTGCGCGACGCTAGAATACGCTAACAAACGCTTGACATTTGTTTGGTAGATCGCTGCGATCGAAGCAACAAAAATTCCAATCAACGCCAACACCACCATCGCTCGATCCAACGGTAACGTTTCAAACGCAAACTTCGGCGTGTAAATCGTGTACACCATTCTCACAAACGCGTAGACCGATACCTTGGTTGATGTTGCCGCGATGAATGTCGTTACCACTGACGGTGCGTAGGTGTATGCATTTGGCAGCCAAGTATGCAGTGGGAAGACTGCCATTTTGATGAACAGCCCAACGGTCATAAACGCAAACGCAACCAATTCAGCTCGCCGTGAGTCAGACGCCGCAAGTTTTTCAGCAATATCGGCCATGTTGAGCGTACCTGTAATCTGGTACAGCAAACCAATTCCTAGCAAAAAGAACGTTGCCCCAATCGTGCCCAAAATCAAATACTGGAACGAAGCCAACGGAGCCCGCCGAGTCTTCCCTAAAGAAATCAACGCGTAGCTGGATAGCGAACTAATCTCTAAAAACACAAATACGTTAAACAGGTCGCCCGTTACGCACATGCCCAACAAACCCGTCAAACACAGCAAGTAAGAGGGGTAAAACAAATACTGTTTCGACTTGGGGATCTCGGCGGCAACACTATGCGGTGCATACGTTAACACTAACGCCCCTAAGGCCGACACGAAAAGCATCACGAACGCGTTGAAGTGGTCAACTCGATAAACAATTCCGTACGGCGAAGGCCAACCGCCAAGCTGATATTCAAACGCTCCCGTCGCGAGGACTCGGCCCAGCAAACATAACGAAACCGCGAACACGACCCAGGCGACGATCAACGACAAAAACGCAACTAAACGGCGATTGCCGATCAAAATCAGCAACGGTGCCGCGACCAGCGGAATCGCAATCAGCAAAACGGGTAAATGTTGTTCTATCACTGCAGTTCCTTGTCCGTCTCAAGGATCTCGTCTTCCTCGATACTTCCGTAGTCTTCGCGAATTCTGACGATCAGTGCCAAAGCCAATGCGGTTGTCGCAATACCGACCACAATCGCCGTCAGCATCAACACACTCGGCAGTGGATTGGAATAAATCACCTCGGCCACTTCATGAGCGTGTTCAACCGCTCCGTGGTCAGTCGTCGATGAATCCACGTGCGCCACTTGCTC
>CAZORR010000068.1:2846-13559 GCA_964582115.1 uncultured Pirellulaceae bacterium
CGTGTTCAACCGCTCCGTGGTCAGTCGTCGATGAATCCACGTGCGCCACTTGCTCGATCGAATCATGAACGTGCTCGCTGGCATGACCATGCTCAATATGCGTCTGCGCTGTATGGCCAGCATGCGATGCATCACCATGAGGCGAATGATCACCACCATGGCCGCCTTCTAAAATCGGAGCCGTCACACGCACATTTGGATCAGTGATTTTGCCCATGGTGATGTACAGCAAAAACACTGATGTCTGAAATATATTCAGCCCGATCACAGTTTTGATCAAATTTCCACTGGAGATCACAATGTAGAAACCGGTCATCATCAAACAGATAACGATCCAGTAATTGAACAGTCCCAAGAATGTTTCCGGCGTCATGCTCTTCTCTCCCGCGCCGAAAACGCATAGTAGATGACGATCATGACTGATGTCACGGTAATGCCCACGCCCAATTCGACAACGAAAATTCCTAGGTGCTGTCCGTGTGGTAGTAACCCCGGCAACACATGGTGGTCCAAAACGTCATAGTCTAAGAAATTTCCGCCGAGGGCGATGCACACAAAACCGGTGCCGGCGTAGATCACCAATCCCAACGCGATCAACTTCTCAACGAACCATTCTGGCGCGACCGACTTAGCAGCCGGCAGCCCAAACACGAGGCCGTACAAAATGATCGCTGACGCGAAAATTACGCCTGCTTGAAACCCACCACCGGGCCCGAAGTCGCCGTGAAATTGAACATACAATCCGAACAGCAAAATGTACGGAATCATGAACTTGGACACGACTCGAATGATTGGGAAATCAATCACGAGGTCACCCCGCTTTGGCTCGGTCCGCCCGCTTCATCGGATTCTTTGTTTTTTCGTAAGATTAGTAGTACGGCAATACCGGCGGTAAAAATCACAGCCGTTTCGCCCAGCGTGTCATAGCCTCGATAGCTGGCCAACACCGCAGTCACAACATTGGGCAAACCGTGTTCACCCATTTCCGTTTGCGACCGTTCAACAAAAGATGGGTTAGGGTATTGTTGAATCGGAGCGTCGGCACTTCCAAAAAACGGCATGTCCAGCGTCCCGTAAATCAACATCGCTCCGGTACCGATGACAACCACCAGCGAACTAATGACTCGTCGTCGCGGCGGGGTTTTGGTTTCAAAATCCGAGTTTGAAATCGAACCCAATTTTTTTGACGATCGAGGCACTAAGGACAACGTGGCTAACATTAGGATTGTCGATACCCCGGCACCGACGGCGGCCTCGGTGAATGCTACATCGGGGGCATCCAATATCAACATCCAACTGGCGCCCAAGAAACTATAAATCCCGGTAAACATGACCGCCGCCCAGAGGTTGCGCATGACGGCAACGGCGATGGCTGTTGCGAACAACAAGGCGAGAATCGGGATGACAATGAATTCCATCATGGAAGTTGATAACCCTGTAAAGGGCGAAGTCGTTGTTCGTTAAGGAGTAAAATCGCTAGTCGTTTTTGTTTGAAATAGTGGAAACCGTGTCCAGTTCGGGAGTTACACCTTGAGCCAAAGCGGACTTGGCCAATGCATGACAAGCCGTGGGGCTAGTGATGATCAAGAAAAAAATAATCATGAACAGCTTGACGGTTACCAAACTGAAACCACCTTGCAGCATCAATCCACCAATGATCAATCCAGCGCCCAGTGTATCGGTGATCCCGCCGGCATGCATTCGCGAGAAAAATTCAGGCAAACGGACAATTCCAAATCCACCGACAATCGAAAACAGTGCACCCGAAACTAGCAGTATCCAGGTCAAAACATCAACAATGACATCCACTACTGGCCTCCAGAAGCTGATTTGATGCCTTGTGTTGCGTCATCAAGATCGGCAAAACCACCGAACTGAGAAAACCGAAGCAACGCCACCATGCCAATGAAGTTCATCAAGCTATACAGCAATGCCAAGTCTAGAAAGTCAGTACGCCCGATCGTAAAGCAAACCACGCAGATCAACAGCACGGTTTTCGTGCCGAACATATTAAGCGCGAGAACCCGATCGAATACGGTTGGGCCTGCCACCGCGCGAAACATCGCCAGTGACATCGTGACCAAAATTGCGACTGCCGTCACGATCAACGCATAGCCAATTCCCATCAGGCTTTTCCTTCCAGTTTTCGAACCTTGCCGGCCATTTCGCCAGACAGATCATCTGCGGCACCTTCAAATGACAAAGCGTGAACTTTGATCTTGCCGTCATCCATGCTAACCGAAATCGTTCCCGGTGTTAATGTGATCGAATTCGCTAAAACCACATTTGCGATTTCAGAGTCGTGCGTCGCGTTTACTTCGATCATCGTTCGCTGCAGTGGCATTTTTGGGGCCAACACAATTTTGGCGACGTCGATATTGGAGACGATGATCTCTTTGATTAAGTAAAACGCATAGGGAATGATTCGCCAGCCGAAGTGTAATGGTACGGATTCAGAGTCACTGATCCGCATTCGAATACAAACCCAAATCGTTAATAGCAACGAACATCCACCCAATGCAAGAATGAAAGGATTGTCGACACTATTGGTTCCCGACCAAATCATCCAAGCGGCAGCAAGGTTCAAGATTAAAACCAGCGTGTACTTCATAAAGACAGACGCTATTTAAAGGTGAAAGTGAAGTAAGCGATTCTAATGCGACGCCAAAATAAAAAAAGCCGGGTCGTTCATTATGACGACCCGGCTTTCCTGTTGTAAATCCTATTTGATCAGCTCAACACCGACCATGATAACTTAGGCACGCTTACGACGACGGAATGCAACCATTCCAAGTCCCATTGATGCCATTAGTAAAGTAGATGGCTCAGGGATGGTCGCAGTACCAACGGATGCAAATCCAACAACCCCGCCAGCTGTAAATGTGTCAGGAACGGTCCGGATGTTGAAATCAGTGAACGATCCAAACGCCAAGTCTCCAGTTCCAAAGGCACCATCGGGTGATCCATTGAAACGGGCATCCAAATCGCCACCAATTGGGCCACTGAATGTTTCAAAGTTTGAGCTATTTGAAGCCACAATGCCACCAGGCCCAGCACCATCGCCAAAAGTGAAGTCGCCAGCCAAAACGCGACCATTACCTCCGATAGCAAGATTACTTGTACCAAAGCCAGAAATGATTGGAGGTAATTGTCCAGCATCGGCACCATTACCATTGAAATCAAAACCAACAAAACTCTGTAGAGCACCTGCGTTACCGCCATTAACTCCTAATGTGGTTAATTCTAAATCGTAGATGACATGATGTCCTACGTCGGTATTGGTTGCACCTGTCGCGTCAACCAACTGAAAGTTTGCAGTTGCGTTAACGCTAACAGGACCCCCAGTTTGCGGATTAAACGTAACTGTTTCGAACTCAAAACTGCCTTGATTTGAATTGCTTGGATTGACAGAAGCTTGTCCTGCCCCCAACCTAATGAAACTAGTGTTCGATGTGCCATCAAGTGGGTTATCTTGTCGATAGCCAAGAAAGATTGCCAAATCGCTCAGGCCATTATCGCCGTTGGTAACCAAGCGGCTACCGCCTGCTGCTGAATCGAAAGTGAACTCGCCACCATTGGTGGTCTCCAGTAGAAGCATTTCTGCATTTGCGTGGGATCTGTTAAAGGCAGCCAAGAATATGACCGCGGCAATAAAGAGTATTTTTTTCATAGGAGTGTCGTTATCAAAATGGGAGGGAATGGTATTGCCGACCACTATAGTGATTTGAGCAAATTGGGATAAGGGCAGTATGCTAAAAAACGCAGATGCTAGCGAATGGGCACTTTACGGGGTAATTGGTTTTTATCCCTCACATCTCTGGCGAGACTGATTTTTCCCTTGAACGTGATATCATCCAATTCCCCAGGCTATCGTGGCTAAAAAATTCTAAAGTGAGTGCCATTAGGCTTCCGCCCTGAGCTAATAAGGACTCCTCCGGAGCCAAGCTGCTCGCCTCTGAGGCTGTCTTGCCCCACGCACATCGTGTCGCATTACCCGACGCCCATAAAAATGATTAGTGTCGATTAGTGAAAATTAGTGTTCCCCAAATCAGACATCATTGAAAACCATAGCAAAGCTTTCGTTTACGAACCTCCAAAGCTGTTGTTCGAAGTTTGGATGATTTTCGGCAAAAAATACTTGTGGGGTATAAAAAGGCCCAAGGCCTAGTTCTATCACTCCGTTCGATCATTCTCCCTGAAGTGTTTTACTGAGGATATTGGCTAACCGAAAGCTGTTTTGCATGATCTTAGCTTTGCCAACTGAGATCACCGCTGAAAAGTCAAACATCGCGCCGATTTGCTCATTCAACTCCACTGAAATTCTTAGTGTGTCGCCAGGGCGAGCAAATCCGCGGTATTTTGCCCAGTTTACCTTGGTTAACACTCCCAATGCCCATTCATTGAACAATGGGTCATGTGTGTTGAATTCTTGCATTGGGTTGTATTTGGCTGCGAGCAAAACGCCTGCGGTTTGGGTTGCCATTTCTTGCATCATCGCACCCGGCAGAATCGGAGCACCAGGAAAGTGTCCCACTACAAAGAACTCATCACCACGAACCGTCGTCTCGGTGATAATCTTCTGGTCACCCATTTCAACAATGCGTTCCAACAGTAAATAGGGCGATCGATGGTGCAAATAGTCTTCGATCGAATCGAAATCATGCTGGTAGTACTTCATAACGGTTTGATCTCAATAGATTTACTAGGCGCTGCCAAATGCGAGACTGCAAATGGTTCCTAGAATTTAACCGAAAGCAAATTTCAAGCTACACCTACTTTCCAGAACAACTTAGCGGACAATTTTTCGACGATTTGATTCCCGTCTTATGGGGGCTGTCAGTGTTCTCAATTTCAACCACGCAGCGAAGGCAAATATATCAGGAATCACTTAGGTCGAGTTTGTGTTGTCTCAAACCCGAGCGATAGTTTTGATTGGTCAACTGCTCGCCGACGACCACTGCTGCAAGACGCTAATGGAGTTGTTTCCGTCATCTCAAGGGTGGTTGAAGGTGCGTTTTTGCAGGCGGTAGCGGTAGCCGTTTATTGACTTTTTTGCTGGATAATTGCCTCAAAAAACCGGTAAAACAAACCTAAGATGCCGACACACGCGCGACGAGAGGCTATTCAAAAGACGCAGTTGGACCGAAAAAGGGGCCTGCGCTACTCAAAAGCCCTGCTTCGAGACCGATTTATCATGAAAAGGCCTAATTTTGGTCTCGTGATCGATTGTCAAGACTATACTTCTACCGGGAAATGGGCTGATCAGATCAACGCTTGCAACGGAATCGATTTTCCCGAAATACAGTTATAAAAATAAGAAGTGTTCGCTACGTGTTAAGTAACTTGCGTGTTTTAAGTGGTGCTTACCTATTAATTGCTTTTTATACCGAGTCCGAAACAGCTCAATCTACTTATGTTACTACCGCGTGAACCCAATGTCTTGGGGCCAAAGTCGCTGGCCGATGCGCTTGAGTTATGCTTTGAGCGGTTTGGAAGCAGCGTTGCGATTGATACGCCGGGCTTGAAGATGACCTACGCTGCGCTTGACGAGATGACTCGCCACGTTGCGTCGGAACTTAGGGCACGGTGCAGCCAACAACAGCTAAAATCGAAACCCATCGCGATCTTGATGTCCCGATCGGTCGATTTTTATGTTGCTCAAATTGCGGTATTACGAGCTGGTGGTTTCTTTCTGCCGATTGATCCGTCACAGCCTGCGGAGCGAATTGAGTTTCTTCTTTCAGACTCTTTGTCTTCGTTGCTATTGGTTCGAGAGCAAGATTCTTTTGCGACGGAGTCGCCGGTAGTTTCGTTTTCGGTCGATGTTGATCGTTGGATCAAAGAGAGTCATGACGATCAACCATCCACCGCCGTTGCCACGGACGATTACGGCGAAGTCAGTGAGAACGATTTTGCTTACATGATCTACACATCAGGGTCGAAGGGCAAGCCCAAGGGAGTGCCGATCTCCCATCAGGCGATCTGCAATTTGTGCCATTTTTGGTCAGAAGAATTTGAACTCGCTCATGGTCAACGCACACTGCAAATGATATCGGTGGGCTTTGATGCTTCGTTGGAAGAGATCTTTCCAACGCTCGTTAGTGGTGGAACTTTGGTGCCGATCCAACCCGAAGCGATGAACTCGATGAAGCAATTTTTAAATTTCATTGAACGGGAAGATGTGCAAAACATGCATCTTCCGGCAGCATTCTGGCATGCGTTGGCGGCCAGTTTTGAAATGCATGATTCCTTGAAGTTGCCGGCGTCGGTGAAAACGGTCGTTTTGGGTGGCGAGAAGGCTGACCCAACACTGGTTGAGTCTTGGTTTGCTCAAGTCGGCACGGACGTCCGGTTGATTAATGCTTACGGCCCCACCGAGACGACGGTTGCGGCAAGTTATGCTGTTTTGCGTCCCGGGGTTCAGCCGACTATCGGAAAACCGATCCGGAATGTCAGTTTCTGCGTCTGTGACCTAGACGGTCAGTTGGTCGAACCGGGGCAACCGGGGGAACTATACATCGGCGGGATTGGAGTCGCGACCGGGTATTGGAATCGGAAGGAATTGACGGCTGAAAAATTTGTCGACAGCCCGCTAAATGACAACCAACGGTACTACCGAACTGGAGACCGTGTCCAGTTGAACGAGGATGGCAATGTCGAGTTCATCGGCCGGGTTGACGACCAAGTCAAGATCCGCGGTTATCGCATTGAACCAGGTGAAGTTTCGGCTTGTCTTGGAGCTCACCCTCAAGTTAGTCAGGCGCACGTTGCAGCTCGGCAACTGACCAGCGGGAATACTCTCCACTTGGTTGGCTATATCGTTGCCAAGTCCGACGATGATCCCCCCAGTGAATCGGATCTGGCAAAGTTTTTAAGCCGGCAGCTACCAGCTTATATGATCCCAACCCGAATGGTTGTGATGGAATCGTTTCCGGTCACCCCTGGAGGGAAATTGGATCTGAATCGTTTCCCCAGCCCAACATTGGATCCCGCTCTGGGTACTGATCAGGATGGTGGTGGGTCGGAGCCGGTCAGTCCGACCGAACAAAAGATTGCGAAGATTTGGGAGAAAGTTCTAGGAACTGGCGGGCTTACTAGAGAAGCGAACTTTTTTCAAATTGGCGGTGATTCGCTGTCGGCAATGCGATTGGTGTTGTTACTGGAGTCGGAGTTCCCTGGGGCAGTGATCCCGGTTGCTGCTTTAATTCCCAACCCGACCATCGCTACGCTGGCTGATTACATTGATCACGGCCAGGGTCATTCGACGGCTAAGACACCTGAAAACTGGCCACGTCTAACACCGATGGGAAATGGCAAACAACCAATCGGTATCGTTTGCATCCATGCCGCCGGTGGTGGGGGAATGTTCTATCGGGAGCTCTTTAATGGATTTGAACGGACTGGTCCGGTCGCGATACTTGAGTCCCCGAGCTTGTATCAAGAAGAGTTGAAGACTTGCGGACTTCATAGCATCGCAGAGATGGCTCAGAATTATGTCGACTGTGTGATTGACGCCGGTTGCGAGCAGAAGCTAACGTTGGTTGGCTATTCCTTTGGTGTGCTGCTTTCCTTTGAGATGGCTGGGATACTAAAGGCCAAAGGCTACGTTGTGGAAAAGATCATCAACATCGATTGTCCCAACCCGATAAAAATGCGATCACGAAATCGCTTATCCAAATTTTGGTATCGAATACGATCACACAA
This sequence comes from uncultured Pirellulaceae bacterium, assembly GCA_964582115.1. Classification (GTDB taxonomy): domain Bacteria; phylum Planctomycetota; class Planctomycetia; order Pirellulales; family Pirellulaceae; genus Mariniblastus. Next base: position 10,551 of record CAZORR010000068.1, read on the forward strand.
AACGTTCGGTGATTGGCTTGCTGAATACATACTGATCAAACAACGAAAACGTCAAACTAAGAGGCTCAAAAAGTTTCAACAGGCAGATTTGCAGCCGCCTGTTGAGCTGCGTGCGTTAGCTTTAGAACTGATCTTTGGTGCGCTTGCAGTAAAATACGTTTCCAAGCCATTGGACGTTGCAATGCACTTGATTAGGGGCGAGTATCCTCAAGCGATGTTCCATATTCCCGAGGACTATGGCTGGCCGGGTACCGTTTCAGCTTTTAGCAAGGTGCAAATTCCCGGTGGGCACAACACGATCTTCTGCCACCCCAATTTAAAAACGCTCGTAAAAGAATTTCACCAGGCCTTGGAAGAGTAACGCTGACGTGGATGCAATTTGCAAGAGCAAAATAAATCGATCGGTCAAGCAACCCCATCGCACGAACGCTATTACGGGGGCACCAAGTGCTAAATTCAAACTGCGTGAGACAACTCTCAGTTGTGATTGCGATCGGCACAGTTCCTTGCCCTCAAAAGATATGCACGTGAAAGAGTTGTTTCCTTAGCGATCGACTTACGGTTCGCTTTTAGGTTTCCTGCGCGCAGGATTCACTGGCGTTCCATCGGCGTAGGTTGCATTACGCATTTGTTCTAGGTGTTCAACGGTAGGGCGGAGAGGCTCCACCTCTGGCTGAGGATAACAACCAACAAAAAAACTGACAAAGACGACCGAGAGAAGTAAACGGGACACGCAAGCCTCCAACTTTAAAGAGAAAGGCCCACCCGAAAGGCTCGAATGGGCATTAAATGGTTAGAACCAATGAACTAACAGGAAAGGATTAGTATTCGAGTTATTTCTGTTAGAACTCGCCGACAACTTCACCGTTAGCGCAGGTTGCTAAGCTATCCAAAACGATAGTGTCGGTATTGCGAGAGATAGCATGGGATGACCCATCAGCAAATGCAAAATTAACGGTTGCGATGTGTGCCGAGCTGATCTGACCTGCTCCATGCCTAAGCTGTTCGCCGCCTGAGGGAACTATCACTGGATTGAGGTAGACATCTTCGAGGCGAACGGTGGTGAGGCCCTCGCCAAAAAAAGTACCGAAGTTGATTGCAGCCCCCGTGTTCTCGTAAATACTTTGGACCTCTATCCGCCTACCTCCAACTGTCAGTCCTTGTGACTCACCTACGTACATTGTGTTTGACGTGCTGTCGGAAATACCACTTATCGGAAGGCCGTCGTAGATGGTGGTAAAGAAATTATTAGGGTCATTAGGGTTGGCGGAAATCCCGTCGATCTTCGTAAGTCCGGTGCCGTTGCCGGATGGTGACTTAAAGGTGCCAATGATGGGTAAGTAGCCGAAACCAGTTAGCGGAGTTGGGGGCCAATGTTGTCGACGCCGTAATCGTCGTCGACGAAAACAAGATTACTTCGACTTCTCCGGCAACCGCAATTGATGTCGCGTTAACGCTCGTTGAGAAACTGACGACGAAGGAGAATGCGGCGTGAGTCGGTCACTTGATGGGATTTAGCAGCGATCCAGCGGCGGAATAAGGCTGGGTGGTGTCCGTTTTGTTGTTGAACTCCTGTAAGGCTTAAGCGGCCGCTAAATTTTTGGAATCCTTTTTCTTTCATTTGGCGTTGTGAGCAGTAATGCCTACCAAGCGATCACCAGTGGCGTTCTCTTGGTCGGGCTCTTAATTATTGCTAGTGTTTTTAGGCCACGAAAAAACCCTCTTGGCGTTTCACTATCGAGTGAACCAAAGAGGGCATTTATGTTTTTGGCGACGAGCGAGCGTCCGACCGATATGCAGCCAAAACGGTTTTTACTTAATTTTTCGGCTGAGTACCTCAAATTTCAATGTGTCAGTTCCATCGCTAGGAACCTCAACTTCAATTCTGACGGGTGTTGCCCCTTCCTCCAGTCGAGTAAGACCTCTAGCTTTTCTCCTCTTCAGTGCTTCTTTTCTCACTTCCTCTGTATCGGGCGTTGTCAGGGTTTTTCCAGCGGAACCAGGATCAGCATAACTGAGAACCGCTCTATGTTTTCCAGCAACAGCACCCGGATCCCCATTGCGGGTCTCAAGGACAAAACTCCCATTTTCGTCGGTAATCGCTGTCGAATAAGGTCCTGGGTTAATCTCGCCCTCAATCGCCACAGGGGTAAAATACAATTTGATTCCACCTTCAGGCTTCCCATCAACTGTGACCGTTCCAGAGACGGGTACCGTTGGATAGCCACTACCACACCCCAGAAACGAACCGATCAAAAATAGACCAAGTGCACCGATAATTACTGATTTCATCTTGCCTTCATTCTTTTAAAAAAAGCCTGATCGAAAAATCAGGCTATAGGCCAATAACACTTTAGAATTCGGGAATGTTCTCTAGGCCAAACAAAGTAGATAGGCCTTGGAATACAACAGCGTCAAGATTATCCGAAAGGAAGTGCGTTGAGCCATCCCCCAAGGCGACGACTGCCCCACCAACGTGCTCACTTGAAGCGACGGAACGACTTCGAGCGCCACCATTGACAGCAAAATCTGGTTTATCGCCATCGGTGTATCCACCCCAGGAATATCCTTCAAAGTCTGAGTTGTCAACGTTATCCGGATTCATACCACCGATCCAAATTGCACCTTGTTGGTCTACAAAGCGATCAGCGAGATCGTCACTTGCGTCTTCCGGCAGGCCTGAACGTTCGCCGATTAAAATCGTATTGCTTGTTCCATCTTTAACAGCACCTATTGAAGTGCGACTGTTAACGCGCATGATGCCCCAACCGCCGCTCAAAAAAGGACAAGGAACGGCAAACGCTGTGTCAGTCTGATTACGAATTGTTATCCCTGCATTAACCCCTCCGGATACCATGCGCCATCCGGTACAAGCAATGTAGTTCGACTTGGCATTCCTTTCGTCTTGCCCGCTAGTGAAATAGGTCTCATTAAAATCGCCTGTGGAATCACTTGGGCAAACAAACACTGGAATGACATTGCTGGTCACAGGATCGCCATTGCTGTCCA
>CAZORR010000069.1:0-13553 GCA_964582115.1 uncultured Pirellulaceae bacterium
CTGAAAATTCAATTTGCCTTGGCAATTAAACTCAAAGCTGCTGCTGGCAACTTGTTCCTTGGCAACTTGTCCCTTGATAATCTCTTCGGTTGATTCCTCGGGCAAGCGTTTATCTTCAACCGCAAAATCTCGCCCCAACAAAAACAAATCCGCACCGCGCTCCGTCGCCACGTTTTCAATCACCTCGACTGCGTCTGGATCGTTGGAGCCACAAACTACCGGCACGCCCAGTTTGATGATGCCGGCTTTTTCAAACGCAATTTTATCAACGGTTGTTCCCAACTGCCGCGTGTGGTCCAGACTAATGTTGGTGATCACACTGACGGCGGGCTGGCAGACGTTTGTTGAATCTAGCCGACCGCCAAGCCCGACTTCAAGCACCACGGCGTCGCATTTGCGGTTCGCGAAATGCAACATCGCCGCAGCGGTCATGATCTCAAAAAACGTCAACGGGTTTCCTGTCAAAGGCAAACCGGTTTGTGGATCCGGAATCAACCAATCCTCATGATCGCTATTTGGCCTGGGTTTCTCCGCGAGCCGGGTTTCTCGAATCGTTTTGCACAGCTCATCCATCGCCGCAATCTGAGGATCAAACTCAGCCAACACCGTTTCAAAATCTTGATCGGAAATCGGTGTGCCGTCGATAACAATGCGTTGATTGATGCGTTGTAAGTGAGGCGAGGTAAACAAACCCGTCTTGCGCCCACTGGCGGTTAAGATGTTTGCGGACATCGTCGCGACCGAACCTTTACCCTTGGTACCTGCGACGTGAATGACGGGATAGCGGAGATGTGGATTGCCGACTCGTGCTAACAGCGAACGGATGTTGTAAAGTTTGAATTCCCGTGGCTCAACTCGAATTTTTAGTTCGTAATTAATACGCGAGTAGAGCTTGGACAGAAAGTGGTCCATGTTTTGAACCGCAGTCGGCGGCAGCAGCAAATAGTGGTACAGGAGAGGAATACGATGGCGACTGATGCACTGTAGCTAGGCTCGCCAGAGTTTAAGCCTCGGATAAGCACATCTCGCAGTCTGGCGACCAATCGAACATAATTTAACCTAACGATTTGTACGAGGGAGGGGACGGTTGGGGTATTTTCCAGCTCGCGATTGGTCGAAACTGGCAAGTTACGAACTTTGACAGTTATCTCGGCCAACCAACGGCGTCCGGTTGAACAGCCATTTGCCACAATCTATGATACCGTTCTAGGTATAGTGATCGGCTGTGCTCAAATACGCCGATAATCCGCCTCTTCCACTCTTTGACCGAATTCGACGAACCATTTTTGAGTCGAAACGTACCATTAAGTGGATCTCCCTCGACGCCAATTCAAAACTTAATTTTAATATCATGGCGACAGAAACAAAAACTGAACCAACCAGCGACAAGCTAAAGCAAACCAATCACGATTACGACCCAAACATCGTCATCGAAGCCCAAAATCTAACCAAGATTTATAGTGACTTTTGGGGCCGCCCTAAAGTTCGAGCGTTAAACGCGCTGGACCTTGAAATTCGCAAAGGTGAGATTTTTGGCTTGTTGGGGCCCAATGGCTCTGGCAAATCAACGACCATCAAGTTGCTGTTGGGTCTGCTGTTCCCGACCAAGGGTCGAGCACTCGTGTTTGGCCAAGAGGCAACCGAGGTTACCAAAAACGAACGCATTGGATACCTGCCCGAAGAGTCGTACCTTTATAAATACCTCACCGCCGAAGAAACACTTGACTTTTACGGTCGATTGTTTGACATGCCAGCGAAGCTTCGTAAGGAACGGGCGGCGGAGTTGATTGAGAAGGTTGGTTTGGGCCACGCGAAACGTCGCCAGCTAAAAGAATACTCCAAAGGGATGACGCGCCGGATTGGTTTGGCATCCGCATTGGTCAACGATCCCGACCTAGTATTGCTGGATGAACCAACCTCAGGCTTGGACCCGCTGGGCACACGGGAGATGAAGGACATGATCATTGACCTTCGTGACCAAGGAAAAACCGTCGTCATGTGCAGCCACTTGCTGGCGGACGTTCAAGATGTCTGCGACCGAATCGCAATCTTGTATCAAGGCGACTTGAAAGAATTGGGCCGAGTCGATGACTTGCTGAAAGTTACCGATGAAACTCAGGTTCGCGCCAAAGGCATTTCCCCTGAAGCCGAAGCAGAGATTCGCGAAGTGATCGCCAAGCACGGCGGCGAGACACTGTCGATCGAAAACCCAAAAAGCACCCTTGAAGACCTGTTCCTAGGTATCGTGCGAGACAGTCAAAATCGCCCCGGCATTCGCTCGGCTGGCGCAGTGGAAAAATCCACCGACAAATCGAAGTAGGCGACAATGAATTTTCATGATCGGCACACACAAAGCTCACCGGATTTACCATGAGCTTTCCTCACCGATCCACTTTCCAAAAAATGCCAATTTAAATCATTGCCGGTTAGGCCGTATTTTTAACAACCATGAACGTTGATACTCAATCGCTAACTTCTTTCTCAGAGTGGCTCGCAAGCAATTCACTGCTGTTTTTGATTGTCATTACGGCTGCCGTCATCGTCGGTGTCACTTTTGGCTTCCTAGTAGCCGCGTTTCGACATGGGCCCTTCGAAGGCTTTTATGTGCTCGCACAGGTCATCGGCCAAGCCGTACCGGACTTCCTTAAGTCCTCGCCGCGACGGATTTGGGCGATCGCAATGCTGGCGGTCAAAGAAGCCCTGCGCCGCAAGGTAGTTCTGGCCACATTCGCGATCTTTGCCCTGACGCTACTGTTCGGCGGTTGGTTCATGAACACTAACAGCGAAAAACCCGACCGAATTTACGTTAACTTTGTGATGTTCGGCACTCAGTTGCTGGTCTTGATGATGGGCATGTTGATCAGTTCTTTCAGCCTGCCGGATGACATCAAGAATAAAACCATCTACACCGTTGTCACCAAACCCGTTCGCGCCACCGAGGTCGTCATGGGACGCTTGCTCGGGTTCGTATTGCTAAGCACTGCATTGCTGGCATTGATGGGGGTACTAAGCTTCATCTTCGTTTCACGCGGACTCGATCACACACACCAGATCGTAGGAAAAACCCAAACGCTGGCCTCCTTTGTGGAAGTCACGGGAGAGTTTTCGTCGCTGGACAAAAAACGCATCTCAGAAAACGCAATCTTGGAAGCTCAGACCAACCGCCGAAACGGTCACTCTCATCGCTTGCAAGTTTTACGCGAAATCCGCAAGCCTTCGGATCCAGTGCCAACTGACAAAAGCAATATCATCAGTGAGCGAGTGCTGGAGGATGGCACCACCGAATATCAAATCGTCACCTGCTCACCTACAGCCGGACACACTCATCGAGTATTGATTGAAGGGCAGGGCGAGTCAGCAAAAATCACACTTGGCCCGCCGATTGGCTTCTATCGAGCCCGAAACCCAATTTATGGCGACTCCTTGCAGTTCTACGATCGCAACGGCGACCCTAAAACCGAAGGCATCAACGTCGGCAATGAATCCAAACGCCGTAGCTACATCGGCGGTGGTAGCCCACGCAACGAAACTTCACTCGCGAAAGTCGAATTCAACTTTGGCAGTTTTTATGAAAACCAATTCCCCAATCTTCAAAAAGGCGACGATGGCGAACAAATTGTCCCGCTAGAAATGGACATCGGTGTCTTTCGTTCCTTCAAAGACGATGTCGAAAAAGGTGTGACTGCTGGAGTCCAGTTCAAGAGCGTACCCGACAACAAAGCCGGTAATCAATTCGTATCGGATATGCTGGATTTTGAAACAAGAGAATTCACCGTTCAAACGCTGCCAATCAGTCGCAAGCTAGTCGGAAAAGTATTTGCCCCCGATGGAGCTTTGGTCGAACAAGGCCAATACGATCTGTTTGATGACTATGCTAAGAACGGCAAACTTGTTCTGACACTCAAATGCCGCGACTACAACCAATACCTGGGTGTCGCTCGACCCGACGTTTACTTTCGTCCCAGTGACGCTCCTTACGCTTGGAATTTCATCCGAGGATTTATCGGCATCTGGTGCCAAATGGTCATTGTGATTGCCATTGGCGTGGCACTCAGCACCTCACTCAGTGCTCCGATCACGATGCTGGGCACAATCGTGATCATCTTCCTAGGGTTCTTCTCCGAATTTGTCCAAGGGCTCGCCAGCCCGTCCAATGTTGGTGGCGGGCCATTTGAATCGCTGATTCGCGTGGTCACTCAGCAGAACATGGTATCTAATTTAGACACCAACGTGTTCATCACCGTCGTCAAAAACGCTGACTATGGCATCAGTCATTTATTATACGGACTTTCCTTTTTAGCCCCCGACTTTGACAAGTTTAATTTTTCCAATGAACTCGCCAGTGGATACTCGGTGTCCAACAGCCGATTGCTAATCGCCCTTTCACTGACGCTCGTGTTCTGCTTCGGATTTACATTACTTGGCTACTTCTCATTGAAAACACGGGAGATCGCAAAGTGAACAATCGCCCTCTAATTCGAAAAATCATCTACATCGCGTTGATCGGTGTATTGATTATTCCGCTCTCCTTCATAGCGCTGCCCGAAACAAGAGACGCCAACGGCAAAATCAAAAACGCTGGCGGTGTGATATCTCGTTTGCGAAACAAGCACGACTTGTCTCAAGCCCGCTTGACCGAAGTCGACCCTGCCAGCGAGACGATGAAGTTGGCTTCATTGGGATTGCGCGGAGTTGCGGTTAACGTACTCTGGTCACAAGCGATCGAACAAAAAAAGGAAGGCGACTTCGATGGCCTCAATTCAACGCTCCAAGCACTAACAAAAATCCAACCCAACTTCATCCGCGTCTGGGAATACCAAGCACACAACCTCGCGTACAACGTATCGATGGAGTTTGATGACTATGAATACCGGTACCACTGGGTGAAGAAGGGGCTGAAGTTTCTTAAAGGCGGAATTCGATACAACAAGCGAGACCATCGAATTACCGACAACCTTGGTTTCTTCACCGGTAACAAATTTGGCAAATCCGACGAAAAAGATTCCTTCCGCCGAATCTTTCGTAGCGATGACGAATTTCACGAAGAAATGTCCGACCGCATTGACCCCGAAGGCTACGAACTGCGCGAATACGGCCACGACAGCTGGAAAATGGCATACCAGTGGTACGATTATTCTCGAAACATGGTCGATAGTGGAGCTGCCAAAAAACGCCGTAGCGACATGATCTTTTACATGTTCCGTCCATCTCAGATCCGTAACATGGGACTCTCCCTACAAGCAGAACACCCGACGGGACCGGTCATCCAAGACGTCTGGCGAGACGCTTACGAGCAGTGGAATGACTATGGCGAGCAAGAATTGGTCAACACGTTGGGTGTGCGCATCAAACTCAATGGGTCCATCCGGATCGAGGATGAACTCGATCGACTCCGTCGTGACTTGGATGCCCTGACCCCGGAAGGAACGCGTCTTAGTAGGACCCAGGAGCTGCTGCCGAACTCGCGTTTGACCGAGGAACAGCAAGAAGAATACAAAATGCTTGCTGAACTTTCGGCTGACCAATTCTCTAGTGACAACCAGCAACGTTGGCGTTTTTTGTCGTCAATGCTTAAAACCGAACTGGGACAACTGGACCAACGAATAGCCGCCGAAGCTGCCAAGGAGAACCTCGTCGCTGCCACTGAAATCGCTGGGGAAATCGCGAGAAAGCAACGAGAACTAAGCACTATTGGACGTGACAACTCGACGGTCAACTACCCCTACTGGGACGCTCGTAATCGTACCGAATCTGAAAACGCCACCGTGGTGGCTCAACAAGCCCTCTACGACGCCCAGCAACAGTGGAATCAATCGGTTTACGAAGACGAATTCGATTACGACTATCGCACCAAAAAGAAAACCGTCACTCGCAAAGGCGCCATCTCACTCTACAACGAAGCCTTTGAATACTGGCAGCCGATCATGACCGCAAATCCTCGGCTCGACGACGGTCAGCTTGCCAGAAATCTAATCGACCACATCAAAGAGTACCAAAAGATGCTGGACTTCACGAATCGCGAGTGGCCCAAAGATTTCCCAATGCAGAAGTTCATCGACGCAAGAGCACAAAGGGGCGAAAGAGACGGATTGCCTACCACTGCTCAACTAACCGAGTTTGCCGACGAATCGGACGAAATGGAAGACGACGATCAAGATTCAGCAGACGAATCGGGTGAAACGACCCCCGATGAAACCACCAGCACCCAAGAACCACCAGCAACTTCAGCCGAACCCAGCCCGTAGCTTGCAGTACCGACCGTGACGTATTCGTAGTAATGCCTTTAGGCTTATTTCTCCGAAGTAAACGAACTAAAACCCTTGCAAAACTAGTATTCGAAACCGTTCAGCTGGCGCAATGAAGCCCCCTGTCCAATTAAATGTCACGCTCTCGGCCTAGCGACATTCTTTATCAATTGAGATTCGGCAATCTCTATTTCACTCGGCCGCCAAAGAGAACGCGGCTTTCTGTTCGTGATTTTACATCGGCCGCTTCTCATCGCCGATTTGACAGTAGCCACTGTTCGCTAGCCACTAAACCGTGGCGATCACCAGAACGGCTCACATTAATATTGGTCATTTGAATTGAGCGACCAACTCGCCCCCTTAAGTCTGGGGGCTCCAGCCACGATTCAATCCAGCTTGGTCAGACCACCTAGCCCTTTCAAGGTATCCAACTATGTAAATTTTACATGGTTCAGGTGTTAAACTTTAACGCCTGTAATGGCTGGGCGTTGATTTGCGATATCGAAACCAGAATTATCCATACAACTAGGTCACGTGTTTTCACTGCGCACGCCGATAAATCCGTTGCATCCACTACATGGAGAGTGGATGAATGACTGAGAAGTCACAAAAAACGCGAGTTTGCCCACCCACTGGAAAATAAAAATGGCGATGCAAGTCAAACACACAGTAACTATCGGTCTTGGATTAGGGATCGCCACTGCGCTCGGTTATCACTTCTTGTCGAACCCGAAAAATCAACCTGAGGTGCGTCACGCCAAACAGATGACACCGTTGAATGCTTTTAAAATTGCTCCAATTCCGCCAGCAATCTCAACCACAACACCTGTTCCGGTTCAGCCTCAGCTAGACAACCACTTCCGAGTTGAAGCCCAACCACTACAGCAGCCGTACGTTCAGTCGTTGCCTCCAATGGAGCCAACGACCAGCTATGAAGAGCTAGTGTCCGCAATGCAGCCAGTTTCCTCCGTTCCAGTCGAGCCTGTGCAGGAGACCGTCGAAAGCGACAATTCATACGATGCTTTTTCTGTTGATCTTGATTCGCCGAACACTGATGACTCGTCCGATTTTGTTTTCGACGGTGCTGAAGAATTCGAGTCACAGGCAAGTGCTGAAACCACCGACCAAGTCCTGTCATTTGATGACACCCTTGCTGACACCTCTACATCAACGGCGGTAGATCATTCCTTGCCAGAAGTCGTCGACTTCAACTCGAATTCGATCGATCGTTCTTCCGCAACGACTCTAAATCCTACAGATGCGAAAAATCCTGCAGGGGCAAAAGCAAGCAGCTGGAAAGCAAACCCGTTTATCAACAACAGCAGCAGTCCAACAACCGTTACAGCCGTTGAACCAGCGAGCCCTATGCTGGATTCCGATTTAGAAATGCCTACAGACAACGACTTTGTGTTCCAGGACGCACCAGTTCCTACAATTCAAGATGCATCACCGCTAAATGAAAACAGTGTGCTGAGCTTAAACGATCCTGAATTTGAAGGGATCGACATTGCCCAACAAACTAACTCAACAGCTTCTGCCGCAGTTCCAACTGAGAGACGTTCTTATCAACGTTTTGCACAGACTAGTGATCAAGAGCAAGCCTTACTGACAGCTCCCGTCCAACACATTGCTCTCAACAGTGCCGACGCTCAAAAAGCCGTCCATCACATTGAATATGGAAAGACACTCTCTCGCCGCGGTGCCGCCTTCACAGCTCGACAAGAATTTTTGGCTGCGATGCAAGTGATCGCTGCTGGTAACGATCGTGTCACGGGAGACAATCGACATAGCAAGGCATTGAAGATGGCCATGTTGACTATCAGGGAAGCCGATGACTTTACGGTCGCCAATTCCGATCAACAGATCCAAATGGACGTCGCGTCGGTAGTCGAAACCCACCGCAGTAATGTGCTGACCGTTGACCAAGCTGGTCACTTGTCACCAGTTCAAGCGATGAACCAGTACTTCGCGAAAGCTCAACAGTATTTGGACTTGGCTGGCGGACGTAACGTTGTCAGTGCCGAAGTGTTTTATTGCATGGGCAAACTTCACACATTGCTCAGCCGCAACCAAAAAGTTCTTGGCCCATACGAAACAGCTAAGTCGGTTGTTTACCACCAAGTCGCATTGCTTAGCGATGACCAGCACCATCGCAGTGCCAACGAACTGGGCGTTTTGCTGGCCCGCAATGGTCGATTAGAACAGTCCAAATTGTTATTCGAACGTAGCCTGCTGGCTCAACCCACCGTTCGCACATGGCAAAACTTGGCTCAAACGCACTGGCGAATAGGCGAAGAAGATTTTGCCAGAAGAGCCATTGCTGAAAGCAAGTTATTGGCATCAGGACAATCCCAAGTCATTGACTCCAGCATTCAATGGAAACCGGTTGAACAGTTCAATGCTGACGCACCAACCGAATTTAACCAGCAGCGAGTTGCTCAGCTTCCAAATCTCTCGACAAAACCCGCTCCGGCTTCTCCCCAAAAGCCAAAACTTGGAAAATCGATCGCTGAAAAAATCAAAGGGATCTTTTAACAGCAAGTTGTCGGCGACTCGCTAAGGTTGACCAACCAACTAAGGCTTGTTGTAAAACGGGCAAAACGCCCGCTCCAAAAGATCCTACATAAACAATCATTCCGAATCTCAACGCTGACCACGGTTTTTGAAAATGAAACAATCTATCAACATCGCAGTCATACTTAGTATTGCATTCGCCACAGGCATTATTTGCTCATTGGCTTTACCAAGCCAGCAACCCATTCCTGATCAACAGGTTGATCCAACTGCGGATCACTCGAGCCAAGTCGTATCGGCTGACTACGAAGCAGGCAGAGACGCTGGCGGCATTCAGCTTTGCCAGTGCCAGGGGTGCGAATCACCGCAGGCTGGTATTTTTCACAATGCAAGATCAGGCAAATTCTTCCAAGGGGTCGACGATTCAACTCCTCGCTTGGGAAATTTCGAGCCAAGATGGCGCCGGGGTAACGATGTACCTTTTGAAGAATTTGCATACGGCGAATGGATCGGTCCTCACCGCACACCACACGTAGACGAATATCGCCTGCGAGTTGGTGATGATTTGGAATTTGTTTACGTTCGAACTCGCGAAAAATCACTTCACCCCTACCAGATGTACGTTGGCGATACGATCGAGGTTTCTTCGGCGATCGATGAATCATTGAATCAAGTGGATTTGATTATCCGCAGCGACGGCAAAACCACATTCGCTGTACTGGGCGAAATCATGTGTGCCGGCAAAACTGTGGAAGGCCTACAACGCGAACTCAACGACCGCTACACCGAATTCGTTCGTGAACCGAGTATCGTTGTACAAGTCCGATCAGGAGACACCCCTTTGGGTGACCTTGTCGACAGTGTTGATGCACGCCAAGGCCAAGGTGGTCAGGCTCGTGCAGCAACGGTAGCCCCTGACGGAACGATTCAACTTCCTGGCATCGGCAATGTGCCAGCCGTCGGTCTCTCTCTTGACGAAATCGGTCGTGAAGTGAACGCACGTTACCGATTGCAACTTGGCGGAATCCAAGTCACTCCAATTTTGATCGACATCGCACCTCGCTTTGTATATGTTGTTGGCGAAGTAGGCCAATCAGGTCAATTTCAGTTGACGGGACCAACATCCGCCTTGCAGGCATTGGCACTTGCTGAAGGCATCGAAGCCAGCAGCAACTTGCGACAAATCATCGTCTTACGTCGCGACCAAAACTGGCGTTTGACAGCAACCAAGCTCGATCTAGCCGGAGCACTGTACGGAAAACGAGGACAACCATCTGACGACATTTGGTTGCGAAACGACGACATTATCCTGGTCCCTCCAAAGCCGATCTCTCGGTTCAGCGACGCAGTCAATCTGTATTTGACCAACACGCTGTACCAAATATTCCCGCAGCAAGGTGTCGCGTTTAATTTCGATGACTTCACACCGCTATAGGATCCGTTAATTTACGCTCGCCCACTACCGTCGGATTATCTGGTAGTGGGTGATGGAGAGTGGGCCTGTTAACAGTCGCCTGCTTTTCGGTGTAGCCACCACCAAGCCCAGATTCCTGCCACCTGCGTCAGGATTGGTTGCACTTGCCACCCGCAAGCCCGTGCAAAATATACTTACATTGTCAAAACGCAGTGAACCAGCGTTTCTCATGCCGCTCTAAAGGCTTATACTTCGGTGCTTGCGACGCCCGCGATTTGTAACGCGGTCGGCTAATCTAATTTTTATTCGAAGATGAAACATGACTATAGTAAAGCTCCCCGACGGGAGTCTAAAAGAGTTTGATGCGGTCGTTTCTGTTCATGATGTCGCTAAGAGCATTGGCTCGCGACTGGCCAAAGACGCCTTATGGGGCGAGATCGATCATCAGCCGGTTGAGCTGAATTTCGAACTGCCACAAGGGGAGCCCGTCAATCTTAAAATTGTCACTAAAAAGAGCCCTGAGCTGCTCGACACCATGCGGCACAGCTGCGCACACGTGATGGCCCGCGCGGTCATGCGGCTAAAGCAAGGCGTGCAATTGGCGTTTGGTCCTTCGACCGACGGCGGTTTTTATTATGACTTCGAATGCGAACAACCGTTGACGGAAGACGACTTCCCGGCGATTGAAAAAGAGATGCAGAAGATCATCGATTTGGACGAACCGTTTGAGCGAGTCGTCCAACCACGCGACCAAGCGGTCAAACTATGCCAAGACTTGAAGCAAGAATTCAAAGTCGAACACATCCAAACCGGGCTCGCCAACGACGATACACTTTCGTTCTATCAGCAAGGCGAATTTGTCGACTTGTGCCGTGGCCCCCACGTGCCGTCGCCGAAGCGAATCGGTGCATTCAAACTCTTGTCGATCGCCGGTGCTTACTGGAAAGGCGACCAAGCCAATCCACAGTTGCAGCGAGTTTACGCGACCGCTTTTTTCAGCCAAGCCGAACTGGACGAATTTCTGGCCAACCAAGAAGAAGCCAAAAAACGCGACCACCGTGTGCTCGGCAAACGACTTGGTTTGTTCCACATTGATGAAATGGTTGGCCAAGGCCTGATTCTGTGGACACCCAAAGGGGCTTTCATTCGCCAGAAACTGCAAGACTTTATCTCCGAGCATTTGACTCGTCAGGGTTACAGTCAGGTTTTCACACCGCATATCGGCAAACTGGATTTATACAAAACCAGTGGCCACTTTCCCTACTACCAGGAAAGTCAATATCCGGCGTTGGTTGACCGTGACCACCTGAAAAAATTGTCAGATGAGGGCTGTAGCTGTAGCGACTTGTCCAACCTAATGGAACAAGGTGAAATCGAAGGCTACTTGCTAAAGCCGATGAACTGTCCTCATCACATTAAGATCTACGACTCCGAGCGTCGTAGTTACCGAGACCTGCCAATTCGTTTGGCGGAATTCGGGACGGTCTATCGTTGGGAACAGTCTGGTGAAATTGGCGGCCTGACTCGCGTGCGTGGTTTTACTCAAGATGACGCTCACCTGTTCGTGACTCAAGACCAGCTTGCCGACGAATTGATTGGTTGTATCGAACTGGTCAAAACCGTCTTTGGTGCAATGGGTATGGAAGACTACAGCGTCCGCGTTGGATTGCGAGACCCAGACAGCACCAAGTACGTCGGCGATCCCGCCAACTGGGACTTGGCCGAAAAAGCCTGTCGTGAAGCGGCCGAAACGCTTGGCCGTCCGTTTACCCAAGACCCTGGCGAAGCCGCGTTCTACGGTCCCAAGATTGACTTTGTGGTGAACGACTGCATCGGTCGAAAATGGCAGCTTGGCACTGTGCAAGTTGACTACAACTTGCCCGAGCGATTTGGCCTGGAGTACATGGGCCCCGACAATACCGCTCACCGGCCGATCATGATCCACCGGGCTCCCTTCGGTAGCATGGAACGTTTCATTGGCGTTTTGATCGAGCACTTTGCTGGGAACTTCCCACTGTGGTTGGCTCCTGAGCAAGCGAGGTTGATGACGGTCAGCGACAAGTCCGAAGAGTACGGCCAAAAAGTTCATCAGCAGATGAAGGCAGCCGGGATTCGCGTTGAAGCGGATTTCCGCAGTGAAAAACTGGGATCGAAGATTCGCGACGGGCAACTGGACATGGTGCCTTACATGCTGATTGTCGGTCCGCGTGACGCCGAAAACGGCACGGTTTCAATTCGTGACCGCGTAGAAGGCGATTTGGGCGCGATGCCGGTTGCCGAGGCGATTGCTAAATTCCAGCAAGAAGTCGACCAAAAAACCGTTCGCCAGACCTTTTCGGGTTAGTGAACAACAGCGGCACGGTCGCGTGAATTGGCCATGGGCGACAGCAAATCGGTTAAAAAACCAACGATTTACTGGCTTATTGCTAAGATAACGATACAATTCAAGCATCAGCAGTGAGCAATTCGCTGTTGATGTTTTTAAATAGAGGCATGCTTGGTAACATTCAGGCATACGAACCCAATCCATCTGTCTTATTGAAAGGGACAACGATTCCACCGAGTGATAAAAAACAAAACCGGATCAACGAGCAAATTCGCAAAACACCGATCCGAGTTATTGACCAAGATGGCAACCAACTAGGTGTCATCCCAACGAAAGAAGCTCTTGATAAAGCACGTGATGCTGGACTAGATTTGGTCGAGGTCGCTGGAGAAGCGAAACCGCCAGTCTGTCGAATTATGGACTTTGGTAAGTTCAACTACGACAAGAAAAAACGCCAGACAAAAAACAAGTCGCATCAGACGAAGCTTAAAGAGATTCGTGTTCGCCCTAAAACGGGTCAGCACGATATCGATTTCAAAGTCAAAAAAGCCATCGGCTTCCTTGAACACTTAGACAAAGTTCAAGTCACCGTTCTATTCCGTGGACGTGAAAATGCCCACATCGATGAAGGCCGCAAAGTCATGGACGGTATCATTGAACAGCTCTCAGAATATGGCAAGGTCGAAAGCAGACCCTCGCAACAGCAGCGTCGGATGATCTGCACAATCGCACCACTCAAAACGTCATAGTGTGAACCCCGCCGCGATTGAAACGGAGAATCAGATACTCCGCAACAACCGCAAACATCAAATCAGATAATAAGAAGCACGACTCCAATGGTCGTGCTTTTTTCTTGCACGAAGGTTGAAAGCCGAACCGCGAACAGCAAGTTGAATTCGCGTTTATTTGCGTCCATTCGCGGTTGAAAAATACAGTACTTAAAGAACCTGCCAAGAACCACTCGCTAAAACCGTTGGCCTGCACCGAGCAACTTTACCATCAGGTCTTAATTTGTCTCAACGTCGGCGGCTTTGGACTGATCCAGCCATTGCTG
>CAZORR010000070.1:0-13537 GCA_964582115.1 uncultured Pirellulaceae bacterium
TAGTACTGTCTTTAGGCTGAAATCCTGTGCAAGTCGGGACGCAAAGGACTGCGTTCGCCCGGATTAACTTCAAAACGACACCGACTGGCCATGAAGCAAAAGCACCCCAAAACCGCTGGCAAGATCACGCTATGCTCGCTGCTAGCACGCATTGGCACTGAAATGCTTGGTTTCCTGAGCGCCAGCTTCTCGCTTGCCGTGTTTTTCCGGCCCTTCTATACTCCGCCGCCCAAAGTTCCCAATTCTCGTGATTGGTAATTGGCCAATCCAAAATCATCGTCTTGAATTCAACCAAACTTGAATTTAGCTGCTGCAAAATTTGATCGCATCAGAAACCGTTGGCATCTCCGCTCGCGACCGATCGAAGCGCGCCAAAAAACACCCATCACGATCGCGAATCGCACCCACTGGATTGCTCGTCTGCTAGTCGCTTCCCTACTATTAACAAGCGTTTCGCCGCTAATTGCAGCACCACAAACACCGTTTTCAACCGACGACACTGCGCCGGTTTTCAGCGAGCCCAGTTTTGGACAAGCACCGGTCAGCAAACCGACGTTCGGCCAATCATTCGCCGACAACATCTCGTTTGAACTCCCTGAATCGACTCATTCGGTTTCCATCCAAGCCGACCAAATCAAACACTGGGTCGATGGCGACTTCGAAGTCCTACACTTACGCGGCAACGTAAACATCCAACAAGCGACCCTCACCGCCACCGCTGACGAGGCAATCGTTTGGATCGAAATCCCTCACAACAACCAGCCAGCGGGAACCAAAAAACCGCATCAAGTACTAGTCTACTTGGAGCAAAATGTCACCGTCGATCTCACCCACAAATTGGCCGCCGACCAATCGCCGGACCGCATTAAAGACCATGCTTGGTTTGGCCGTCTTCAAACTAACGGGACAGTCGATTTGGCGAGACAATCCGAACAACTAGCCGGCAGCCCACCGTTACTGTTCAACCGAGCCCAATTGGCGCGTCAAAAGAAACAAGCCAACCCAATCCAACAAGCGGGGTTCTTTCAGTCGTTTCCGATCGATCCACAAGGCGGCAGTTTGACCAGCGACGGTCAAGTTTGGGTGGAAGACAATCAGTTCGCCAACGGAATCGGTAGCGTTCAACGTCCTCAATTAGTTGTCAATCCAATCACCGGACAGGCTCAAGCGGTTCCTCAATCACCGCAATCACCACAGTTCGTATCACCGTCGGCAAACCCAACTTTCGCGCCCAGCACGCCCGCTCAAGTGGGCGACCAACTATCTCAAGGCGGTTCGCCCTTCAAGATTCTGTTGTCACGTCGCGATCCGTCGTTCAATTTGAATTTGAAAAACTTCACCAACCCCAACAATCCCAACGAAAAAGTAACACTGTTGACTGGCGGGATTCGCTTGGCGGTAGAAACACCTGCAATTTCGGACTTGGAAGCCTTTCGCGGCGACAGCGATCGCAAACTTTACCTCACAGCCGACAACGCCGTCCAATGGCAGTTGACGCTACCCGATGGATCTCGTCGCAACCAGTTCTACCTAGAAGGCGATGTGATCTTTTCCAAAGGCTCCCGCATCATCAATGCTCAACGCATGTTCTACGACGTTGAATCGCAACGTGGAACAATCCTCAAAGCGGACATGCGTACTAACGTGAACGGCATCAACGGACCCGTTCGAATTAAAGCGGACGTCGTTCAGCAACTGGGCGAAAACTCAATGCAGGCTTTTGGTACCGCAGTGACGACCAGTCGTTTGGGTGTCCCTCGTTACTGGCTTCAATCAGAATCGATTAGTTTGAGCGAGACCCCAGTTTTCGATCCGACCGGTGGCGTGGCGGCCATCAACTTGAGCGACGGACTGTCAAATTTCCAAGATGACGCTCCAGGAACTGACTTCACGTTGGATGCCCAACGCAATCGGATTTACGTCGGGGGAGTACCTGTGTTTACTTGGCCGCGAATTCAAACCACGTTGAGTAATTCAACGCTGTACTTGGAAAGCTTCAACATCAACTCTGACAGTATTCTTGGTACACAAATTCGCACAGGCTGGAACCTCTACCAAGTACTCGGCATTCAACAGCCAGCCGGAACCGAGTGGATTGGAAACGTGGACTACCTGTCCGAACGAGGGCTCGCCCTTGGCACCGAGTATAAATATCAGCGTGACGGAATTTTCGGAATCCCCGGACGCGTTACTGGCAACTACGACAGTTGGTACCTACTGGACGACCAAGGAACCGATAATTTAGGTCGAGGCCGCACGGCATTGATCCCCGAAGAAGAATTCCGTGGCCGTACGCTTTTCCAACATCGACATGATTTTTCGCCTGGCTACCAACTTCGAGCGGAACTTGGTTTCATAACTGATCGGAACTTCTTGGAGCAGTTCTACGAACGTGAATGGGACACCAACAAAGACGCCACGACTGGATTTTGGCTCGAACGCAACGTGGGCACCAACAGCTACAACCTAACGGGTGACTTACAGCTGAACGATTTCTTCACTCAAACGAGTGGCATCGAGTACAACCAGTTCAAACTTGGCGAACCTATTTTCAACAATCGAGCGGTCTGGCATGCCAGTGTGCATGCTGGATATCAACGCTTGCGACAAGCGGACACGCCGACAGACCCGATCGACGCATCCACGTTTGATCCACTAGCCTGGGAAGCGGACGTCGATGGCTTCACCGCAGGGACTCGACATGAAATCGATTTCCCAACACAAATCGGCCCCGTAAAAGTCGTGCCGTATTTACTGGGTGACATCAGCTATTGGCAGGAAGCACTTGACGGTTCGGACTTGGCACGAGCTCTAGGGCAAGCAGGAGTCAGAGCCAGCTTGCCGGTCTGGAGAGTTGACCCGTCGATAAAGAGTATTTTATGGAATGTCGACGGACTGGCACATAAAGTGTCGTTCGATATCGATGCGTTCTTTGCCGAAGCGTCACAGGACTTAGACGAACTGGCCCTTTTCGATCAACTGGACGACGATTCCCAAGAACACTTCCGTCGACGATTCGCGTTTGACACGTTCAACATCCTGCCCGGCGAAGACATACCGCTACAATTTGACGAACGATTCTTCGCGCTTCGATCAGGCCTTCAGAGCAATGTTACGGCAGCGTCGAGTGAAATCGCCGACGATCTATTCACCATCAAACTGGGAGCTCGTCAAAAATGGCAAACCAAACGCGGACTGCCCGGTCAACAACGAATCATCGACTGGATCACACTCGACACACAAGTCAGTTTGTTCCCGAAATCCGATCGAGACAATTTCAATTCAGACTTTGGATTGTTTAATTACGACTTCCGTTGGTACGTAGGAGACCGATTGTCGTTTGTCTCCGACGGCCACTTTGATTTCTTTTCTCAAGGTTTGCGAACCGCCAGCTTTGGTGCCAACATCAGTCGCCCTGGAAATGGCAACGCCTTCGTCGGATTCCGAACCATCGAAGGGCCGATCAGCAGTAACATTTTATCAGCTTCGATGAGCTATCGAATGAGTGACAAATGGGGCGTGAAAGCCGGCGGGCAAATCGACTTTGGTGAGACAGGGACGATCGGCCAAACGCTCAGCCTGATCTATATCGGCGAATCATTCTTGTGGCAGTTTGGATTCAATGTTGACCACAGTCGTGACAACTTCGGATTCCGGTTCGGTTTCGAACCTCGGTTCACCAAAAGTCCGCAGCTATTTCGCCCAGGTGGACAAGCAATTGCTCCAGCGGGATCAAGGTGGCTAGAGTAAACCGTTTGCAAGCGACCGAGATGGACGCCGACCTAATTGCCTGAGTAGTTTACCAATAAATCGGCGATGGCTCGCTCCGAGTCCTCACAAACTTTGGTCAGTTGATCCACATAGCTCGTTCGACGATTTCGATCTTCTGCTTGCAAGTCGGGTGCTCCCGGCTTTCGGCTAGAGCCTTCCACGTCGATCAGCCCAACACCGGACCGCTCCAACAATGCAGTAAACAGCCCAGACATACGATTGGCCAAAGCCTCAGCTTTAGAGTCCAAGTTTCGACGCAAGCCTTCTTGATTAGTGGTGCCGATTGCCTGCTGACAGGACAACGCAACTGATCGAATCCGATTGCGATGAACATTCAACTGATAATTTGGAAGCTCAAACAACGGAGCGGCCTTGGGTTCACGATCATTGAAGTCTCTCCCGCGACGACGAGGCTCTTCAGCAGGCATGGGTTCAAAATCAGCTCCGAGTTCTCGCAGGTCAATGTCACCGTACAACAGCGCCTTGTACTCCATTTGTTTCAGTGAATCTTGAATGTAGAAAGCTTCTTGGCCAACGGCCGTTTTAGCAAATTTGCAAATCGAAAGCAGAACAGTGTTGTTCGTTTTTGGATCCGAGCCAACGATTTCTGTTTGGGAAATGGCTTTGGCAGCGTCTAGTTTCATTTCAAGCGCAGAAACTTCATCGTTTAAAATATTCAACAACAACGGCAGTGCCTTAGCGTTCCTAAGCAGCCCAGACAATTGAACGGCTTGACGTTTTTTCCAGTAACCACCAACGTCTTTCCTCCGATCGACTTCCGTTGCCAAAAGCTCCATCACGATCTCCACCAGTTGAGCCCCAGCGCCACGGCTCAATGCTTGCCCTGACCTAGCATTCATTTCTAGCTGGTTTTTCATTCCAGACAAAGCGGCGATCTTTAAAAAATCGGGAAACTGCTTTTTGTCTTGACCATTAATGATTCCTTGAAGTATGGCAGTGGATTTACTGGAGGCAACCGGAGGCTGTGCACGGTCAGTCAACTGGCTCAACAAAACAACCGCGTTCACTCGCGACGATGGATGCAGCGTCGCATCAATACAGTAGGCTTGTAATTTTTCCACCGTGAAATCGATCATGCGGGCACGAGCATTTCCAGTGACTTCATCGTTCAAATAGTTTTCCAGAAACGACTGCCGCTTCACCCCTAAAGAGCTCAGCGTGTCTCGGTCTGTTTGAGTCATCGCAGGAAACGTGTAGTCTTCTAAATGCTTCCGAGCTTCCGGATCGCTAGTAGCGTCACCACCTGATTCCAATATCGCGGTAGTCTTTTTTCGCCCTGATTTGATCAGGTTTAATGCAGATCGGTTTCTTCCTTCTTTTTCCCACGCTCTTTTTAACTCAGTCCATGCCCTTAGCTGGTCTCTCGTCCATTCTTTGTTAGGAACCAACTCGAATGACCGAGGAGTTAAAGAAAACTCACGGCGCATGTTCAAGCCTGAATAATTCTGCGCCATCACCTCACCACCAGCAACAAACAAAAACGCTATGCTCGCAGTGAAAATGAAGGTCAAAAATCGTTTGGAGATCAACATCAAACAGGCCTCAACTCGTTGACTGTAAAATAGGATGGTTGGACATTGCACTACGATTGAGCATGCGACCGAAACCACCTGGTGTTTTATTTCAGCTTTCGCACCGCAACTGCATCAAGAGCGGCATCATTGTCTTCGGCAAATGCGAAGCGGGCCATTGGCGTTACGTGAAAATTTATCGCATAGCCGCCTTCAGCCATAAGCAACCCAATTATACCGCACATTCGGTTCGGATTGTAGCAACGAAAACCCGCAAGAACGCCAAATCAAGCCGGGAAACGTACGCAGAACTACCCAACAAGCGGGTCCGTAAGCCGGTTAGTTGCAAACTGAGGTTTCCGTTTGCCCGAAAAAATCCTTATATTTATATCGGGCCTAGGATCTTGGGCTCGTTTCAATCAACCATTATGAAATCGCTGCAACCATGCCCACTACAACCCCTCCATCTCACCGAGCTTATTTAGTGTTGGGCTTCCTGCTAGTGGCGCCATTTTTCGCCACCGAAAACTTGCAGGGCCAAGACACTCCCATTCCGCCATCTGCTCAACCAGTGATCGGAACCACGTCTGATTGCTTGCAATCGGCTCAAGGCACGCCCCTTCAGCCACCAGGTCAACGCACCGACAAAATGACCCCTCAGCAAAAATCAGATTTGACCGCGATTGCGGGGATACGAGCCCTCATGGGCGGCGGCGTTGGCAAGCGATTACAGGGAACTCTACCTGGCGTCGATACGGAGCAGGTGAGCCATGGCATACTAGCAGACATGATCTTAGCACAAGAACAAAAATCAACGGTACAAACCGTACCACTAGTAGAACCCGTTTCCAGCCCAGCAAAGACCGGCAACGTACTTGATCCACACATGATTCAGACCGTTTTACGATCAACTGCAAAAGACCTTGAGAAATTGGCTGGCCAACTAGAACAAGTCCAGTTTTATGACAAAGCTGACGAACTACGAAAAACGGCTACCTCATATTGGCTGCAAGCCCGTGAGCTGGACTAAAATCAAGTGTTTTTCATTGCTTTTACCGCATCTTGAATCTTTCCCTGATTGGGATCGTCTATACTTACGTCAAACATCAACGGACCGCCAATTTCCAGCCTCGAAGCGGTCAATTATGGGTAAATTTGCACTTGGATGAAATAAAGCCAACCAACCGCACCCTTGTTGAAACATTAGTTAATGTCGCAGTGCTTTGTCACAGAACACGACAACAGAATTTAAACACTTGGGCCAATCCGATCATTTTAAAAATCGAAAAGCACTAGCGGCAACGCTCCCCAAGAAGATACAACCGGGACCAAACGGAGTAGAGAATGGCAAAGAAGCAAATTCCAGAGTACTTAAAAGAGCTGATCCAGGCTGGAGTCATTTCAAAAGATCAGCTTATCGACGCACAAAAACAAGCCAAACAAACTGGCAAAACCATCGCCCAAACAATCGTTCAGCTGGAGTATGCCAGCGACGAAGACGTCATGAAGGCGTTGGCCAAAGCCCACCGCATGGATTACGTGGACCCGACAAAAGTCGACATCCCAGAAATGGTGATCGAACTGATGCCTGAAGCGGTTGCGCGTGAAAACAACGTCATTCCGCTCGCCGAAACCGACCGTGGCCTCAAAGTCCTGATGAGCGACCCGGAGGACGTGGATACTGTTGAAAAACTGCGGTTTATCCTCAATCGCGATGTCACCGTCGCACTAGCCACTCGGGCCTCGATTTCACTGGAAATCAACCGCAAGTACGGCCAAGTCGAAGGAGAATCGGCTGACTCCATCCTACAAGAATTCACCGACACAGCAATCGACTTTACCGAAACCGTCGACGACGACAGCGAAGCAGGCGAGGCGGCAGAGGACAGCAGTGCCCCAATCGTTCGGCTGGTCCAACTGATGATCACCGAAGCGGTTCAACTGCGAGCATCTGACATCCACGTCGAACCCTTTGAAGATCGGGTCCGAATTCGCTACCGAATTGACGGTGTACTACACGAACGCGATCGCCTGCCAAAACGGCAACTGGGAGCAATCATCTCCCGGATCAAAATCTTGGCCGACATTGATATCGCTGAAAAACGCCGCGAACAAGACGGTCGTATCAAAGTGACCGCAGGCGAAAAAGAACTGGACCTTCGTGTCAGCATCATCCCGACCAACCAAGGTCAGTCCTGTGTGATGCGTTTGCTAGACAAAGACAATATCAAGATCGGAGTTCGCCAACTCGGATTCAGTGAAAAAACATACAAACAGTTCCATTCACTGATCCGGCGTCCCAATGGAATTATCCTGGTGACGGGGCCAACGGGATCTGGAAAAACGACAACCCTGTATGCGGCGATGAACAGCCTAAACCGCCCAGATCGCAAAATCATCACCGCCGAAGACCCTGTCGAATACTACCTACCAGGCATCAACCAAGTCGAAGTAAAGCACAAAATCGGGCTCGACTTTGCTCGCATTATTCGCTCAATGTTGCGGCAAGCACCCAACGTTATCCTAGTTGGTGAAATGCGAGACCAAGAAACCGCTTCGATGGGAATCCAAGCTTCCCTTACTGGACACCTAGTATTCAGCACGCTACATACGAACGATGCGCCCACAGCCGTTACACGAATGATCGACATGGGAGTCCCGGCATACCTTGTCGCCAGCTCGGTCGTAGCGATCCTTGCCCAGCGTCTGGTACGGACGATTTGCCCCAAGTGTCGCACCAAGCACAAGCCTTCAGAACAGGATATTCAAGAGGCCGGCATGCCCCCTGAAATGGTAGCCACCGCGACCTTTATGCGTGGTAAGGGTTGTAGCAGTTGTCAGAAGTCTGGCTTCCGAGGACGGATGGGGATTTACGAGATGTTAATGATCGATTCCACGGTCAGAGAGCTAATTTTCCGCCAAGCATCCTCCCAAGAGATCCGAGATTACGCCGTGGGCAATGGAATGGACACGCTTTACATGGACGGACTGAACAAGGTTGCCCAGGGCTACACAACATTTAGCGAGGTCATGCGGGTTGCCAAACGTGGGGATAGTGATGGTGAACACTGATCCACCCCCATGCAATCTAACAAAACAAGCGCTGGCAAGCCGGACTGGGCCACCTGTAACGCCACTGGACCTGGCCAATGACGACTAAATCAACCTACTTTCTGGACTTAGAGCTAAAGGCGCCCAACAATTCGGGTGTCCGAAAGCAGCAATGGCTGTTTTTTGGCACACTTTCCGCCTCCAATCTCTCGCCCATGGAAACCAGCCTGCGCTAACCACCATCACTGCTCAATTACAATGGGCGTGATTTGGTCAAAGGTCAGTCGCTGAAATCCTCGGGGCACTTCTAGTAAGACACCAATCACAATTGGCAGTTAAAAAACTGTGGTTGTGTTCACGGGCCTTTGGGCAGCGGCACTCCATGCTTTACGGCAGCCAACAATAAGCCGAAAAATCCACCTATTCATCCTTAAGAGTTAGAAACGAGCTGAAATGGCAACCGTCCTGATTGATAAATTGCTTGAAGCCTGTGTCAAACAAGGCGCTAGCGATATTCATATCACCACCGGGCAACCGCCTGTCTTCCGTTTGCATGGGCGACTGCGCCAGCTTGAGACCAAGACGCTCGAACCCGAGGATACCGTGGCGCTGATGAAGTCCATCACCCCCGAGCGTTGCCAGCGCGAGCTGCAAGAAATGGGATCGGCCGACTTTGGATTTGCGTATGGCGAAAAAGCTCGTTTCCGCGTTTCGATTTTCAAGCAACGCGGCGACATCGCAATGGTATTGCGACAGATCCCTAACGAGATGCTACCGCCGGACGTGCTGGGCGTACCTGACATTTTCACCAAACTAGTCATGCGTCCTCGTGGTTTGATCTTAGTCACCGGCCCAACGGGTTCTGGCAAATCGACCACGCTCGCCAGCTTGGTGAACTTCATCAACGAACGAGTGGACCACCACATCATTACGATCGAAGACCCGATCGAATTTTATCACTACCACAAAAAATCAACCGTCAACCAACGCGAAGTCGGCGTGGACGTGCCGAGTTTCGCCGAAGCGATCCGTCGCGCCCTGCGACAAGACCCTGACGTGATCTTGGTTGGCGAACTTCGCGACTTGGAAACGATCGAAGCTGCGATTTCGGCTGCTGAAACCGGCCACGTCGTCTTTGGCACCCTGCACACCAACAGCGCCCAAGGAACCATCAACCGTATTATCGATGCGTTCCCCGGTAACCTACAGGACCAAATCCGAACACAGCTTTCGACTTCACTGATCGGCGTGCTGGCTCAAACCCTGCTACCGAAAATCGGCGGCGGTCGAGTGGCGGCGTTTGAATCACTGGTCGTAACACCTGGTATCGGTAACTTGATTCGTGAAAACAAAACGTTCCGTATCAATTCGGCCATCCAAACCGGTTCGAAGTTCGGCATGAAGCTGATGGACGATTGCTTGTTCGAACACTGGGCCGACGAAAAGATCGAGCTTGAAGACGCCTTGGGTAAAGCTCAAGACCCTGACAACTTGGCCAAGCGAATTGCTGCGGCCCGACGAAATGAAGAAGACGAAGAGGTTTACGACGAAGACGATTTAGAGTTCGACGATTAAATTTGTTTTGTTTCCAGACAAAAATTACATTTCCACATTACCGTTTTAACATTGTGTTTCGCTGATGGCAGCTAGAAAACTAGGCCAGATCCTTGTCGACTTGGGCTTTATTACCGACGATCACTTAGAGATGTTGGTTGAAGAACAAGCGCAAAACCCCGGTCAAATGATCGGTCAGGTCGCCCAAGAAATGGGGCTGATCACTGACGAGCAATTGATTCAGGCGTTGGGCGAACAGTTCGGCATGAAGACCATCGACATCGATGGCGTCACGCCTCCAGCAGAAGCTCGTGAGGTTGTCTCCGACGCAATGGCTCAACTCTATCGCGTCATCCCGCTACAGCTAAAAGACGGTGTGTTGACGGTTGCCTGTTGTGATCCGCAGAATCTGTCGATGCAAGATGAATTGCGACGCTTTCTGGGGCTAGAGGTTCGTGTCACCGTCGCCACCGAGGCCCAAGTACTCAAGGCGATCGACAAGCACTTCAACTCGGACACTGAGAGCATTGAGTCACTGATCAAAGGCTTGGAAGAGGACGACGAACTAAAAGCTGCCTCCGAAGTTCTTGGTGGCGATGGCCCGATCGCCATCGGTGACATCAACGAACTGGTCGACAGTGCGCCGGTTCGAAAGCTACTGAACATGGTTTTGCTATTGGCAATCAAAGACCACGCCAGTGACATTCACTTCGAACCGTTTGAAGACGAGTTCCGGATTCGAATCAAAGCCGACGGCGTGTTGTACGAAATGGTCCCGCCGCCTCGCCACCTTGCCTTTGCGATTACTACGCGAATCAAGGTCATGGCCAACCTGAACATTTCAGAACGACGAATGCCTCAAGATGGTCGTATCGAACTGACGATCGGTGGCCACCCAGTCGACTTACGTGTGAGCGTGATGCCAACCCTGTTTGGCGAAAGCGTCGTTTGCCGAGTCCTGGACCGTAGTGTGGTTTCGCTGGACTTACAGAATGTCGGCATGCCAGCAAATCTACTGGCTGACTTCCGCGAAGTCATGGAGCGGCCCAACGGAATCATCTTGGTCACCGGACCAACAGGCTCGGGCAAAACAACAACGTTGTACTCGGCGCTGTCCGAACTCAACTCGCCTAGCGAAAAAATCGTCACCACCGAAGACCCGGTTGAATACGACATCGACGGCATCATTCAGATCCCGATCAACCACGAAATCGGCGTGACCTTTGCTTCGGCCTTACGTGCAATCTTGCGGCAGGACCCTGACAAAATTTTGGTCGGTGAAATTCGTGACTTGGAGACCGCAGAAATTGCAGTACAAGCGTCACTAACCGGACACACCGTCTTTAGCACACTGCACACCAACGATGCACCCAGCACCGTCACGCGGATGAAAGACATGGGCGTTCCGACGTTCTTGATCACGGCCACCGTGGAAGCCATTTTGGCTCAGCGGCTGGTACGACGCATCTGCCCTGAGTGCCGCGAAGAAACAGAACCAAGCGAAGAGATGTTGCTCGAGTTGCGAATCGACCCGGCCAAGGTCAAAGGCAAAAAGGTCTACCGCGGCGCAGGATGTTCGACATGCAGCAACACCGGATACAAAGGACGAATCGGATTGTTTGAGTTGATGATCATGGACGACGAGCTTCGGGAAATGATCAACGAGGACTGCAATACAGATGAACTGCGAGATCGAGCCCAGTCGAAAGGCATGAAACTGCTTCGCGACATTGGCATTCGGTACATGTTCGAAGGCCTGACCACGATGGATGAAATTGTTAGAGAGACTGTACTGGATGCGTAATCCGCCAGTATTTGACTAGCCTCCCTGTCGAGGCATCCCCAAAAAACAAACCACATTTTTTTAACACCACAATTAGCCATGCCAAAATATCAATTTGAAGCGATGGACCCCCAGGGGCAAGAAATCAAAGACGTGATCGATGCCGCCACTCAGGACGAGGCACAAGCCACGATTCGTTCGATGGGGTACTTCGTAACTAAGATCGCCGTCCAAAAGCAATCTAAAAGTTCTGATAAGTCATCCGGCAAAGACCGCAAAACGTTTGCACTTGGCGGTGCAGGTGGCAAGAAGATGGTTACCTTCACTCGGCAACTTTCGATTTTGCAAGATGCTGGTTTGCCGATTTTGCGCAGTCTCAAAATCTTAGAAGACCAAGCTCAACCCGGTGCGTTGAAAAATGGCCTGATCGATGTCTGCGATGAAATCGAAGGCGGTGCATCACTTTCCGAGGCGATGAGCAAAGTTCCCAAGGTCTTCGATCGTCTGTACGTGAACATGATCAAAGCCGGTGAAGCAGGCGGTTCGCTTGAAGTCATCCTGCGACGTCTGGCTGAATTCCGCGAACGAACTCAATCTTTGAAGAACAAGATCGTGGGTGCGATGCTGTACCCGATCATGGTTGTCTTGTTCACCATCGGTATCTTGACCTTCATCATGTTGTTCATTATTCCGCAGTTCAAAGACATGTTCGAAGAATTTGGCATCGAACTACCACTCGCGACTCAGCTTTTGATCGAGATCTCCAACAAAGTCACCCAAATGTGGTTCTTGGCTCCGCTGATTCCGATTTCAATCGTGCTGTTCATTTCGATCGTTTGTAAATTCAAATCCGGTCGCATGGGCTGGCACCTGTTTTTGCTGAAGCTTCCTGTCTTGGGCAAGCTTGTCGAAAAAGCCAACCTCGCTCGAACCACACGAACACTCGGGGCGTTGATTTCATCCGGCGTGCCGATCATCGAGGGATTATCGATTACCCGCGAAACGGCCGGTAATGCGATGTTCGAAAAGGTCTATAGTAAAGTTACCGATTCAATTCGTGACGGTGAAACGATTGCCGACCCAATGAAGAAATGGGCGATTCCTAGCTTCCACCCAGTCACATTGTTCTTCTTCCTCGTGTCAGTTGCGATGGTGCCACTTTCAGTGCTGATCATCAAACCTGATTTGTATTTCTACGCCTTCTATGCATCAGCATTCTTGGGTTTGGTCGGCAGTGCTTGGTACTTCTTGAATTACAAAAAACCAGTCGTCGAAGACCTCGTCGTCAACATGGTTGCCGTCGGTGAAGAAACCGGTGAATTGGACGTAATGCTTTACAAAGTCGCGGACTACTACGAAGAAGAAGTCGAACAGTTGACCGAGGGCATGCTGAAAATGATCGAACCCGCAATGATCATCTTCTTGGGTTTGGTCGTACTGTTCATTGTTGCCTCCTTGTTCATGCCTTTGATTTCAATCATCTCGGGTTTGACCGGCAGCTAACCAGCCACGCCTTAAAACGACTCGTTTCCAACTGCTGCTACCAGCAAAACGTAATAACCAATTAACGTCTGCCTTGAGCCCCCGCGAAAGGCAAACTTACCGAACACCAATTTAAAACAGAAACTTGGGAGCCTGCCATGACTACTCCACAGACAAAAAAACGAACGACATTAGTTCAGCGAACTGCATTTACGCTGGTCGAACTGATGGTCGTGATCTTGGTCATCAGCATTTTAGCCGGGATCGCAGCGCCCTTCATTTTTGGTGCGCTAGAACGTGCGAGAGAGTTTTCGATTCAGAATGAAATCGGACAACTGGATGCAGCAGTCCGACGATTCGAAAC
>CAZORR010000071.1:0-13522 GCA_964582115.1 uncultured Pirellulaceae bacterium
GGTTCTTGAACAGCTGGTTCTTGAACAACCGGTGTTTGGACAGTTGGCGTATTAGTTTCAAGGATTTCTTGGGCTACGATGAAACTAGGATCCGTCAACAACGAGCAAGCGATGCAGGCGGCAACAACATTTCGAAGATTGATAAGAGATGGGTTGATCATTGCTTTGCTTTGTTTGAAAATTTTGCGTTGGATTTCAATCATACCGAATGAATTGGAATCAACAAAATGCTATTTTTTGCTCGGTGGTAGTTTTTTGGGATGATAGTCCACGTTTGGTCGCTTTCGGAGAACTTTAGCGGACACGATGTAGTCGTCAGGCATGTCGTTTTGTTTCGAGTTGATACGCTCGCTAATGGCTGAGTTCTTACTAAATCGACAATTTACTTTCAGTATATCGACAACATCCATCCCCGAAATAACTCGTCCAAACACCGTTTCCTCATAATCGTCAGAGGCAAATGGGTTAGGAGCGGTATAGATGCTGAATTCCGCAGCACCGATCGTGTTGCCTTTAGGGATCGTCGCGATCGTTCCGCGAAAAATGTTTCGAGCGTTGTCGGCGTTGGACTCGTTGACAATTTCGTAATCGGTTGGAGGGCGTCTATCTTTAAAGTAGAGACCAACTTGAGCTCGAAAGTTTCGTATCACCTGATGGAAAAACGCCTGTTCATAAAACCCCGATTCTACCAAGTGAATAAAGTTGCCAACGGTCGATGGAGCTTCATTTTCAAATAGCTCGATGACGATTTTTCCCTTGGAAGTTGTTAGTTCAACTCGTGGTAAGTCATCGGCCTTGGCTTCGGCTTGTCGAATCAATTTTTCAGTTTCAAATTGTTTACTGATTTTGGGGAGACTAGCAAATAGTGCAATTTCTTCTTTGGGCAGGTCTTTGATGACTTCAGGTTTTGTTTGAAGCAAACGGTCTGCGATTTCGAAGTCGTTTGTGAAAACAGCAACTCGAGCAGCATTCATCCAGATGGGCTGGTCGTCAGGGTACAACTTCATCATCTTTTTCATAACTCGATTCGCAATCCCGATACGACCTTCCTCTCCCGAACCGATTGCCATCCTAAAAGCTAATGCGGATTGTTCCTCGGTCGGCGATTCCTCTTTTAAAAAGATCTCCATTGAAATCTCTTTGATCCTTTGATGGATCGCTTGCCCAGCCGTTGCGTTCTCTCGCCAAGTCTTGCCGTAGCCGAATGATTCGCTTTTAGATGCGTGTTGGTACCGGGTTTTGGCTGCCCACATCGTTTTAAGAGATTGGCGGAATTCGGGTAGGAATTTATCCAATTCGGCCTTTAATTGCTCCAGTGACATCTCTTCTAGCTTGCCAATGGGGTACTCTAAAGCCACATTTCTAGGTATCGGATCCGGTTTTTCATCTTGTTGGAGAAGCTGAGCCCAGCCGGTGGTAGCACAGGCTAAGATTGTCAAACACAGAACCGAACTAACTAATTTTAGGTTCGAAATTGAAAACAGCATGATCAGATTCAAACAGTGGGGATACTATTTTGATGGACTACTAATAGTATAAAGTATAGCGGATATTTTTGTTTTTGAACCAATCGATCCCCGACCACTCCCCCATACCCAATTCAGAGGCTTGCGACAGTACTTATGACTCGAAATAAACGCGGTAGACACCTGAAAAACTGGAATTCCAATCAAGCCCAAGCACCTCAGGGAAAGCTGCGGATTATCGGTGGGACTTTTCGAGGACGAGTAATTGACTACTCAGGTGATCCTGTAACGCGGCCAATGAAAGACAATGTTCGCGAAGCTCTGTTCAATTTAGTTGGTGGATGGGTGAAAGGTAAAAATGTCTTTGATTTGTTCGCCGGTACCGGTGCAATTGGCCTTGAAGCCATTAGCCGGGGGGCTGTTGGGGCGACAATGATCGAACGACACTTTCCAACGGTCAAAATAATTGAGCAGAACATTCAAACGCTCGATGTTGCCTCAACTGCCCAAGTTCATGCTTCTGATACGTTTTTTTGGGTGCGAAAGTTCATTAAAGAATCAGCAAATCAGCCAAATAACCCGTGGATGGTCTTTTGTTGCCCACCATACGATTTTTTCGTTGACCGCACCGAAGAGCTAATGACCATGCTGGACAGCCTGATCGCATTGGCACCACCGGAGAGTATTTTTGTAGTCGAATCTGACCGCCGCTTCGAACACGCTCAGCTACCGATGGCTGACAAATGGGCGATTCGGGAATATTCACCGGCAGCCATCGCCACTCTAAAATTATGAGTCTACTCAAACTCGTCAATTAAACTGAGATTTTGAAAGAAAATCGATGTTGCGTAGAGAATTCAACCTTCGATTAGTTGGTCCGCAAAGTTAACGTAACCTGTGCTGCTAAGACATTGCATGCAACATCAGACATCATTATTGAAAACTACCAAGCCGTATAATTTGCATCGAACCAATCGCCCTTTAAATCCGATAAGACAGTAGTACCCACTGTTCGCCTCGGAGAAACTCGTTGAAAGTCATTACTCAACGAAACAGGATCACTTTGCAAACCATCCGACTACTGCTTGCTAGCATTGTTGGATTGGTCTGTGCGGTTTCGACCTTCACTACCGCGTCGGCAGTACCGCAGAAGAAATCAACGCGTTGGGTTTCAACAAAACTACTGGACGAAGCACTCGACCAAGTCTCTGCACAACCAACCGTCGCAGGCTGGGCCAGCAAAACGAAGCAAATTCTTGATCTTGTTGCCAGTGCCGAATTAACTACTCCGGAACGAATCGTTCAGATATCTCTGTTGGATCAGCAACGCCGTCGGATAGAGCTGCTATACCCGCGCCTCGCAAATTCTGTATTGGCCGAAAATGATCACCGATTGATTTTAGATCAGCTTCAGCAACTCAATCATCAACTCGTTCGCCGCACCGTAACTTGGTCCGCAATTGTCAACCTCCAGGGCGAGGCGAGTCAACAACCGGAATTGCAACCCGTTGACTTTGTGCTGAGCGGTGTCGGTTCAGAGTGGTCTGATTATTTGTTGCTCGACGAACTCCAAACTGCCTTTGCGCTGCCAGCAGACAAGCAAAAGGCAAAGCGATTGGCCGCTCGCCAAACATTGGCACGTGTGTTTTCGATGACACTCAAGCCAGCACAGGCCCAGTACGTTCAATCGCTGTTTTCGGAAGCCGACATTCAGTTGTTGAAATCTTACGCCAGCCGAAAAGTAGATCCTTCAAGGATTGCCAATCGCCTGGAACTGTATGAAACCCATCCGGGGTCTCGCAGTGGCTTCCTATTGAATGATGTTCTTCAAGATCTATTGTGGTCGGACGATCCGGCTTATCAACACGCCGCTGAAGTCATCCAGCTTTACTACCGCAATGGTAATTTTCGATTGACAATTTCAGAAGCCTTCATGAATCGTTTGTTGCCTCAATTGCCAACGATCGCCGAACCCGTTTCGGAAACGATTCAAGGGGCGGTAGTCTCTGGACGCAGTAGAGTTAGTAATGAGGTGATTGTAAATTTGGTTCCCGATGCGCATCAGCTGAATTTTCAAATTCAAACCAACGGTCGCGTTCAGTCGGACACGGTCGCGAAAACAAAAGGTTTTCGGATCATGAACCAAGGTCATGCGACCTTTGACGTTTACAAAAAGATCTCCGTCAACGCCAATGGGATTGATGCAAGTCAGAAAGCCTACTCGACTTCAACCGCCAGACAGCTTCTGGTTGGCATTCAATCTAAAATCGACAATGTACCGGTTTTTGGCAAGCTCGCTCGTCGTGTAGCTGCGAAGAAAGTACATGAGCAATCGCCCGAAGCAAACCAGATGTTTCGCCGTAAAGTAACCCAAGCGGCAGAAGCTCGTGTTGAAGAAGAAATCGCCAAACAAGTCGACGTTGTCCGTACGGCTGCCAATAAGAACCTCTTGCAGCCATTGATTGAGCTGGACTTGAATCCGACGCCGTTGGGGCTGAAGACGACCGAATCAGAAATTGAGATCCGATATCGACTAGCCGGGCGGGACCAAATGGCTGCCAACACCGCTCGACCAGCAACAAGCAATCGATCGATGGTTACCATTCAGCTGCACCAATCGTTGGTCAATAACGTCATCGCTCGACTAGGACTCAATGGGGGATCGTTCACCGGTCAGGAACTAGCAAAACATCTACAAGATGTGCTTGGGTTGGATGTCGATGCGAGTTCTGATGAAAACCAAAAGGATGCGCAGTTTAAGTTTGCTGGACTTGATCCGATCCGAATTGACTTTAAAGACGGACGCGTCAATGTTGTTATTAACTTAGATTCGTTGCAAGTGGGTGGGGCAGCCAAGCCGATCCGTCGTCTTTCGATCACTGCCGCTTACAAGATTGAAGCCGATGGCATGCAAGTTCGGTTGACTCAAGACGACACGGGCACGCGAGTCACCAGTCGCGGAAAACGACTACGGCTTGGCGATCGAGCTGTCGTTAGCACCGTAATGAAGATGTTGTTCCAGCCAAGCTATTCTTTGAATGCTCTACCAAAGAAATTTCGTGAACGACCTCAAGCTCAATCGTTGGTCATTTCGAGTTTGATCGTTTACAACGGATGGTTGGCGGTTGAAATGGACGACGTATTGGTTGCTCAATCCGCCCCGATTGAGCGCAGTAAACCTGAACCTCGTCTGGGCGAAAACTTGCGACGAATGTTCAAGCAACGCTAAGTTCGTAGTGGCGCCTTTAGGCGGAACGCTCCATTTAGGCGGAACGCTCCAACGTGAACTAGCTAAAGCTCTTAATGGCCAAGGTGCCGTCGAGTACCTCTGTAGGATGGGCACTCTTGCTCGTCAAAGTCGCCGTTTGCTTATCAAAAGTAGTGTTACCCATGGTAGACTTTCGCGAAGAGCTAGACGTTGAACCAGCAGTAAGTGTTTTAAATGGCTGGTTCAGCATAAAACAGATCATCAAGTCGGTACTAAGAAAGGTTGTCAAATTCGGCAGCGCACAAAAAAGGACCGCCGAAGCGGTCCAGAGTCATTCAGGTTTTCTTCGTAACTATAGTGCGTTTTGGATCATCTGTCGGATCGCGGCCTCATTGGCCCCTTCCATTCGGTCGATCTCTTGGTTCCCTTTCATGAGAACAAGCGTTGGCATGGCACGAACGTCAAACGCTTGCGCCACATCGGAACTGTTGTCGACATCAACGGCAACAATTTGTACTTGCCCTGTGAAGTCGCCCGCCATCTGTTGAAGCCCCGGCTTCAATTGATTGCACGGAGGTCACCAAGTTGCCGTAAAGTCCACAAGTGTTAGCTGATTGGAAGCGAGTACCGATTCCAATGCGATTTTGTCGACTTCCATTACTTCAGCAGCTGGGCCAGCACCGGGCTGACGGCTATCGACAACCCGCCCTTCACCGCACCCAACGGCCAGTAGTGCGAATACCGCACAAACCGTAAATAGATATTTCATTTCTTCCTCAAGATAGTTTGTTAGCCGCCACTGACCTTGCGATTCATGGCGACACGAATTAGACGAGCTGTTCGGATACTAATCGGTTGTAGCTACCAAATCAACTCAACAATTTATTTGGAAAACAGGCCAGTTGTTAAGCAGGGTACACTGCACCCACAAGTTGGGCCAATAGACATTGCTATAAACAGGACAATCAGCAGTCGCTTACCTTACACGATTCGGCTTTTAATCACTGTTGAAACGCGACAATGGCTAGAGTCGCCAGGCTTCAGGATTCCTGCAATATGGCCAAGTCGGTTACTGTCAAATTAGCTCTGAAAAACCATTAGACACTAACTGTAATAGATCGGTTTAGCTGTCCTCTGGAGCTTTACCATCGATCCAAGGCCCAGCCAGTTTCATGTGCTCAGGCTCTTGAAGTGTGCTGCCAGCGTCGCCAGCTTTCCAGCCTGGAATGTGCATCGGCTTACCGCGCTTTTCGGAAATCGCTTCCCAACGCTTGCCCCAACTGTCATCCGCTTCGCTGACTTGCATCTTTTCGTCGTCAAAGAAGTAAACCTTGCCTTCACGGTAACTCTTGGCACCCAATAGCACGGTTGTGATGGCAGCAGCTCCCAAGAGTGGGTCGTTGTTACACATCGATGGATCTTCGGCGACCATTGCTTCGACCCAGTTTTTGAAATGAGCATGCGTCGTGTCTTCGATCTTTTCGGTGGTGATCCGTTTGGGTTTGAGCTTGCTATTGAGCGTCACTTGTGGACGTTCAGGAACAAAGTCAAAACCGTCGAACGCTTCGCCGTTACCCAAGACATAGCTGCCATGATGACCACGAATCATCTGCTGGATTGGTGTCTCCTCACAAGCCATGGTGGCAGTAACCAAGCCTTGAACGCCTTCTTTAAAGTCAGCAACCACGGTGGCGACATCAGGAACCCCACGGCCGTCATACTCAAGGTACAGCCCCCCTGCGCCGACGACTCGACCAGGGAATCGAAGGCCGGTTGCTTTTAACATCGACGTTGTCCGGTGTACGAACAAGTCAGTGAACATACCACTGCCATAAGGCCAGTAGCGTCGCCACTGAGCGTACTTCTCACGGTCAAATGTTTCGAATTCCGCCAAGCCTTCGTCGACTCCTAACCAACGCTTCCAATCGATGTTCGTTGGAGTCATTTCTTTATCAAGACGGTAGTACCGCCATTGGCCCATGGAGCTGTTACGAAAGAACTCGGTCTGATACATCAGGACTTTACCAAGGCTGCCCGCATTCAATAGCGAGTTGATTTGGCCCCATACGGGCAAGCTGGTTGATTGCACGCCGACTTGCATAACCTTGCCGGAGGCTTGCCATGCCTTCACGACGTTGACCGCTTCTGCGACGGTCTTGGTCATTGGTTTTTCGCAATAGACATGCAAGCCTGCTCGCAGCGAATCGATGACTTGTTTGGCGTGCCAATGATCTGGAGTACCGATGCAAACGGCATCAAGGTTCTCTTTCTCGATCATCTCGGTATAGTCAACGTAGCCCGTTGCTTTGACTTTGGTCGTTTTTTCTATGTGCTTGATGGCACGGTTGACGTGCTTGTTGTAAACATCGCAAACAGCAACCAATTCAATGGGCTGCCCGGCAGCGGCGAGTGAAGAAAGTCGTTTTACGTGAGCAGAGAATCCACGGCCGCCCGGACCGATGAAGCCGATTCGAATTTTGGCATTGGGAGAAACGGTGCTTGCTGCTTTGGCGGTTGAAGGCATCGCCCCAGCAGCAACGGTGGCGGCAGCAGCCGCAGAAGATGATTTGATGAAGTCTCGTCGATTGTTGTTCATTTTTTTAAACGTTTTATAAAAGGACGGATGGAGTTGCGGTTCTGGATCAGTACGGCAAATGTCAAAACGACAATGTTACCTGCTAGACTTCGCCTGCAAGGCAACATCCGTTGGAATGCAAGCAATATTCTAGCAAGTTGAGGCTATTTCGACATCGTATAGAATATCGTAATCAAAATATGCCAGAAGCCGAACAGCGAAAACTCAGTGGAGAAAAGCAGCTATTAACGAAGCCATGTAGCTTTCTGACGACTGGGCTCACTGCAGCTTTGCGTGCGTGTTACGGCCTCAAGAGCAGAGGCTGGCACTGGCGAAAGCTATCGGTAGAACTCAGCCTTGCGTGGTTCGACACCGATCGCTTTGTAGTTGAACCCGGACTTTAGCGGTTGGTATTGGCCAATAATATCCACCGACCGATTTTCATCGATTTGAGACGCCATCCCCAAACCCCAGTAGAGGGCATTGACCGTTATCCGCCTTACCCCTTCGTTACTAAAGTCTCGGGCAGACCCCATCGTATAGTGAAACACGGGTGAAGCGAGCCCTTTGTTTCCCGTCCACTTTTTCACCCAAGCAACCGGCAAGGGTTCTTTTTTTGTATTCGGTGGCGAATCCGGAGAGAGGTCTTTGCAGGGTTGTCCCAGAACTAGCTTCGTGCAATCTTCCGGAAACGGAAACTTGTCGGTATGGCAGCGATAAACATCCGATGGTCCCCAAATGTCAGACACACCCGTCAAAATCGGATGCGATTTGTTTTCGGGGACAATGATCCCGCGAGTTGCTTCGCGATGCCAACCACCATGGTGTCCACGGAAGGTGCCGCCGAGCATGGTTTTTAGTGCCACGTTTTTACCAGCGACACGATAGCGTTTGGTCTTGGGAGAAAGCCCGTGATTACCAGTTCTCAGGACTAGCAGTGGTTTGCCCGAGTCAAAGTAGTCGTGCAAATGCTTTGCGCTCGCATCGTCCAGTTTCATGTTCCGTGCCAAGAAAACCAGCGCGTCCGCCGTTGCCAAATGCTCCAAGCCGGGAATGCGATTGAACTCTTTGGAATTTTTTTTGATGTCAATCGTCGGATCGACCAATCCATCTTTGTTGGTAGAAAATAAAACGGTGCAATCAAAACCATGGTGTTCGGACAAAATCTTAGCCAACATTGGCATCGATTGCTCACTGCGGTACTCTTGGTCAGCTGCGATCAAGACAACATGCTTGCCCGTGCCCGGGCCGGATTTTCCGGAGTAGGTTAGCCACTGATCGTTTGCAGGGACCGGGTGCTGTTGTTTCGTCGGAGTGGTTTGCGCCTGTGTTTGCTGAGTCGATTGGGTTGTCGGCGTTGCGGATGTCTCGGCCACGGGAATTTCGTTCAATGTATAGTAAGCATTGGCATGCAGCAGCTTTTCTTCATCAGTCGAACGCATGTTCGGTAGATAGAAATCATGCACGTGACCTTGGACCAATCCGTCGACTTCGATCTTTACTGATTTTCCATCGTCAGAAACTGTTGCACGCGTCACCTTGGGCTCGGTTTGGTCGACTTCCGGACTGCCATAGCCTTGACGGTATTTGTGCGTGAACGTTTTCAGTTGGTAGGTTTCTGGTCGCGCAGCGATGTCACGGTCAATTGATTTGGTGAATGTAATCTTGAATCCTTTTGGATCCGCGTTAACGGTTTTGATTTCAAACGGAACCTTACCTGTCCAGTCTAACCGTTGCACGGCGTAAGCTTTCGGGCCACGCACCGGCCAACCGCGGTTAGTCCCACCGGCGATTAGATTTCCGTCGGGCGTAAATTGAACGGCCAACAAACCGGTATCGAATCCTTCTCGGAATGGATAACAGGCACCCTGCCAAACCCCGTTAACCTTTTCGGTGGTCGCGCGGAGGATCACGCCCAAGCTAAAGTCGCTAACGAAAATCTGATTTTCAAATGGCCCAAACTTGCCACCGGTTCGGTCCACTTGGAACCCCGAAATCGAACGGCCCATTCGTTTGTATGGAAAGACAACCGCGTACGGCACCAGTTCCTCGACTCGTTTTCGTTCGGTTTCTAACCGCGAGGGCGTATTGGGCACGACTGGCGCTGGACCCAATTCCGGAGCCAGTTCATACCAGTTAAAGCTGACCGGATGGCCCATGAAGCCGCCCGGTTGCAAGACTTTCAACGAACAAGATCCATTCCAAGGACCTTGGCTTTCCGCATAAAACATCTCGCCTGTTTCGTTGGGGCCAATGCCGCACGGGCTACGAATGCCACTGCAAATAGGAATCGCTTTTCCCTCGGGCGTGATTTTTAAGCACCAACCGCGAAACGGAACCCAAGAGTGGTAAGACTTCGACAGGCATAGCGACACCCAGATATTGCCTTCGGGGTCAGGTTTGGAACCGAATGCGAATTCGTGATAGTTGCGAAATCCCCAGTCGTCGTTGAGCGTTTCAAATCGATCCGCGCGGTCGTCGCCGTTGTCGTCGGTGATTCGGGTGACTTCGGTTTGCTGTGTTATCAAAAATGAACCATTCCGATACGCCATTCCAAATACTTCGTCCAAGCCACTGGCGAATTTATGAAACTTCGGTTCGGGATGCTCGTCAAACGCACCATCAACCAAGAAAATGTCGCCGCGCCGGGTTGCGATCGCTAACCGCTTTTGGTCCGGCATGACCTCAAAACTACCTGCTTCAACCGCCAGTTCATCCGGCAAAGGGATGTCGACCAACTGGTAGTACTTCGATTCCTCTTCCGCCGTACCCCAGTACTCGCCGAGCGGCTCTTGCTGGAGAAACACCGTAGCGGTCAACAACGAAAGCAATTTTAAAATAACGAGCATGGCTATCAGACGAATTGAAACTTAAATTTTAACTTGTAAAAATTGGGCGGCGTGCAGTCAGTTAATCCCAAAGGTATTCGATAACCAATTTTGTTTTTTGGTTGGGAGCCAAATCGATTCCCAATTCAATCGACTGGCCATCGCCAATGTCAGCGATCTTCGCTTGCTGGCCGGGCTCAAGGCGTATTTGTAACTTGCCATCAATGGCGAACACTCGCTCAGACACTTGCTTGATCTTTTTCCCTGTCCCCAAACGGAATCGCAGGCCCTGCCGTTGTTTGGCTGACGTCAGTATTACGGTGCGTTTCAACTGCGTTTTCTGACCGCCCTGCCCCGCATTGGAATCTTTGGCTGGGATCGGTTCAAAAAAGTCCGTTGCCGCAACCGAGTCAAATTCATATTGGAACGTTGGCTGTCGCTTTGCGTCCAGTGAATAGCCTTTGAATTGGTGATCGTCGGGGCGACCTTCCTCGGTCCAAACCCAAGGCTTCAGTTGATCATCAAGATCTGGACCTTTTGCAAAACCGATTGTTTTGCCAAGAGCCTTCACGACACCACTGCCTTGGCCTTTCCAGACACTGCCGGGATCCACGAACCTGCCTCGCCAGATCGTCGCCAGTCGTAGTTGTTCCGCATCAAACGCAATGTTCACACCACCCGGATAGCCAACACCGATACCGCGTTTGCCAATGTCGGGGTACTTTCGGCGGAGCATTTGGGCTTCGTCCTTGACGACAATTTCCAATTGTTCTCGTACCACACCTCGGGGTGTTCGTGACTGACGGCCGTCAAGCAAGTACAGCCAGATGGCTTCGAGCTGATCGCTTGGTTGGCCGGCAAGATCGGGGCGAATTGCTTTTCCATCGGGCCAGAATGATGGCATCACGGTGTTGGGGCTGAATCCTTGTGGATCTAGCATGTACTGATAAAACCAGTCCTTCTTCAGTCGCTCGGCCATCTCGGTTAAGTCGACCGCAGGCATCGTATCGGCTGCCTGAAACTTATGAGTATGACAAGCGACGCAGTTTAGGCCTTTATTGCCCACTAAATGCAATCCGGTTTTGATTGCCGCCTTGACGTTGGGAACCGTTGCAAATTCAGTCTCGGGCAGGTGGTCCATTTTTTGAAACAAATCAATCAAGTGACCGATATTCTGTTCCCCGTATTGCGGCATCGTTGTTTTTGAATACGGTCGAACCCGCCTGCCGTTAACCAAAACATCTCGCATCCACTTTGCTTTGAGCTTCGCACCGACTCCGGTTAACGTCGGCGGGATACGGCCTTGATCGCCAAGATTTAAGTTGGTCGTTTTGAAATACGGATTTCGCTTGGCGGTGACGCCACCAACCTGATCGCGTTGATGGCATGCAGTGCAGTTGTAAGCATGCAATGTATGATCAACTTGCTGCTGGTCAGTCAACCTAAGCGGTCGCTTGGCGATGGCAGCGACGATAAACCTGCGTTGTTCGTCACTCAAATGAAAGTTCGGAATTGATTTCGGTTGAGCGTTACGTTGGACAGCCAAGCACCCTTTAGCCGTGTTGGCTTGGTCAAGGGCGATCACTGATGGCGGCTTGGAATTGGCTTTCGGTGCAGCTTCGCTCAATCCGGTGTGGCAACTTGCACAGCCGAGACTCATGAAATGAGCTTTCCCAGCAGCGACTAACCCGTCATTGGTTTGCCAAGTTTTTTTGGCTGGAAAGCGAGGTGACTGCAGTAGAAAACTTGATACGTCCAGTGCTTCACGATGAGTCAACCGCATGTTGGGCATGTAGCCAGACGGCCGCGAAGCGTGTGGGTTTTCTAGAAAGTTAATTAGACCGCTCAAGTTATACTTCGAAGACAAATCCCCCAGCGGTGTCGAAGCTTCCATGGCAATTTCGACCGCTTGGTCGTTTCGTGGAGCATGACATGCCACGCAGCCGACTGAGTTGAATTTCGCGTGGCCGCGTTTGATTGATTGAGGATCGATGGGCTGTGGTTTGAATTGGTTGGTGCTTTGAGAAACCAAAAAGTGGGCTAACTCTTTGGCGGTTTTCTTCCGCGTTGCTTCATCGAGATGGCCGAGCATTTGAGGCATCTTCGCGCCTTGTTTGGCGTGGTTTGGATCTGCGATGAAGTCTTCGATGTACTGAGGGTTGACCCACTTCGCGGACCACTTC
Organism: uncultured Pirellulaceae bacterium; assembly: GCA_964582115.1. Classification (GTDB taxonomy): domain Bacteria; phylum Planctomycetota; class Planctomycetia; order Pirellulales; family Pirellulaceae; genus Mariniblastus. Next base: position 12,261 of record CAZORR010000071.1, read on the forward strand.
AGTCGCGGAGCCTGGGTTGGCTGTACGAGTTTCGTAACCGAATCGGTGGCATGGCAGGCAGCACAGTTAAGCTGTTGAATCAGAACCAAACCTTTTGCCTCGGCCGACAACTCACGCTTTGCGGTGTTTACGTTGGCAGCGTTTTGGTCAGGGCCTCGTTCTTTTAAATCCAGAACGTATTTCAAAAGGTCCAGAAATTGTTGACGTTTTTTGAGTTCGTCAATCAGGTTGTCTGGCATTCCAGAAATCTTGCTGTCGCGTTCAACATCGATGTCATTGAGCGCGATTTTGATTTCCGCTCCTTGGCCCGACAGATCGCCCAGAGTTATTTCGTCTTCGGTTTGCTTGACCACTGGTCCCACGAACGTTCTACCATCGAGATGCTGAATTATTTTTGTGGCAAAACCTTTGGCGATCACTTTGGAAGGTTCCAAGATCGATTCGACAATCGTTTCGTCGGTCATGTCGGCGGCGAGCTTGCTCAGGTCCGGACCGAGCCGAGTTTTGCCGGCAGCTGGGCGGTGGCATCGGGCGCAGTTGATGTTCCCTTGATGGAACAAAATCGCTCCACGAATGATATTGCCGGATTCTTTGGCTTCGTGAACCAGGTCAGATGCTTTCTCAGCGATCAATTGTTTTGTCAGCGAGGGCTGATTGGTAGCGGGATCACTCGGCACCTGATATGCGAACAAGATGCCGCTGAAACAAAAGAAAAGAACCAAAGTGGATAGAATGCGTTGGCTCAAATTCATCGATTACTTTTTTCGAAACAACATTTAGATGGTTGGCAGCGAATTATTATAATAACCGAAATTCGCTCGCCAATGGTCGCTCTGTGCTATGTGACTTGATGGTATCGACGTCGTTTATGTGATACGACTGTCGCCCGGTCAATGAACGCTCCGATTGGATAAGTACTGCCTTTGTAAACGCTAACGGCGCACAGCACATTCAGTGGTGTTTTTTTCTGAGGAAGAGCGGACTTTGTTGTGATTGAAGAAACCCTCGTTACTTGACGTGTTCTGCCAGCAATTCCACGTTTATAATTTCGCAAGTCAATTCTTGATTTAGGTTTCATCCAATGCATCTAGCTAAAATCGCGACCGCACTCATCGTATCTTTGTTCGGTTTCGCAATAACTCCTGACCTGTTCGCCCAGCCTGCTGATTCACCAAAACAGAAATTGGTTTGCTTTGGGGACAGTATTACGAAACGTGGCTACAACGAAATTTTGCAACAGCTACTAAACGTCGACACGGTCA
>CAZORR010000072.1:0-13382 GCA_964582115.1 uncultured Pirellulaceae bacterium
AACGAGAAATCATGCCACAGCCAACGATACCAAACCCAATCATATTCTTAATCCAGTCAAGGAGTCTCGCCCAACAGCACCGCGATCGTAAACACCAGCATGCTGTAGAAGTTTAATAAAAAGTGAACCGTGACACAGGCAATCAAACTGCCCGTCTGACGGAACAAGTAGCCTAGTCCAACTGCCAAAATAAACAACGGGATCGGCGCTAAGCCTTGTCCTAGATGAACCAATGCAAAGCACAGGCTGCTGACAAAAATCGGCCAGTAAGCAAACCGCCGTTGGGTGGTCGCCGCGACATCAATTGAACGAATTACTGAACGCTGCGGTGTTGCGTAAGGGTTGAGTACTTTATCCGCAAGTGCAACGTCGTCATCGTTGTTTGGTTCAACCAATTCGGCGGTCACAAAGCTTTCTGAACTGGCTTCATGTGGTTCGCTAGAGATTTCTTCGACAACATTTGCTCCGCCGACAAACAGTTGATCGTTCGACAGTTTCGATACGCTTAGACGTTCCAACCAATATTGAAATACACCGCGAAATAAAAACTCTTCCAGAAATGGGGCAGCCAATACCGCTGCCGCCCAACAGCCGAAGATCGACACAAAAGTTGGATTTCCGGCCAGCACCGACAAAACTGGGTGGTCGTACTCTACGATCATTGACAGCAACCATTGAATCAACATCACCACAGGAAACAGCATCACGAACACGGCTACACCGTATCTGATTTGTTTCGTTAAGTTGTCGAATCGCAGTCCAAACGCGTTGGCGGTTTTGTAGCGGATAAGCAAGAAGGCTCCAGCCAACAGTAGTGCCGCAATCCCAGTTACTGCCGACAAATACAACAACAACAGGATTCCGTGTTCAGCGAATAAGTCGACAGTATTGCCCGCACTCATCGTGTCGGGCTGTCGGGACTTTATCGTTTGAAATCCTGTGACGATCACCAGAACAACGCCGACTGCGATCTGCGAGCCCATCCAAACTGCGAAAATCGCCAACACATCGATGAATCCCAGCACGCATTCGGATCGTTGATAAGGGATCAACTCTTCTTTCTTTTGTCTGACCCGGATGAACGTCTTGACCCAAAAAACAAGCGAGATCAAGCAAATGATGGCCACCACCAATACCAATGCCAACTCGACGAAGGTACTAGAAGCACTCACCAAGTTCGATCCAAACAGTTCCATGCCAACGGGCAGCTGAATTGCAGTTTGAGTTTGAATGTCCAAGCGTAAAGCCTATGGTCAGATGGAGCGAGTATTGATTCTGGTAATTGATCGATCTTTGAATTGGAACGATAGGCTACCGGGCATGAGAGAGGTTTTAGTTGGTTAGGTACTTCGTTGCGACAACGCAGTAGCCCCATCCTGATTGCAATGTCGAGTAAATCGAAAGCCAGATTGAGCCAATCAAGACGATGTTAAGCCAAGTTGGAATCTCAGCAGTTGCCGGTTCGACTTGTGTTTTTTTGAGGGCCAATGCGACCAAGCAAGCCCCGACGGCAACACATTGAAATCCCATTTTCAATTTCCCCGCCCATTTGGCTGAAAAGTCACCACCAGCACCTTCGATCATCGATCGCAACACGGTCACCAATAGTTCACGGCCGACAACGACCACCGCCATCCAGCCAGCGATTTTTGCGTACCAAGGAAAGCCGGCATCCATTTCAACCGCGATCAAAATATAAGCTCCGCAGATTAAAATCTTGTCACAAAACGGATCCAGTACTCGGCCCAGTTTAGTCACCATGTTGTATTTCCTGGCGTACCAACCATCGACCCAGTCGGTGCCAGCAGCAATCACAAACACGACTAGCGCCGCCCAGTACAATTGCAACGGCAGTAAAGCAAAGAACACGAACGACAATAACAGTCGAGCTGCGGAGATTTTATTGGGGACATTAAAAATGTCTTGCTTCAAATCAGAGTCAGCCATGACTGCCCATTCGTTTTAATAGTGTGATGTAATGGAGAATGCTACGAGGCCCTACCACGTCATATCTCGTTTATTTTAAAAGTAGTTAAGCTTCGACACCACCAAGTCCAGCTTCAATCGCCAACTGGCTCAATAGGATTCGTAGCCCCATCCACTACAGCAGTTCTTGTTTCAGTTGCTTCAACAAATCAACCGCATGGCCAATTTCAGCTTGTTGTTTTTCTGGCGTTTGGGGAATCTCTCGTTCGATTGTCAGTGGGCCAGTGTAACCGATTTTTTGCAAGGTTTGCAAAAACGTTTTCATACCAACATCGCCGTCACCCAACTTCGTTTCTACGCCCCACTCTTTACCGGGGTTGGCCGCCCATTTTGCATCTTTGCAATGCACGCTCTTGATCAAGTTACCAATTTTTTCAACCGCTTCGATTGGATCACCAGCACCGTACAAAATCATGTTGGCTGGATCAAAGTTCACGAACAAGTTGTCGCACTTTGTATCTTGGATAAAAGTCACCAAGCCGTCGGCTGTTTCCTGGCCAGTTTCCAAGTGGACTGCTTGGCCGTTGTTAGCTGCGTGTTGGCATAACTGCTGAGTCACCGCGACGATGTCTTGATAAGCAGGGTCGGTCGTATCATGAGGAACGAACCCCAGATGCAAGGCAATTACATCGCAGCCAATCATTTTGGCAAAGTCCGAAATTTCAAACATTTCGTCCAAGCGTTTTTGGCGAGTGGATGCGGGCATTAGGCCGACGGTTTCAACTACCGTTGGGATCGTCGCGTAGCTTTCGCCCTCGAACCCGCCAAAGACTGCCGTGATCGAAATTCCGTAAGGTGCCAGTGTCGCCAGAATCTTATCCGCATGGGCTTGATCGCGTTGGCCAAGCGGAGGAGTGTGCAGTTGGATTGTCGGTAGGCCCATTTTGCCAGCGAGGTCCAAGTCCAATCCAAGTCCGGCTCCAACGCTCGTGAAGACTCCAATTTGCCAATTTTGCATGTTCGTTATCAATCAGGTATCAGTGTTAGTAAGTTGCTGGCTGTCAGAATAGAAGATTTGCTTTCCTTTGCCCAGCACCTGAAACTGTCTGTCGTCCGAACAAGCGGCTATTATTTGCCTTTGTCATTCGCGGGCACCAATTCAGAATCCGTGTTTGTCGAAGAATGATTGTCGTCCTTCATTTCTAGACTTTTCATCGGAAACTCAAATCGACTCACCTCATCGCCAGTTACTTTGTGATGCCGAAGCGTTAACGACGGAGCTTTATCGGCCTGCCCATAGACAACCTCGCCCGACAAAAAACCACCAGCCACTCGCAAGAACCGATGCTCAGGTCGCTCGTCGCCTTCCTTCCAACCCTTTTGGTGAGCGTCACTGCCGGCACCGCAACAAAACTCCCACAGATTCGTTCCCGGTTGTACTGAAGCGTATTGCCAATGCCGATCGCCACATAGCACAATCAAACCATCGATACCGCTAAAGAGTTTTCGCAGTTCTTGGCCTTCGTGAGCGAACGGCTTGTTTGCGTGGTTGTCCTTTTTGCCGTGTCGGTCGGGACCCACGATCGGGGTCGGACTGAAAACCAATTTAAACTTCGCATCAGACGTTTTGAGAGTCTCAGCCAACCAACGCTTTTGTTGTTCACCAAAAATCGTTTTGTCGGGACCGTCCGGTGCATCATTCGCACTGCGAAAGTCGCGGCCCTCCAACAACCAAAACTGCAAATCCTTGCCCCAGCGAACGGTTTTATATCGCGGCTTGTCGGATGGAAACTTACCTGCGGCTGGAAACTGTTCCTCATTAAATAGTTTCACGCCGCGTTCAAACGTAACCGTCCCATAAGTTTGCCCAGGCCAGCAATCGTCTTTCAACGTGTCATGGTCATCCTTTAAGAAGTAAGACGTCGTGTTTTGGTAGAACTTTCGATTGTCCGGCAACGCAAAAATTCGCTCCCATTTGAAACGCATTAACTCGATCGTCATCGCCCATGGGTTTGGTTGGTCGTAATACTCGATGTCACCCGCATGAACAATGAAGTCCGGTTTGATCTTAGACATCGCCGGATAAATTTTATGCCCCTGTAAACCGTTATCAGTACGAATGAAATCGTGGCACGTTGTCACGCAAAACTTTATGTCGCGATCAACGTCCGCTTTGGGGGCAGTCTTAAAAGTCCCGCGGATCGACGCCGTCAACCGCTCGTTATCGATCGGCCGAGCTTCAAGCACCGCGGCGTAGGAAGTGTTAGGCTTCAAATTCTCAAGCTTCCACTTGGCGGTATAATCTGACTCTGCTTTAGTCACGACCCATGGAGTTGATTTTTTTTGTTCCCGTTTGTCCGCCGGAAAGTAGGTCAAACGAACTCGGCCTGGACTGCCTGGGCAAGCTCCGATCATTTCACTGAGTGTTGTTCCGACGGGTAGTTGAGTAGAAGTTAGCTCTTCAGCGTCGGATGTCTTTTGTTCAAGGGCTTTCGCTTCTTTTTTAGTCAGCGAGACGAATGGTTTTCCGTCGGCCAGCATTTCAGGGCGTAAGGTGGTCCGAGTCCAAATTACCACACTGGTTTGATCCGCCCAATTGTTGCGAAGGGCATTGCCCAAGTATGGCGGTCGGTCATTGACGATGGGGCTTGGGGTAGTGTGACGCACATTACCCGAGTGCTGCGGCCTGACATTGCGATCAGGGCGTTCCTGCGCAGCAAGGTTCACAACAGAGACCAAAAGCGCACAACCGGCAAACAAAACACTTACGGATTTAGTTTTAAGTCTTAGTCTCATTTGGCTGCCTTGATATGATACGGTAGAACACTGTTGTTGATGTGACGAGATAACACAGTAGGGTTGGGCGAATTAAAGTTATAGGTTTTAATTCCGAGCTGTGTAGTTTGCAAAATTGTACTGTAAAATTTTGATCCATGCTGCTAGTTCACCAGCGCGATAGAGCAATTTGTCCATCATAAAAACGGCCTTGTGTCGATGATGACAAATTCCTATCTAACTTCCAAGCAAAACTTAATCTCGCAACGAGTGTTTAGTATCTCTATCGCGAACTCACTATTTTTATTACACGTTTCATAAGTCGATCCAAGCATGAGCAAGCCACAGTCATCGTCCGAGAAAACCAGCCGTCGAGGTTTCATTTCAAAAACAGCAGCGACGATCGGTGCTGTTGGAACGGCTTCGCTTACGAGTTCGGCAATCGCAACCTCGCCCAAAAGTTACTCGCGAATTTTGGGAGCCAACGACCGTTTGGGCGTTGCCAACATTGGCTGTGGCGGGATCGCTCAGAGCCACGCGAAATCTATCAAGTCGATCGTGGAAAAACAAAATCTTGCTCCGATTGCCGCCGCTGATTGCTGGCTAAAACGAGCCAACGATTTGGCGAAAGTCACTGGCGCGGAACAGGTTTTCCAAGACTACCGAAAGGTACTAGATCTTAAAGAAGTCGATTACGTGACGATCGCTACTCCCGAGCATTGGCATAGCCAAATGACATTGGACGCGTTGGCCGCGAACAAGCACGTCTATTGTGAGAAACCCATGACGCACACTTTCGCCGAAGGCATTGCGGTCACCGATGCCGTTGCTGCTTCGGACCGAAAGTTGCAAGTCGGCGTACAAGGCATGTCCGACGATAGTTACATTTCGGCTCGTCAAGCGATTGACGACGGTATGCTCGGCCAAGTCGTGCATGCTCAAATCGAATACGTACGGCGAAACAACCAAGGGCCATGGCGAGTACCGGGCCTAGATGAAAACATGGCCAAGCCAGCCGACCTTGATTGGGGCGCTTGGTTGGGGCACGCTCCGAAACGCGAATGGAACCCGAATCACTATCACGAGTGGCGAAACTATTCGTCGTACTCCGGTGGCATCGCGACGGACTTGTTTATCCACCGAATCACACGAATCATGAAAGCTTGCAACTTGCTGTATCCAACTCGCGTTGTTGGAATGGGTGGGATTTGGCAGTGGCCTGACGGTCGTGATTTGCCAGACAACTTTGAAATGATCTGTGAGTACCCGCGTGGGATGACGGTTTACGTGTTGGGGACGATGAGTAATCGGGTTCCGATCGATCACCTGATTCGCGGTTACCGAGGAACGCTCAAGTTTACGAATGATGGCTGGGTGTGCCATGACAAAGACGGTAAGGTGCTGGGCGAGCACAAAAAAACCGGTGCTGAGAACATTGCTTTACATCACACCAACCTTCACGACGCCATTCGCAATGGAGCCGAACTGAATTGTCCGGCACCGCTCGGGTTGGCTGGTGTCGCTGCAGTCACGATGGCCAACGAATCGTGGCGGTCAGGTCAAATGATGGCGTGGGACGAAAAAACTCGTTCAGCAGTTCCTGCGAATTCGCTACCAAACGGCGGTCGCCCGGATTACGAAAAAATGGACAAGTAAAATACCCAGATAAGCCCGGCACGGAATTCCGCAGCCGGGTATTAACAACGTTATTTTTTTCCAGTCAAACTAGCCAGCCATGCCAAGGCGGCATTGGCCGTTAGTGCGATTGATAATACGCCAATAAGGATGTTGCCGATTCTGGGACGCGCGGCGATCAAAAACATTGCCACCAAGCCAAATGCCAACGCGATGCTTGGGAGCCGTCGACGCAGGCCAACAAGTTGCGGCAATGCCAAGCAGATCACCGCCAGCATCGTGCCGACTCGAATCGCCATCCCGACCGTAAACGGGTGAACGCTGCCGACGACATATCCCCAAATCCCAAACGCCAACATCAACGCTCCCGTCATACCGATGCCGAATTGGTAGTAGCGCATTAACGGTTGTGGTTCGCTAGGTTGTCGCTGGTTGGCCAAAAATTAGTCTCCGAAGGGTATTAACCCTGGTCTGCGAAAGCGAAAAACGGAACTTGTTTTCCTGCGGCATGATCGTGTTGATCTTCACAAAAATAAATCAGTCCCTCGGCTCGTCCTAACGCTAACAAATCAGACGACCCATTCCAGTTCAGCGGCTCAACCGTACGATTGCACTCGTCGTCAACCAGCATTCGCCCCGGCCAATACGTTGGACGATTTCCACGAGTCTGATGGTCGCAACTGAGTGTTGTTTGTACCGGCCGAGGGTTGTCGGCACCACCGCCCGCGAGGATTCTTAGACAGCAACGGACGAACAATTGATAACCGACCAAGCTGCTAACCGGGTTGCCCGGCAGCCCGAACACAATCGTTGGTTGGGCACCGGGTTCAACTGCTTTGTGAATTCCCAGCCAAATTGGTTTGCCGGGTTTTACTTTGACTTTGTGAAACACCTGCTCGACGCCCAACGATTTTAGAATGCCAGGCACCAAGTCCTTTTGCCCTGCCGAAACACCGCCGGACAATATCAAGACGTTATGTTGCAAACCAGTTTTGATTTTGGCGGTCAAATCGTCTTCGTTATCGCGTCCAATTCCCAAATCGGTCGCCGCCAAACCTGATTCAGCCAACATCGCCAACAGCATTGGGCCGTTGCTGTTTCGTATCTGACCTGGGCCTGGCGTTTGATCGCACGGCACCAATTCGTCCCCAGTTGGTAAGACAGCGATCGTTGGTAAACCACCTACAAGGGCTTGGCTCACCCCGACTTCTGCCAGCAGCCCGATGTCACTGGGGCGGACACGATGTCCAGCGTCAAACAGCGATTGGCCACAAGAAAAATTTGCACCGGTGCGCAAAATATGCTTTTCGGGAGCAATCGAGTCAATTTGAAAGGTTACCGTTTGATCGCTTTTGACTTCCGCCAATTCAACCATTACTACCGCATCAGCACCAACCGGCAGCGGGGCGCCCGTCATGATACGGGCCGCTTGCATCTGTCCCAGTGGTTGGCTGGGCACTGCTCCGGCGATAATGGTTTCGCCAATCTCAAATTCAGCCCCCGCACTCCAGTCGGCCGCTCGAATCGCAAACCCATCCATCATCGATTTGTCGTGTGGCGGGCTGGCGATATCCGCGACCACTGGCTGCACAAGGTAACGACCGACAGTATTTAAAAGCGAAATCTGTTCTGGCGGCAATGGTTGGACCGTTTGCCGAATCAAATCGAAAGCTTGGTCAACGGATATCATGCGACAGGAGATCCGATTTCAATAAAGTTCTTGATCATGTCCACTCCGCGCTCGCTTAAAAAGCTCTCCGGGTGAAATTGCAATCCGAAGGTAGGATGTTCTTGGTGCTGGATTCCCATGATCTCTCGCTCGCCGTCAGGAGAGAAAGTCCAAGCAATGACTTCGAATTCATCCGACAATGTGTCCGGTTGAATTACCAGACTGTGATAACGAGTAGCCGTTGTTGGTGTGGGGATACCAGCGAAGATGGATTTGCCAACATGGTGGATTTGGTCTGTTTTGCCGTGCATCAATCGGTCGGCACGAACGATCTTACTGCCAGTCGCTGCACCAATGGATTGGTGGCCGAGACAAACGCCTAAAATCGGGAGCTTGCCGTGAAAGTGTTTCACGCAATCGACCGAGATGCCTGCTTCGTTGGGCGTGCAAGGCCCGGGGGAGATAATCAAGTGAGTCGGAGCGAGCGATTGAATTTGTTCGATCGTAACCTGGTCGTTTCGCACTACCTTGAGATCGACTTGGCCGTCGATTTCACCGATCCGCTGTGCGAGGTTGTAGGTGAACGAGTCGTAGTTGTCGACGATTAGAATCATAAACGAGCTTGAAGGTTGTAAAGTTTGGAAAATAGGACTGCCCGGACCATCCAAAACCGACCAGTGCTAGCGAACCATTATTTATCAAAGCCGAGTCTTTGGTAACCGCAAACACGGGATTGCCCCAAACTCATAAAATTTGCTACAGTTCTGCACACAAACCGGTTGGTAACCCCAATCATACCCATGGCAAGACTTAAAACGTCTGATGCCGTTACCCAAAAACGCCACGGAAGGCACCAATGAACAACAAAAATTCAAGCAATCGCGATACGTCTGCACTCAACCAAAACACCTGCCAAACGGCCTGCTCGCCTGCCACCAGTGCCCCGCTACTCGACGTTGGCCGCGGCAATTCGCCTCTTAAAGCCGAAATCATGGAATCGGTCTCGCAGATCATTGATTCCGGCCGATTCATTGGCGGTCCATACGTAGAGTCCCTTCAGCAGTCGGTCGCCGAAATCTGTGATACTGAATTCGCGATTGGTTGTGCATCGGGCAGCGACGCGTTGCTGTTGGCTTTGATGGCGATCGATATTGAGCCTGGCGACGAAGTTATTTGCCCTAGCTTTACATTCTTTGCCACCGCCAGTGCGATTCATCGTTTGGGCGGCGTGCCAGTTTTTGTTGACATTGATCCAGTTAGTTATAACTTGGACACAAAAAAAATCGTTGCCGCAATCACGGAAAAAACCAAGGCGATTATTCCCGTCCATTTGTTTGGACAGTGTGCCGACATGACGCCGATCATGGCGATCGCTGCTGAGCACGGTTTGCGAGTGATCGAAGATTGCGCCCAATCGATTGGAGCAGACGATAACGGAACACCTTGCGGTGGAATTGGAGACATCGGCTGTTTTAGCTTTTACCCGACCAAGAATTTGGGTGGGTTTGGTGATGGCGGCATGATCACGACCAACGACGCGGAACTGGCCGATAAACTACGATTATTGGCCAATCACGGAATGCGTCCGCGTTACCACCATAGTGTCGTCGGAATCAATAGTCGCTTGGATGCGATCCAAGCAGCGGCTTTGTGTGCCAAAGTAAAGCACTTGGATGATTATGTTGCTAAGCGGCAACAAAACGCTGAAAACTATCGACAGTTGTTCGCCGCAGCAGGGTTGAATGAGCGGCTTTGCGTGCCAACGTCTGATGAAAATCGCAAACATGTTTGGAATCAATTTACGATTCGCGTCGCCGATGGCCAGCGAGATGCAGTTCGATCTAAACTGGCTGAACTGCAAGTTGGAGCTGAAATTTATTATCCGATTCCACTCCACCAACAAGAGTGTTTTCAATACCTTGAATCGCGGCAAGTTAGCTTGCACGAAACCGAACGAGCGGCTGGTGAGGTGTTGGCCTTGCCGATTTATCCCGAGTTAACCTTGGCTGAGCAAAAATATGTGGTTGACTGTCTGGCGAAGGTTTTGGTTGAATCGTCAGCCGATTTGAAAATGCAACTGGCGTAGTTTGTCTGTTTGCTTGTTAAAACAATTGAAAACGCACTGGCGATTGCCGGTGCGTTTTTTGTTTGGACTTAGGTATCAAGAACAAAAAACACGAGTGGTGTTGTTAGGTGTATCCGCTAGGATTCGTGGCCTCATCTACTATTGGACGGGCTTCGATTGCCTGCGGCTTTGAAGCCGCTAAAAACGACCAACATCATCGACATCAGGTAACTTGCTGGTGTTAGAGTGTCACCAAAATAGCTGAACCAAGAAGTTGCTCGTTTTTGCTTCGGGACTTTTAGCGTCGCGTTTTGTTCTTCGAAGCAGGGCAATCGTTGTTGTACCGTGCCGTCGGGTGTGATTAACCCAGAGACGCCATGGCTGCCGCAGCGAGCGAAGTATCGGTTGTTTTCAATCGCACGAAAGCGTCCGATGTTGAAATGTTGCCGGAGCGCGATGTCTGAATTGAACGACATGCCGTTGGTTAAGCAAACAATCAAATCGGCGCCTTGCTGGGTCATTTTCCTAGAAAGTCGCGGGTACATGTCTTCGCAGCACAGTAACGCTCCGACAGACACCCCCTCTACGTCACCAACCGGCGACGCTTCCAAACCACGAGACAGTAGTAACCCATCGTCTGCCCCGTTCAACAGCCAGTCATTCAGCCAAGGCAACACGTCCGCAAACGGAACGTATTCTCCGCCAGCCATCAGCTCCATTTTGTCATGCCGACCTAATAATTGTTCGTGTGGATCCAAGAGGAATGCCGAGACATATTTTTCCTTCATTTTTGGTCTAACGGGAAAACCATATTTTTTAGCTGAAGCAGCTTCTTCAGGTGGTATTGCTTTCGGGGTCCAAGCGTAACCGCCGCCCAGCAAGTAGCAATTTGGATCGGGCAACGGTTGAAACTGAAATCCAATTCCAATCGATTTTTTGGAAACGAGCGCTTCGTCTGAAAAGTCGACAAGGTCTGTCTGGTATTTCCCGAACGAACATTCCGGCCACAGAATTAAATCACAATCATCAAGTTGACGCGAACGTTTGGCAAACTCGAAGTTCGAACCACCGTATTCCGTGTCACCTTGTAGCACGCCGACATTTAAGTAGTCACCGCCAAAACTGGCAGCTTGCTGTTGAAGCTGGTGAACTCGATAACTTCCCCAACCGACATTGATTGAAGTTGCGACCAAAATCATGATCATGCACAGTTTGTATTGTTTATTTTCAAATCGTCTTTCAACGATATTGCGATTACGTAAGGTTAAGTATCCCAACGGCAGCATACTGGCGATTGCAAACACTTGCAAAGTAGCGCCCGGAACTCCGAAAACAGAAGCGATTTGAACGAGCGGCAATGCTTGAACAATCAGGCAGCCTTGTCGCATCGGGAACATCGCGGGGTAAATCGATTCCAAGATTAACCACAGCGCCGGAGCCGCGAAAAGTCCGAAGGTAACCCACTTTCGAAACACCCACCAAACGGCGGCAAACAAGAAGTACATTCCGCCATGCAGTAAATGGACACCATGGATGACGATTAGCACCTTCGTGGGTGCGTCATCCATCAAGTTTTCGATGGTCCAATTGAGCCACGGGTTGGCTATGAAATAGGCGAGATAACCGGTGAACATCGCTTGGAAAACACAGGCCAAAAAGCTCTTTAAGTAAACTTGTGTCGTCAAGAATATCGCAAACCCTAGCACGCCAAGGAACGCAAATTCGTCCATTCGCCAACCAAGCCCGATACATGCTCCGGCGATGCTAGAGCTTAACATCGCTGACGCAGCGACCAACAGTGCTCGGGGAAACGTAGATGTTAGTGCCTGCTGTTGCAAAGCATCCGATGTCAATGATTGTTCGTCTAATACACCAGCCATCTAGATAGCCCCCAAGGTCTCATCAATAAAAAACAAAGAGCATGCTCCATCCTTGGAGTGCTCTTTGAGTGTATCTACCGGATGTACCATCTCATTGGCCACAGCAACTTGCTATCACGTATTGAGATGGCTTTCCGGACTTTCAGAACTAATAAGTTTTAGTTCGTGAATCCGATGCCTGAACCGCTAACATTTACGGTCCGATCAACACCGTTAATCTCGAACGAACTCGAATCAATCTCAACTAAGTTAATGGAGTCCTGATCGATTGGTGTGCTATCGGGAAGCTGGATATCACGAACATCAACAGTTGTGATGATGTAATTGCCATTCCTTAGATTGTTCGTTTGCCGAGTTTCACCTGGCCCCATGAAAATCAATTGGTCGCGTAAAGCGCCAAGTGTTGACGGTACATTTGTGCCAGCCAAACGAACCCATGCTGCAACAGGAACACCACCAGTTGACTCGGTATTCGTCATAACAACGCGAGCAGAAGAGGCAACTTTTCCGCCACCACCACCGTTACCGCCACCGATTGCGTACGATGTGTTACCTGCCATAAAAACAGTGCATACGGCTACGCATGCGATCATCAAAAAATTCTTCATATCAGTCTCCTCAAGGAGTAAAAAAATAGAGCCGAGACGACTCTGAAAATAGAGCCGAGACGACTCTGGAAAAACATTGTTTTAAAACTTTTGGTCTGCCTCTTGACCGTTGCGAGTGCATAAAGCAGATACGATTTCCGTTGACACTTGAGTGCCGATGAAACGCACTGAACCATCGCAAAATGCTCCAAACGCACCACTTGGATGGTCGCTTACGATCTCGTCAGATGGTCTTTCTACCGCGTTCACACCAGCCTCTTCGTGGGTAAAGCAATTCGCTCCATCCCCCCAGAAGCCTCCGTTTATTTCTTGCACCTCGGAACCTTCGGCAATGCAGATTGTGTTACTGGAACCGTCGGTAACTTCACCGAGGCCGACGGGGCGGTTCCTTTCCGTTACAGCATCAAAGAAAATTCCATTCAGACGCTCTATTGCCACGGGTATTGAAGTTCGCCATGAGCCAGAAATCCCACAATAGTCGGTTTTTCCAGCGTACGATTTATCCGATGACGGGCAAACAAACGTAGCAATATTCTGTTGTGAAACGGAAAGGTTATTAGCAGGCGAGTCCCATGCGGATTCAAAATCTAACGCTGCGTGCGTCGCGGATTGCTCAATGAACGGCAATATTTCAGACCCCCACGCATGTTCGTGAGTGAAGCTGGAACCGTGCGGAAATGCTTGACGACTTGATTCAAAGTTAAGGCAGGCAAGTGACAAGTTTTTTAGATTGTTCTGGCATGTCGTGCGGCGAGCTGATTCACGGACTGCCTGTACTGCAGGGAGCAACATGCCAATCAAGATTCCAATAATGGCGATGACAA
>CAZORR010000073.1:0-13295 GCA_964582115.1 uncultured Pirellulaceae bacterium
GGCTTCGTTGCTAGCAATTCTGGGCTTGAACCGGCGTTAGCATCCTTTCAAACTGCGGCTCGTCAAATTCGCTTCATGCACGGCTGTCTTAAATGCCATTTTTTCCAAAACCCTACTTACTCTTGCTACTGGCTTTTGCAGTTCTTTGCTGCACTGGTTGCCAAGCGTTCCGGTCTTTTTCGGGTTTAGAAAACCAGCCCATCCCAACGACTGAAGTCGCCAATCCACTGGCAGTACCGATGCTTGACCGCTGGCTAGTGATGGAGCAAATCAGCGATGAACTGGATGATTACTTTCGCATTTTCCGCGAAGAACGTATTCGGATGCATGACGGCATTCTGTCCGAAGGCCGGATCGAAACTCATCCCAAAATCGGCAGCACACTATTGGAGCCTTGGCGTCGCGATTCGTTGATTGGATTCGAACGACTCCACGCAACACTACAGACGGTTCGCAGGTTTGCTAAGGTCCGCGTTGTACCAACGGGGGATCACTATCTGGTCGACTTACAGGTTTTCAAAGAACTCGAAGATTTACAACAACCGGTGGGCTCTGGTGTCTCGGGCACCATTTTCAGACACGATAGCTCGTTGGATATCGATCAAGGAACGCCGCAGTTGACACAAAACAACAAAGGCTGGATCCCACTGGGACGCGATATTTTGTTAGAGCAACAGATCCTTAAGAACATTCAGGCTCGGCTTCGAAAATGTGCCAACGGTGAAAAGCCTTAGTGCTTATCCCAATATCTCGCGACAAAGTAGAAAAATGCGTCACTCGAAAAGGTTGTGGGATAAACTCTTAATGGCAGCAAGTGGCACCACCTTCTAGGCTGTGTAAGAAGCACAGACTGGATGCCTGCCACGGGCTCTGTAACCATCACAGGCTAGAAACCTACCCCACTGACGGCAATTACTGCGAGTTGTCTTTGAATTTGATCTTGCTGATCAGTTTTGTCACAACGTCACCTTCTTTTTTTCCTGACACCGCTTCGATCGCGGCCACGGTATAAGCATACTTCAAGGTCGGACCAATATCGAAATCGACTTCTGTTTCGGTCGTACTGTCTGGATTGCCTTCGGCGGCCAAGCGAGATTCAATGACTTTTGTTAATCCACCATACAGATCGTTTTGATCAACCGGAACGTCATCGACAGTGATGTTTGACAAGGCTCCGTCAGCATCTGCGACGAGCCGAACGCTGATCACGTCCGGGATATCGTCGAGCACATCCGTTGGCTCTTCGGAATTCAGCGGCATTTTGACCGAAAAATCCCCTTCGTATTCAACCGGATTGAAGGTCATTACAAAAAACACAAGCAACTGAAACACGATGTCGATCATCGACGTCATGTTCATTTTGATTTCTTCCGTTTCAGTGGCTTCTAAACGCACAGTCAATTCACCCTGTTTAAAACACGCAACGCGAAACTCTCAAGCTTCTCTTCTTGGCAGACCGAAATTAATTTTTGCACCGTCCCTGTCGGGGTGTCTTCATGAGCACGAATCACGACCGAGATATTACCCGGCTGAAAAACTCCTTCTCGCGCAGCCGACTTTACTTCAAGCGCCAGATCACGGGCGATGGATTCGATTTCGATCCGTTTACCCGCAAAAATTACATTGCCATCGGGCTCAAGATTCAAAATAATTTGATAATCCGGGGGCGCCGCAGGCGGAATCGCCAACACACTCACCGGCAGCGAAATTTCCTCGGCACGATCGATTTCCGAAAAGTTAATCAACAACATAAAGAATGCGATCAACTGGAAAGTCATATCGATCATCGGAGTGAGATCGCCTTCGAGAATTTCGGAGGTTTTAGCTTTATTAAATTTCACGGGTACTTACTTTTTGGGATTGGGTTTGGTGCTGGATTTGGAGCCAACTTTTTCAAAGCGTCCCATGAGGTTGTCGCTGGTGATACCAACGTCCAACACTAATTTTTGGATCATATTTTTGAAAATGTTATAGGCAGCGATCGCGGGAATCGCGATCAACAAACCAACCAATGTTGTCAGCAACGCTGTCGAGATACCTTCGGCCAACTTGTTGGCGTCGGGAGAGGTACCCGCGGTCGCGATTGTGTAGAACGACCGAATCATACCGTCGACCGTCCCTAACAACCCAATCATCGGCGCCAACGTTCCAATCAACGCTAGGTAGCTTGCACGGTGGTCAAGCTTCATGTTTTCTTCGGCCCCAATGTCCTGCATAGCGGCGACTGCATGTTTGTAACTAGTCGATACTTTCGACAAACCAGCTGAAAGCACGTTGCCTAAAAACGACTCATCCGCTTTGGCAAGCTCATAGGCTTCTTGATACTGTTTTTCGTCCAAATGAGCTTGGAAGGCGTCGATCAAATCAGGCGGACATACGACAGATCGTCGGACAGCCAAAAAGTTCATGATCATCAGCGAGACCAGTGCGACGGAGATTAGCAAGAATACGATCAAATAGATCCCCAACGCTTCGATCAACCACCCCAGCGCGGACACGGCTTCTTTAGGTGCATCGTCATCATTCCCAGCGGGAGCATCAGGAGCGTCCCCAACCGCTGGAGCTGCATCGTCTGCCGGCGGAGCTACGTCTGCGGGAGCATCGCCAGCTTCTTGCGCTACCGCTGAAGCAGCATTGTCAAACTGAGGAACGACAACCGTAAAGACGCCTACAAACATTGCGATAACGAGCCAAAAGCTAGTCAAGCCTCGTCGTGCTACGCCTGAACCTGATTCAAAATTCATCTAATTTTATCTCCACAGTTGCCTCAATATTTCTATTGCCGGCGATATTAAATTGTTTGTTGGGTTTGAAAAGCTTTGGGTTTCTATTGTATCTAGAATCGTCCGTTCTTCGGCCACCCCTTTTACTAAAGCAGTTGGAAGTGGAGAGACTGGTACGATTTTGATGACCGTGAATCAGCTCAACGTTCGGATGTCCTTAACATTGGCGGCTACTGTCTTAATTACGCCTCCAGTAAGAGTTCCGGTACTTGGTTTGCAGGTCCTGTCGCAACTCATTGGCTCGCTTCGGTTCTTCTAAGCTGACGAATATTTCGCTCAGCCTTGACAATGCTTCCGCTGCTGGGTCTTCAACACTGCCAAACAGCAAGTACGTATGCAAGTAAGCGTCACGAGCCTCTTTGAGGTTTTGTGATTTTTCGTGGATGACACCCATGGCGTTGTAAATACGAGCAAACAGCTCAGTGTTTTCATCACTTTCGCTTTTGATTAGGCTGTTTAGTTCCTTCAGAGCGGCGGCTGAGCTACCCGTGATACCCAATAACCGAGCCTGTTCGCAACGAGCGAGTAGTTTGTAGTTATCTGACTCGGGGGCATTTGAGGCTTGCTGTAAGATTTGCTCAAAATCCGCTTTGGCTTTTTCAGTTTCGCCAAGCACTGACATCATCCGTCCGTGTAAAAATTGTCCTCGCACACGATATTCCTCCCACTTAACTCCTCGGAGCTTTTCAAACTCCTTTGCCGCCAGTTCTGGTTTGCCGATGGAATAGATTAGCAAGCCATATTGCTCAATAGCGGCGTACGTGTGAAAACTGTTGGGCGCGTTGGCCAAAAAGTCACGAATCGCTTTCCCAGCAACCTCTGGCGTAATGACTCCCTGAGTGAGGGCCAGCCGTGCAGACGAAAAAGCTTCCATAAAAGCAATCTCTTGTTTCAGCAGCGGTTCGTTGGGAACGTTGGCTAATTTCTTAATTCCCCCCAAGCACTCGGCGTACTGCCCGCCAACCATTTGCTCCCGCAACCGATTGATCGCACCGGGTTCTTTACCGACAGAAATCCGTCGAATCTCACTGCCAGCAATCACCTTGTCATCAATCGTTACTCCCTCGGGGTCCATCTTCGAAATTTTACCCGTGATACGTGTCGTTCCTCCACCAACTTTATTTGTATAGACCGCGTCTTGGGCGAGCAATTGAGCAGTCGCCAGAGTGATGTAAAACGAGAAACAGGCGGTCAATAGCTTTGGTAATTTGTTCATGTTTAGAGCGAGAAAAAATTAATTGCATTTAAATACATGGCGTGACGACGGGCGACATAAGAGCTCAACTTAATAAGCATCCTGCATCATTGCTTAAACGGATTATTCACAGGCACTTGGTTACTCTCCATTTTCGATTCTTTTTTCTAGGGCGGTAAATTTATTTGCCCAAGCCTTCGATCCCAAAAAGTCAGGCGTCTTCGCCCGCTCCCCTTTAATACGACCCAACGCTTTGGCTTTCGCGTCGGTTCCCTTGGCTTTACCTTGTTCGTAAAACGCTTCAGCAACCCCATAAGCGGCTGTGAAATACTGATCGCGAAATTTCCTTTTATTGCCTTGAGTCAGTCGCATGATTTTAGCCCAACCCCAAATCGCATTGGTTGGTCGTTTTGACTTGGGGTCTGCGAATCGCCCGGTGCCCTTAACCGCCTGGCTCAACTGCAAGGACAACTTTTGCTCCTTCCCCCACTGCTGTAATGTCATCGCCGCGTCGATTTGCATTGATAGCGACTTTGAATTTTTCAACATCGCTGTAAAGTTTGCAATGGCTTGTTCGTATTGCCCTGCCCCACGCTGTGACAAAGCCTTTTGTCGCTGCAACTCAAACTTCAATGCGTCCTCTTGCCGGTCACCAGCAAACCCTAACGTTTCTGCTTTACTCAATGCCTTCGACGCCTTCAAGAAAAAGCCCTTTGCTTTGTCTTTCATTCCATCTTGTGACAAAGAATTAGCCATCGACAATAAACTGGATCCCAAATTCAATAACACGCGACCGTTGGTAGAGCTTTCTTCAATTCCGCCCATGAAGTCCGCAAGTACCCTGGCCAGTTGAATTTGCTCCTTTGGGTCATTGGATTCTTTAAACCCCTTCGTTAGCTGCACCGAAATTAAATGGTAAATGGCGGTCAACTGACGCTTTCCATCAGCGCTTCCACTGGCCTCCACCTCTTGTCGCATCAATTCAATCACGCCATTGGCTTTATCGAGCCACGCCTGTTGATCTTTCGCGGTGGCCAGCCTTGCAAGGTAAGTTTTAATGGTCACGCTGTAGGCATCACGTTTATAGCGGCTCGCCCTAGCGTTTTCGAACACTGCTGGATTTGCCGATTTAATCACTTGCGTCGGAGACAGAGGCGACGACTCAAGGAGCGACAGCGCTTTTTCGGGATCGCTCATCTCAAGCATTGCATCAATCAGATTCAATCCTGTCACTGCATCAGAAAACCTCACAGCCTTTGGATTGGCCAGTGACTCAGCAATTTGTAAAAAATGAACGGCTTCGGCCAGTTTTTTCTGCATTTCGTTTGTGTTGATGGCGAGCTTTGGATTTCTCGCATCCATTTGATACTTGGCCCACAGTCGCTGACCTAATACAGTGGTCAGTGTCAATCGCCGCGGGCTATCGTCTGGCAATCGCCCCATCAGTTCAACTGCTTGTGAAGTATCATTTTCACGAAGCGCGATTTGAATCAACTCACTGATCGCGTTTCCGGATTCAGGTGAACCCGGCCAACGTCTGGCGATCTCCAGCGCTGTGGTCTTCAAGTCCTGAAGTTCTTTGAGGTTGTCGTCTTTGGGAGATCCCGCGTAGGCTGACGCACGACTTTTCAACAGCAGGTCAACAGCGGACTTCGTCCCAGCATCGTCAGGGTGTCGGTTCAACAAATATTGCCCAATCACAGAAACTTCCAAATGACGCTCGGTTACAAAGTAACAAAAACACTGATAGAACCGGCACAAATTAATTTCGTCAGATGACGTACTCGAATTGGATAGTTCCAGCGCCCGATGGTAGGTCGAAATCGTATTGTCTGCTGCTTTGCGCAAGCCATCAGCTAACTCTTGAGCAGTCGCTTTTAGCTCAGCTTGCTTTTCCTTCGGAGCAGACTCTGCGGATGCCCGAGCCCGAATCCATTCGCCATACAGCACCTCGATATTGGCAATCGCGTCACCACCGGCCTCAAATGCGGCTGCAAACGACTTAACCGGTTGTACTTCTTCTTCTTTCAATTCCGCTGGTTCGATCAACGGCACATTCCATTCTTCCAAGAGTACTCGGGCGCGTTCGCGATACGGATTTTTCACTCGCGTCACATCGCGAACAAGCCGACCAGCCTCACGGGCAACTTTTTTTGCTCTGCCAACTCCATCGGTTTCCTTCATCGTCTTGGACAACTCATGCTTGGCGATCCCTAGCTCCAGCTTGACTCTCAACCATGCTGGATCTCGACTTTCAGATCGCGAGAGTGATTCGACAACCGGTTCAAGCTGAGAGATGACCAAGCGAGCCGGATACGGCTTGATCTTTTGCCAACAGTCTCCGGCTGCGGCAAACGCTTCTTTCTGCAATGAATCAATAGCGGGTGCACGCTCACGTGAAATCACTTGTGTGAAAAAATCCAATGCTTCTTCTTGTTGGCCAAGCTGCTGGTAGCAAAGCCCTGCATGCAGGCATGCTCGTATACCTGGAATCGTATTGGCGTAACTCCCCTGGCTGATTTGCTTATACATCTCCGCCGCGTTAGCCAACCATTGTTTTCGTTCTGTCGATCGTTCTGGAAACGTACTGGCATACTGTTCTGTATTGAAAGGACGCTGAACCGTCATAACACGATAAATGTTACGCATCTCTTTCACGAGTTCACGTGATTGCGGGTCGTCGGCACTGATCTTCAACGCATCCTTGTTTCCAGGTGCAGGGTCTAGCAGGCGCTTTGACGATGCCAGTGCGTTCGTGGCTGCCTCAAGAGACTCCTCTAGATACCCACTCGCTTTACTCCTCAGCTTTTGACGCTCACCCTCGGTCAGCTGTTCAGCTTTGGCATCGTTTAAATAAACATCCGCTCGCATCGACAGTAGGCGACTGCGAAAAGAAAGCGTCCGCGAAGTTTCAACGAGTGACGAATTATTGGCAGCATAGTCTTGTAGTAGCTTCTGAGCCGTATCAAGCTGCAAATCGATTTTCTCTCGCTCGGATAACTGCCCCACCTGATCAATCAAGACGATTGCTTTTTCGTACTTGATTCGCTTGCGGAATTTCTCATTGACATTTGGATCGACTTTGGCTTTTTCGAGATACTCGAGAGCAATATCGTAATAACCTTTGTCGCGCAGAGCATTCAAGAAACGAGCTGCAGGTTCGTCCGCGGACAGGCTTTGCGTTCCAACTAAACATGCCACTAAACAAATCGTGACCCATCGAAATGTTTTCACTGCAAGTCTCATTCAGTCCCTATCATTTCACATTGCATGAGTTGAGATGTCACCTAAATTGGTAAGCTGGCAAGTGTCCCGAAAGGACGATCTATAATTGTAGCCGACTTTGATGAGTCGGCAATCACGCAAGTAACGATCAACCTACATTTTTAAGTCGTTGCGTTTTGCAATGCCGCATAGCAAGATAGAATCCACGCAAGAGAGAGCGACCATGACGAACCTCCCTTCACTCTGCAACGATCGGCAACTAGATGCCTGAGAAATCATCCACCCAACGGCCAAGCAGTCTTCGACCAAGCCCCTTCAATAGTGGCTTGAAAAGAAAAATGTTCGTGCTGATCGGTATGCTGGCCATGGTAATCTACTCGATGAATGAAGCCGGCAAGCCGGAAAACTGGGCTTGGATGGGATTCGAAAAGCCCACGGACTCGAGTGTAATCGAAAAAACACGCAGCAACACGACTCCAATTGTTAAAGCCAAGACACTCTCCTCCGATGCTGAAACTGCAACAGCGCCACCGGGCAAGACCAACGAACATCCCGCCGCCGCAACCGGGGCACCGATCAACTCGCCCCCCATCCGGCTTACCCAAAAGACCGCAAGACTGACCACTAACAATCAGCACACCGACTTACCAGCAGAGTCTGGAAAGTTCTGGACTTCTTTTTTTGAAAGCCTGACAACTGCCCAGCAAGTTGAATGGATGGAATTGTTAGAAATTCTACGCGACAGCCAGATTCCTGCCGATCAGTCCATCAACCAGACGCAAAAAAAACTGATCGCTCGTGCGACAAAGCAAAGAGCCACATTCAACAACAAACTACTTGACCGAATGGCGGCGATCCCCCACGCTTCCGCCAAACGGACACAAGTTTCCCAGGATTATTTCGAGGCCAACAAGTTTTGGCAGAAGCAAATCTCACCAGCCTTGACTGCGTTGATCGAAGGCGAGGACATTACGTTGACACAGCAACAGGCTGCAATCGGTTTACAACGTCACCTGGACATTGATGCATTGAATCTCGTGCAAGACAAAACAGCTGTCGGTTGGACAGGCGATTCGATTGCCTGGAAACGTTGTTGGAATCGCATCCATCTATCCGAAATTGGCAAACCAACTTTTGTGAAGCGAATTCAATTGATTGGTCAGCCTCGCGAGTTCCGCGGTCAGGCAGTTACCATCAACGGTTTCGTTCGCGACGTTGAAGCTCGCCGCGCCGCCCCCGACAGTTCAATCGCCGGCAACCATTCGACCGGCGACACAACTTATTACATCCTGTGGGTTCAGCCATCGGAATCAAACGCTGGCCCGTACTGCGTCTATTGCTTGCACCCACCGGCAGAGTTGCCACGCACTCGTGATGAACTGGCCGATTATCAATGGATGGCAACCATCAACGGCATCTTTTTCAAAAACCGCAGCTATCAAGCAACTGACCAATCGGTTCAATACAGCCCTTTACTTTTGACCGACAGCTTTGCGTTAAAACCACCTATTTCAGACCACCCAGCATTGAAATGGAAGCTCAGTCCTACATTAATGGCTGGTCTTCTAGCTCTGGTTCCACTGCTGGCCGTAGGTATTGTTTGGTACGCGGTTCGAAGCACTGTCAGCCGAAAGCGACTACCAAGTAAAAAATCAGAAGAAGAGCTGGAGGTATTCTTAGGCGATTTGAAAAACGACCCTTCGATCAAAACGGACCTAGAGCAAATCCAAGCGATCTCGGAGCATAGCGATGACATCTCTTAAGTCAAAACCCGACCATCTTCCAGACCATTGCCGATCTTTGATATTACTATCTTGGCACGCAATACTCTTAGCCACAACAATCCTCGCCGCACCGGCAACTGCGCGGCAGGCTCAAGACGATAGCCCGCGCGAACTCTCCGGCATGTCCGCCAGCATGTCCTTCAACACGAAAGACGACCTGCCGCTTGACTCTCAATCTGAAACCGCGGTGTCCATGCTGTACCGTCTTCAAAAGGCATCGCCAGCGTCTTTGGATCGGTTTGCTGCCTACAGCCGCGATATTGGCTTGGCCCAAGCCCGTGAGGAAACGATCGACTACCGTTTTTGGCTGTTTCGATTTCCAGCCATCTTGCACAAAATCGAACGCATCGCCATCACTGACGCTCCGCAAACATCCGATTCGATCCAGCAGCTTTATCGCTGCAGTGCCACGGCAACCGACCCATCTGGCAACTCTATTCCTTGCACGATCTTGACTCGATCGGTCCCCAATAAGTTACCAAAACAATCGGCGATCAATACCCCGATCCAAGTCACAGGCCTGCTGTACTGCCGCGCTTTGATTAATGGACCAGCCGAGACCGAATCGCCTGCCCAATCGACGCTTGTATTTATCGCCGACCGACTAGCTTGGTACCCCACTAGCGAAACGATCGCTGACAAACAAATGATTGCTCTGGCCTCACTCGGGTTTGATGTTGGGCAGTTGGACCAGATAAAATCTCGTAATGGCAAGCCACTGGGCACTAAGGACGGCGATGTGTTTTTTCAAATGTTATCTGCGGTTGCAACCAAGACCGATTCGCCCTCCGCTCGACCACCAGCGGTTCCGATCAAGTCGATTATCGCAAAGTCCGCTGACAACATCGGTGCCCGCGTCACCCTGACTGCTCGCTGCCGAGACTGCACGCGAGTAAACGTCATCGACCCCGACAAACGTCAACGGTATGGCATCGACCACTACTACCAACTGATACTTTTCCCGGAGTTAAACCAGTCGATCGTGCTTCGCGAAGCAACCGACGATGGACCAGCCAAAGCTGTCTACAAGCGGTTCCCTGTTACGGTTTGTGCAATCGAACTTCCTGATGGCCTGCGGGCCAACGAGATTCAGGGCAATGCGATTTCGATCGACGGTACATTCTTTCGGATTTGGAAATACGATGCCGAAATCAACCAACAAGCAAACGTCTCGGGCACGATCAGCCCATTGATCATCTCACGTGATTTTGAAATCATCGCTACTTCATTTCTATTCCATCGATTGCTTAGTTGGGGGATTGGAATCGTTGCCATTTGCGCGGCATTCATGTACGCCTACCATCGAGTTTTTGGAAAACGACATCCTCGACCATCCGAATCGATTTTAGACAGTTTGCCCGAGCAAATAGATTTAACTGGAATCGAATAACTGATCTGAATGCAGGGGCGTATGACGACTTAGACGCCAGATGTTACCTCCGAGGCCGATCGCAAACCGTTAAGGTGGATAAACCAAGCGGTACTGCAGTGATTAAGGCTTGAACAAAACGGCTGTCCGGTAGATATTTCTTTTTTGCAATTGGTCAATTCAGTATTCTTTTTGACCGAAATTGATTCCATCGACCGTTTTGAAATCTCAAGGACACAATATGAAAACTCCGGTTCGCGTTACCGTCACAGGAGCCGCAGGGAACATCAGCTACGGACTACTGTTCCGCATCGCATCGGGGGCCATGCTTGGTCCTGACCAGCCCGTGATTTTGCAATTGCTGGAAATCACTCCAGCTCTGGACGCCCTCAAGGGCGTTGCGATGGAGCTAGAAGATTGTGCGTTCCCGTTACTGGCAGGCATCGTGACTACCGACGATGCAAACGTTGGCTTCAAAGACGCCGACTACGCTCTATTAGTCGGTGCCATGCCACGTAAAAAAGGCATGGAACGCAAGGACTTGCTGACCGCGAACTCAAAGATCTTTTCCGCTCAAGGCAAAGCGATCAATGAAAACGCTAATCCTAACATCAAGGTTTTGGTGGTCGGCAATCCCGCCAACACCAACGCATTGATCACCGCTGCCAACGCACCGAAAATTGACCCTCGCAATATCCATGCGATGACTCGGCTGGACCACAATCGAGCCATCAGCCAATTGGCGACACAAACAGGAACACCGTCCAACCAGATCACCAACATGACCATCTGGGGCAACCACTCAGCCACTCAGTACCCTGACATCAGCGATGTTAAAATTGGTGACAAGACTGCGACTGATTTGGTAGCTGACGACTGGTACAAAGACACCTTCATTCCATGCGTGCAAAAACGCGGCGCCGCAATCATCGAAGCTCGTGGTGCGTCCAGTGCCGCTTCGGCTGCCAACGCTGCGATCGATCACATTCGCACTTGGGTCATGGGCACTGACCAAGGCGATTGGGTTTCAATGGCCGTTCCAAGCGACGGCAGCTACGGTATCGAACCTGGCGTGATCTACTCGTACCCATGCACCTGCAAGGACGGCGATTACTCGATCGTCCAAGGCTTGGAAATCGACGCATTCAGTCGTGAGAAAATGGACGTGACATACGCCGAACTAAAAGCCGAACGTGAAGACGTTGCAGATCTCTTGTAGTATTGAAACGCACCACCGAAAAAAATTATTTAGGGCAGCCATGATCCAATGGCTGCCTTTTTTTGTCGTTAGCCGTGCCTTTCTAATTCTGCCTCTACTTGGCCCCTTCGTGCCACAGCGTTTGACTGAACCCCAGCAAATCTGACTGGTTGCGATAGTGCTCCATCAGCTTCTGTTTTCGCTCGGCCGTCTGAGCCAACTCATGGGCGTCCGGCGCGATCCCCTGCAAGGGATACTTGCCGAGTAATTGTTTAACCAGCACGTCGATCGCCTGATCGTTCCGCCCAGTCCTAGCCAGCAGTTCAACGAAAGTCTCGATCACCACACCACCGTGTTGTCGAGCGTCATGTTGGTCAATTTTTTTGCGAAAGTGGTCGATCCCTGCCTGTTCATTCTGTCCTAAAATGGCAGCGTAGTATCGCAAGTGATCCGGAAACACATCTTCGAAAGGCACTTCCCCCGGATACTTTAAATCATCCGGCAAACCATCTCCAAAACGAGACAACTCGTAAGCCTTTTGAATCAAAGTTGTATCTTCCAAAATCCGGGAGATCCGAACCACGGACGCCAAGTGCGTCGCATCGACCACACCAGAGACATCCGCATCGAGCATTCCACTATCCAAAATCGCGGCCAAGGTGACATCCGTGCCCGCATCTGCCTCGAACGTCGGCAGCGAAGCGATCAGGTTGCCCACAAGTTCGTCGTACAAATGCTCCAACAACTCGCCGGCCATCGCGCGCTGGCATTGGATGTCCTGACGATGAGCAATCTGGTCGAAGGTAGTAATCGCGTCACAGGTACCGTAACGTTGCAGTAACACCCGAAACCCATACCCGGGTGCGGCACCTTGCGAAACCGCGATTTCGATCAAGTCATCGGAGTTATGTTCGTCGATTTTAACACCGCGAATCAGTTTCTCGTTCAGATCGCGATCACCAACGGGTTGCAAGTAGTGCCAGCCGCGAACTAAGTCGCCTTGCCTGAAAAACAAGGTCCCCACTTCACGGCATGCGGCCAGTAAACCGTTTTCTAAACTTCGCTGGTCACTCTCGCTCAGGTTATCACGTGTCCGTGAATACAAAACCGGCAGCCCCATTCGGTGCCGCACTCGCATTTTTAAAACCTCGAACAGCTGAGCATAATCTTTGCTGCGGCGCACATGCTGTTCCAGAAAATCCAAACCCGCGTCAACGCCCTTGTCGTCGGTGATTTGTTGTAATTGCTCAAAAGGCGTCGTCATTGGCTTGTTGAATTAAAATAAGTTACTTGGAGCACACGGATTATAACGCGAACCCCTCAAGCGATTTAGCCGTAATGTACTTATTGTATCCTTGGTGCGAGGTGACCGACAAAGGTGTCATTCAGCACCCAAAACAGCGTTGCTTTTCCGCTGACGGCTTCCGAAACTGACGACCGCATGTCATGATAGGGGCTTTACTAAACCAAACGACAGGAACACTCGACCCGTGATCAAGACCGAGAATCTGACGAAGAAGTATGGTGACATGTTCGCCATTAAAGGCATCGAGCTTGATCTGGAGCAAGGCGATTTGTTTGGCTTCATTGGCCCTAACGGCGCGGGAAAAACAACAACGATGCGAATCATCGCAACGCTGACCGAACCGTCTTGGGGCGAAGCTTACGTCTGTGGGCACTCAATCTACAACGCCCCGAAAGAAATCCGTCGGCTTGTCGGCTACATGCCTGACTTTTTCGG
>CAZORR010000074.1:0-13142 GCA_964582115.1 uncultured Pirellulaceae bacterium
ATTGCCGATGCCATTCGCCGCTAACTAAGTTGCCGGAACAGCTACTTTTTCAGGCCAAGTTGCTTCGCTTCTTTCCTGGCTCGAGCCCACGTGTAATCGAAGCGGGAGATGGCTCCGCTTTGTTCCGCGCTAACTAGGCATTGAAACAACGCTTGCAAAACTTGACGCTGCAACTGACGGTGACTCGGAACGCCAAACAAGTGCCCCATCATGAACGGTAAAAACATCGCTCGCGGTGGCTTGGCGTGCTGTGTCACATCGAGTGCGACCGTGGGTGAGACCGTCGGGATTCCTAATCGTTCTATTTCGCGTTGGACCAACGCGATGGATTGATGACAGATCGGTCAGGCCGGGGCAGCAATCACCGCATCCGGTTTTTCTTCCGCGATCGCTGCCGCTAAATTTTTGGCTAACGTATTTTGCAGACGCTCTGGATCCATGTTGTAGCCAATGAACGTATAAAAATTCTCTGTCAAACCACCAATAACGCCTTCTTGTGCAAACTCCTGCAACCGCTCGATTGGAAAAATCACGTTAAGATCTTCACGAGCCCCAAAGGTAGGATATTTAAGCTGGTGAATTTCCAGATCTTCGGTCCGCGAATCCGATGGTACTCGCCGAAAAGTATAGTCGCCAACAGGGTGAACCGTATCGAACGGCAATGATGTCTTCGGCTGAACGCCTGAAGTACTCACAAAGCTCAAACGGCATTCCGACAACGGCTTTTCCAACAGCGCCAGCGGCACCGCGTCAGAATTCGAGATCATGGAACCGGGATAACGTTCATTGACCGTTTCCCATAAACCCGGTCGCAATTGTGATGCACTAGAGTTCTCCGTCATGGATCCAATCTCCGCTTCGTTTGGCAAAGTAAAAATGTAAGTGAAAGTAAAGATGAGCCAACGTTTCAGGCGTCTTGTTGTCCAGCGATTCCAAGATCCATTCTCGATCAGTATCAGGAAGTTCCAACATCAACTGAACTGCCTGAACCCAACTCTTTTCGATTTCCTTGGCGCCTTGTTTTTCGTTTCCGTCGCCAAAGTGCAGCTTGACATAGCGAATCAGCGTTTGATCGTCGCCGCTTTCGACCGCTTCTTTTAGGTATTTTAGAGACATTCAATCCGCCATGGATTCAGTTTTAAAAAATCGTGCAAACACTTCAAGACATTACATTCTATTTCACTTTAGACATCATCAACCTATATCACATCAATGAAAGGTGTCGATATAGTTTGGAGGAAGACGTATTTCGTCGCCCGACTCTTTCGCCTTTTTAACCGATTCAAGATTCAACAAATATCTTTTTGGTTGTTCCTCTAGCGTCACAAATCCGCCCATCTCTCCTGCCATCATTCTCAGCGCAGTCCGTCGACTAAGGCAACGCTCGCCCTCACTTGAGATTTCTACTTTGATTATCAAAGCCATGTCTTTCTTGTTGTGTGCCACGAAATTATGATAACCCTGCAAGAGCCGTCGCTTGTTGGACAGTGGCTCAGTGATCATCGTTTCACAATCGACTTCTGCAGGCAAAAGAAGATATTGGTTCGTAAAACTTTCACTGAGCTTCCGTTTCACAACCCTGAAAGGCAACGACACAGAACGAGTTCGAAAATCTGAATTATTGCTCGTTAGCGTCCAAGCTATTTTTTTATTGTTCTCGAAAGAAAATCTGTAGGCACTTTCAGGTTCAAGTGGAATTTTCCATTGTTGGGAGGGGCGTTTAAAGCCATCAGTTCCCTTGATTCTCCAAGCAGGGCCTGGACTATACGGATGGCCTTCAGGATGCGGAATGATTTTCCGATCCGAATCCAATAAAGCTCGCCAGTATCCGCTTATTATCAGCTTGTGCTTCCCTTTCGGAACCACGAACTTATTGCCGCTCCAAACGATTCTCTCCAGCCCCAAATCAGGAACATCCTTAACCGATCGTGCGCGGCTGATCGCAGTACAAGCCATCTCTTTGCATTCATTATGGGCGGCAATGTATTGTTCCATCGACTTAGAGTACTGCTCGAGTTCTTGTTGGCGATTCTGTAGCTGCACCAATTTATCCGATGATTCGATCCGACCTCGACGTGTCGTGATCAGAAAATACAACAACACCAACAGAACGCTGGCAGCGCAAATCAGTGCCAACAGCGGAACCCAATTTATCCGCGACTTATTGATCGCACTATTAATTTCGTTCATTCGCCTGGAAACTCCCCAGCTCCGGAATCCTTATCAGATAACCATACCGTCCCAATAAAATCTCGCCAAACCGTTGCATCTCGCTTATGGTTAGGTTCGAAATTGTCTTCAGACACGAAACACTGCTTCAACAGAAAAGGCAGCTTTTTTTTGGGACCAAAATTCTTTTGCTTGAAAGCCTCGAGAATACGAAATTCATAGTTATTGTCATTAGCTCTGTTTTGAGTAACAAGGAGTGTCTGGCCATCTAGCTTGATTGTTAGCCTATTCCAATCGTTGGGGCCATTTCTGAATTTGTCATCTCGGGTAGCAAGAATTTGAATGTCGTGTTTTCCTGGAGACAAGCGAATCTGCATTGGAACCTTTTGTTTCATGGACACGTCCGTTAACGACTCGGTCAGATACGTTTTTTCATTCTGTTTCCAAGCCAATCGGGTTCTTTTGAATGTGTCGTTCTGACGCGTATCGGCATCCGCATGGTAGACGTACTTTTGAACGCTGAAATTCAACCAAACGCTCCGCGATTTAGGGACCTGGACTCGATAGACTCGATAACCTTTGTAAGGGCCAGCCTTAGGAATACCACCAAGTCGTATCGATACGACATCGTCTCCCTTGGGAGTGACGCCGAAATATTTTTCACGCAACTTTGCGGCAGCATTAGATACCCTTTCAGTTGTCGTTTTCAATTCTGCGATATACGCAGGTAATTGCTTCAACTCAATTTCAAGAGCTTCGTTGGGCAGGTAAACTTGACTTTCCAACAATTCAATCTTCGGCTCCAACTCTGCGATTTCCGTTTGATTGGCATCGATCTTGATCATGTTGTCGTAGACTGCCGCCCCAACAGCCAACAATGATGTGATAATCAAGAGAGATAAAAGCGAAAATTTCATTTGATTTATAATTCTAGGAAATGACTTCTACACCACATCGTACTGCATCATGTCGTCACGAGTCAATTAAAACGGCTCGCAGCCAAAAATCGGCCGACCGATCAGTTCAGTAGACTCAGAATCGCCACCAAAAGAATCCGACAACAAATCAAACAAAATTTAAGCCATCGTTTGTTACTGCTCAGACAACAAAGTAGCGTCGCTATTTTTTCGGAGAGCCTAGCATCTAACCGGCCTAGTGGCTCGTCTTGTCAACTGAACAGTTTCTGGCATCGGCTTTAGCAGGGGTTTAGCGAGTTCACTTCGGAGAGAAAAGCCTAAAGGCATTACTACGAACACACCATGTAAAAAATGTTAGACTCGGAGCAAAGACAACTTTGGCTGGTTACCCGTTCTTTGTGTGAGAGCAAATCGATGTATTGAAAATTGTTCCGGTAGCATCTTTCGATCGACGGACAAAAAAAGCTCGTGGTTCAAAGAACCACGAGCTTTCGAAATTTCAAAACACTGTTCGGAGCAACGAACTAGCGGCGGCGGCGAATCGCAACCACGCTACTCATCAGCCCCAAAATGGCCAAACTCGATGGTTCAGGAACGGCAACTTGAACGACATTTACCGAGAAATCTTGGATGCGAAAAGAATCAGCAGCATTGAACGTTCCGGTTGAACTGAACGCTTCAAACGTGATTTCAGTACCTGCTCGGACGATAAGCCCCGGCGCGAAATCAAAATCGTTTGCATCGTCACTGTCTAGAAGGTCCTCGGGGCGAATTTCGACAGCACTAAATGCTGAAGATGAAATCCTAAATCCGTTGTTTTCACCTGCAGCATCAAAACTCTGAAGATCGATGCTGACGAATTCGACGTCTTCGTCAAATACGAACGTAACTGCCTCACCCGGCGAGAAGTTGGCAGCGTCACTGTTATGCCCTCCGCTTCCTCCGTTAATCCCTAGAGAATTCCCTCCATTAATGTTGACCACGTGTCCTGCATCAGGATCCTCGCGTAAAGAAACTAAGGATGCATCCGTGTCACTAACGTGGCTAACGATGTCAGTTACCGTCAATGTGAGTTCCGCACCGGACTCATCGGACGTCAGAGTACCACCGAGGCCAGCTCCATTCACGGTGTCACTACTTTGAATCGAGAAAGAGGCACTATCGCCTTGAAGGAACGTATCTACATCTACTACGGTTGAAGCCAACGAAGTAGCAAATCGTTCACCGAGTCCAATTTGACCGTTAGCGTCAAAATGTGTTAAGTCATTAGCTGGCGTTGTCAATCCTGCTGAAGACACAACTGAAACACCAGAAATAAATTCCGAAGAATTCGGGTCATCTAATGTCTGAATCGTATCGTTAAACTGGACAGTATTACCAGGACGATTTGGCGCTAGCTCGCCCAAAACAACCGGAATATCGTCGCCGAAATTATCACGCACACCGTCAACAAGATCAGTAAACAGGCCGGGGTAATTGTTAATATTAGTTGTATTGCCAGAGTCACTTTCGCCTTGATGCCAAAGGAAACCTTGAACATTTGCCTGATCACCGTCCGCAGTGAGCTGATCCAGTGACGCATTAACATGACCAATCAATGCCTCGTAGAGAAATCCGCCTGTTGGATCGTCCGCAGTGGGAGCACGCCAGTCGTTTCGAAGATTCGTACCACCACGTGTCACTTTAATAATGGCAACGTCATTAGTAGATCCAGTAGCGGCACCAATCGCGTTGGCAAACGAAAGCTCCAAACCAAAGTAGTTGTCACCACTAGGCACACCGTTACCCGAGATTGCCTGTTGAGCCACGCTTTCCACTCGCTCTCCAGGAGCAACGCTGAAGCCGGCCGCCAAGTTTTGAAAGCCGTTAGAGCTAACATCACCATCGGAAACACCATTTACAGTTTCCGCTGGATTCAGGTAGCTGATTATCGCGTTGCTGGGGTTATCCAATAAAGGACTGTCCAATATATCGCTCTCCAACCCTCGTCCATCCGCGTTGGACTGCCCAGCAAGGATATAAACATCGAAGGTTCTCTGAGCCGCAGCGATTGAAGGCAATACAAGCAGTGCCAACAAAACGGCCAATATAGTAGTTCTAAGCATCAAAAAAGACCTATGTGATAAGCAACGAAGATAAATTGGTGAGATTACTCCCCCATTAGTATACCTCACGGCATGATCCTTAACAACAGAATTGACGAACGAAAGCTCCTTAAAGTGTTTCATTTCCCCCAACAAACACCGCACTGTTTCCTATTTTCTAACTTCAAACCTACATTTTGTACGAAATGCCACTCTATGCCCCTTGGCAAATCAGCCGCCATGTTCAAAACGATGATTGTAGGCTTGTAGTGGTTTTAATGAAAAAGCGCAGCTAAGAGTGTACCAGGTTTTGCAACCTCGCAACTTTTGGCAAACGCGCAACCATCGCTAACAAAGCTGGCAACAACAACAAATCGCCGACCAAGGCTGCGAACATCATCGCTGACAACAAAACACCAAAACGCACCGTTGGCAAGAATCCGCAAAATGCATACAAGACCATACTCAATCCAAGAATCACACTCGTTTGCACCACCGCGATTCCGCAATATTGCAGAACCGAACAAACAATCTCTTCAGAATTAAATTTACTATCTTGTGTGCCACCACGCTTTAGCGCCTCTCGATGCCACAACAAAAAATGCAGCGTATCATCCACTGCTATTCCGAGCGCTACGCTGGCCGTGGTCAAAGACGCGACGTCCAGTGAAAAACCAAGAAACCCAGCCGTCCCTAACACCACCAAAGCGGGAAACAAATTTGGCAACAGCGCGATTAAGGACGCTGTCAAACTTCGCAGCACCAGTAATACCATCAACGAAATAACCACAAATGCCGTGAAATAGGTCAGCAGTAATTCTCTGAAAAACTGACGGTCGATAAAATCAAACAAAACAAACTCGCCCGTCACCGTCGTAGTCAGCGACTCCCCCTTGAACACAATCTTGTTATCGGGCTCGAACAACCTGTCAACAATTTGCTTGAGCTTTCTAGTTTGCTCAACTAAATCGAGTTCACTAAAAACTGAGTAGCGACAGGACACGCGCCAAGTTTCGTGGCTTTTGTTTTCATCGCGATACAACAGCCCAGTTGATGCGATGCGATCTTTAAAGCTTCTCAGGCGGGCTCTTTCAACTCCGCCCCGCAGTCCCGATTGATTACCTAATAACTTCGGCGCGAAAACCGCAGCCGAAAGACAGGACTCAAAATCGGTTTCCGATTCAATACGACTCACTAGCGCCTGCAAACCTTTTATCTTGAGCCGATCGTTTGTCGGGTCAACATCGTCAAATTGCAACAGCAGTTCGACCGAATTCATCGGGCCTACGCGCCACTCCATCTCTGTTGCCGACGTTAGGACGCGATGACCAGCAGGGAAAAAGTTAACTAACTCGCTGCCGGTTTTAACGTGTGGTATACCCAATGCCCCCACAACCAATACGACCAAACAAAAGGCCGCGATCGGCCAACGGCCAATTCGAGTCAGTCTCGCCCAGCGTTGCCAACCATCGAATCGATCTCGTGAAAATGAATCGTCCGTATGCTCTGCTGAATCCATCAACGAACGATCACGCTTCAACCGCTCCGCGTAACCAATCCAAGTCAACCACGCTGGCAGCCAAACCAGCAACAGTGAATTGCCAACTAAGATCGACAACGCGCCAAACATTCCGAATTGACGAACAGGTTGACAGGTACTGAGCATCAACGACAACAGCCCAATCGCAGTGGTAGCAGTACAATACAAAATCGGTTTTAACGAGCCGCGAACTGCATCCGCTACAATCTTCCGCCGCCAGATCAACGACGCTTTGCTGTTGGCAGACGACTCCAACGCCAAATCACATGAACGGACTGACGACACAACCGACTTCCTGAAATAGCTCAAAAAGTGCAGTGAAGTTGACACCGTTAGCAACATTGTCAGCGTTGGCAGCGGCCAAATAATCGCGTTCATATCAACATCGGCCAGCCAAACAATATTGAATGACAGACAACCGGTATAAATCCCCAACGCGTTGATAAAAAACGCCAATCGGATGTCGCGTAAAAAAACAAC
The DNA here is from genome assembly GCA_964582115.1 of uncultured Pirellulaceae bacterium. Classification (GTDB taxonomy): domain Bacteria; phylum Planctomycetota; class Planctomycetia; order Pirellulales; family Pirellulaceae; genus Mariniblastus. The sequence continues at coordinate 7,191 of CAZORR010000074.1, forward strand.
AGTCAACCCAAAAGCCAACAATATGATTTGAGGGACCATACGAAATGGCGACTCAAGACCTTCTTTATCCAACGTGTAAAGATTGTGTCCGAGCCCGGCGTAGATCACTTCTGCCGGATCCACATTGGCGGCGACTAGGATGTTATCGAGCATGGCAAAGCAATCGGCTCGATTCATTCTCGCGGCTCCGGACAGCTGAAAACCTACAGCGGTCACTCGATCATCTTGACCGATAAAGACATTTCGCAATCGCTTTAAAGCCGCCGCATCGGTCAGCTTAACTTCGTTACGCAGCACCCCGTAAGCCCGCTGTCCACTAAACACATTGTGAACGTACCCAGCCAGTTGCGTTTCAATCCCAACAGCAACCTTCTCAACGCGAGGGTCATTCAAATCGCAGCCAGGCCAGCTCAAGACAACCGCTTCATTAGCCCCAAACTTATCTCGATACTCACTAAACTCCTGATAAGCCAGCGAATTGAGATCGCCCCATTCCGTGATTTCATTGCGAAATCGCTGCGGCGGTAACGTCGACACATAAGCCACCAACGGGAACGTCAGCGCGAACAGAACAAGCAGAACTTTTTCTCGCATGAATTGGGCAGGCATTTTGAATAGCAATACACAAGACGCCAGGCGAACCATCCAGCAAAAGGCATCTCTTAAACCTTAACGAATCACTGACTCCAACAACCGTCGACGTGTGATCTTGCCGTCGTTCAACGACCAATCATAAAAGTACCCACGAATACTCTGTTGCCCTTGAAGTTTCACCTGGGTGCTTGGGCTGGCATATTGCCGAAGATGATTCAAGATGGCTTGATCGTTTCCTCCGAAATCGTCTTTATACCATTTGAAAATTTTGGAGACACGTACACCAAACACACCTCGATGAATCGCGCGGTTGGAATTGATATAGTCGTACGCGGCTGCGCTGAGCCGCCCATCTAGATTGGCGGCCGTCCAAGCTTGCGGCGAAAGATTTGGGCATCCGTAAGAGGCACAATTCAGCGCGTAGTGAATTCGCGGATCCTTCCAAACTGGTCGCACAATCCCGCTTTCAATATCGTTCAACGATAGCGGTTTACCCAGTACCGTCACGGCGCCTGGATCATCAAACGGGCCGACGAAGTCCGTAAATTTCATTTTGACTTGTCGGATCGAACGAATCGGATAATTGTCTAAAACGATATCCACCGTGCGCGCGTTATACAAATTAAACCAAAATGCCAACTGCGAGTCGCGATTAAGTGTTCGTGTATCAACCGACTGAAGATACTCTAGGTACTGTTTCAGAGCACAGCGGTCCTCTGGTCCCACGTCGTTATATCGCAAGCGATTGATTCCCACTGCGTCGGTCACCATGTAACGCGACAAAAAACAGTCCCAAGTTGCGTGGGACACCGAGTACGTTGAATTCGGATCACTGATTTCAAAAACAGGATCCACCAGTGACGACGCAGGAATACCAATCGATGAGCTCCCAGACGAACTTGCTGACGATTGTAGCGACGTGCCGGCGGCGGACCCCAGACTCTCTGGCTGCACCGTTACCCCGGGCGATTGAAACTGATTCGGAAATTGCTCTTGAACAAATCCGCCGACAACCGACTGGGCCGGCTGAACCGAAGGCGATTGGAATTGCAATGAAGGCGCGGGAGCAAAATTTTGCGGCGTAGCAAAAGATGGCGTTACGATCGGGGGAGCGACCGACCTACTTCCCGACCCAAGCGTACGAGGCACAGTAGAAACAGAGCCTCGACTGCCAGATTGAAGCGCCAAACACGGCGAACTAGCGAAAAGAACAAGCCCAGCAATCAATCCAATTGTTAATTTGACACTCATCTAAATCCACGCCTACCGTTTTGTTCACTTTTTGAAAATGCACTACGCTCTTTCTATCGGCGTTCCAAGCCGTTTCACCACATTCATTTAACATGGAGGCTTTGCAAAGCGATCATTTCACCAGTCTTGTTTCTGGAAACTGTGAAACCCACCCAAACCAGAACGCGTTGTGTGACGGCATTCGAGCTAGTTTTTGATCCTCGGACACCAACGCATCCTCAAGTACCGTCCATTTTTTACCGGTCGAATCGATCGCCTGATCGATTCGGTTCCATGACGTAAACGTTGTTGTCCCGGCATCGTAAGCACGGCTAGCCCCATTTGAATTCGCCAACACGACAATATTTTGCTTACCAATTTTGTCATGGTGAATACCTTTTGTCGCCAAAAACTTAATCGCAATCGCCAACTGTTGATCTTCGTCACGAAACGCGAGCACTTCGTCTTTGTTCAACAACCGAGTATCGATCTGCGGCACAGTAAACATCAGCTTGTCGGTCGCGAAATAGTCTCGATAGGCAACACCCTCGCCATAATCGCGGTGATGTCCTGTTTCCAACGATAACACCGTCGTGTTGGGGTGGCGTTTTTTCCACTGCCCCCACGTGGTAGTAACCAGATAACGTCGATTGAGTTTAATCCCTTTTCCGACCAACGGTCCGACAATAGGTTCGCCATGCAAAGTAGACCAACATGACTTTGTCGCATGGTCGTACATGACTTTATTAGACCGATAAAGAAAACCACTCGTTCCCAGTTCGTGATGAACTCCATTAAATTTTGTCTGATACACGATCAGAGAGCCACACAACGTTCAGTAAACGCCACAAACTGACTCGCCACCAATCGTATCTTTAAACATCTCGTGCCAGGCCAAAATACGTTTTGGATAAGCACGAGCATCACCGTTTAATTCAATGCCAAAAACAACATCGGAGTCAGCGAGATACCGTGCATCGTCGGCGGCCAACATTTTTGGATTCTTTAGCGGTGGAATTCCGTCTCGAACCACGCCGCCCCAGCGAATTTCATCCAAACGAACCGTAGCACTTTTTGTATCTCTAAAATACTCTACAAAACGCGGATCCATTGCTTGGTACAAGAAAGACTTAAATCTCGCATAACCTGGATGCGGCTGGAATTTTTGCTTCCAACTCCACTGCAGCCACTTGTCAGCATCTGTTCCAAACTGCTGTCCAGTTTTTTTGGCAACCAAATTCATGACGCTGGCACGCTGTACCTGAGGCATAAACTGCGAAGCTTCCAGGAACATTGGTAAGTAAGAAATGTCCCAATTGGCATCCGCTTCGGCAAGCGTTGCCGCGATCAGTCGAGGATTCCGCGTCAGCAGCGCGATAAAGCTCTGCTCGCTGACAAGCTTTCGATCCGTACTTTGTATCTGTGACTGAACACCCGTGGTGGCTTGAACTGAACTGCTGAAGCCATTGTTAAACGACCAACCGGCTATTCCGATCAAAATCGCCATCAAGGCAATCAGGCTGGCAAGCGTGATTCTCATTACGTGTCTACTTTCGCCGAAAGTTCATTGCAACATAATCCGCGACCTAAATCTCGTCGTCGCCGATCGATATTTAAGACGTTTTATCCCCGGCTGTCTTACAAATAGTTGCCGATTTATGAGCAAAGCCACACTTATTAAGCTATGAAAAACCATCGTATTGACCAGCACCTAGGAGCTTATCCCACAACCTTTTCGAGCGACGCATTTTTCTACTTTGTCGCGAGGTATTGGGATAAGCACTAAGTTCCTGCTCACCGATCTGCCATCGTCATCGTTATACAGGGTAATAATCACTACCAATCCACATCAAACTCACCGCTTCAGACGCTCAAAACCATTGCCAGTCGAGCACCCGACAAGTATAGTGATCGATTACCTTTCCCATGGAGGAGACTAATAAATCCAATGCCACACTGTTTTAAATCAATCTTGCTTGCTGCCTTCTTAATCGGCTGCCTATCGGGTCATACCTTTGCCCAAGACGAATCGTCAGAATCCCAATCGGATTCGGCAACCCAAGTCGAAGAAAAACCGGCTAAAGAAGAAAACGACGACGATGGCTTAAAAACATTTGAGGATTTTGAAAAGCATTTCAAAACTGAAATGAGAGCCTACATGAAGCGGTATCGAGCTGCATCGACCAAAGCTGAAAAGCAAGAACTGTTCGCCAATCGCCCAATGATCAAGCCGTATCAAGCAAGGCTTACTGAACTAATCAAAAACTCCTCCGTTTCAGAGGAAACAAAAAAAGGCGTCGCTTGGTGGTATAAAAAAGCACGCGTCGAAGACAATGAAGGTTATGTTTTACGATTGATCGTCGAGAATTTCCCCGAAGCGGAATTCATGGAAGATCATATCTACAAACTTGCCTACAACATGCCACAAGTCGACGCAGAAAAATACCTACGTTCAATACTTGACGTAAACACTTTTGATAATGCTCGAGCCCGTGCGATTTACCAACTTCGAGACATTCTCAACAAGCGAGTTATGGATCTCGATGGTGAAAAAGCGAAAATGGTCAAAGCGGAACTTGAATCACTCAAGAACACGCTCACAACCAAACATCCGGATGCGGAAAACATAAACGGACTCAAACTTCTTGAAATGGTCGCAGGCCAAGAGTTCGCTTCCAAATTGGAAATCGGTCAACCAGTACCAGATATCATTGGTGAAGACATCGATGGCGTCAAATTCAAGCTCAGCGACTACCAAGGCAAAGTCACGATGATTTCGTTTTGGGGCTTTTGGTGAGGACCTTGCCGGAGATTATTTCCACACGAGCGGTCGCTCGTAAAACAATTATCAGATAAACCATTCGCCTTGATCGGTGTCAACAGTGACGGTGATCGCGAAGAAGCCGTCAACTTAGTAAAAGAAGAAGACATCACTTGGCGAAGCTTTTGGAATGGCGAAGATGGCGTGCTGGGCCCGATTGCTATTCGCTGGAGCGTTTATTCGTGGCCGACTATCTATTTAATCGATGCGAAGGGCATCATTCGATACAAGAACCTTAAAGGCGCCGAACTGGATGAAGCGATCACAAAGCTGATGGCCGAAGCAGGCCATGAAGTCAAACTCAACGACGAGGAAGAAACCAAGAAAATGGAAAAGAAAGACGAAGCTAAAGAGTAAATTGCTTACTTTCTACTACACGTAGCTTTACTGCATGTAGTTAGACCATGTTTCAAATGCGGCTGCCAATTTAATATTTGGTAGTCGCATTTTTTTTGATTTAGAAACGATCGATTTCCATCAGCAACACTTCAAACGCCATTGCCACACTCAATCTACTTGGATGGCAGAATCTCCGAACAAGCCGCTTTGATTTATTCTGCAAGTGACTCTTCGCTTTCGGCCGACGACTCTAATGGGGGCCGCTTTTTTCTCTTTCCTGTCAACAGTTGAAACGTATCTCGAAATGGCACCCAATAAAGCCCGAGAATGCTGTCGAGATCACGGTCGTCTCCTTCGGTAACCCCAAACTTAACATCGCGATTGTCATCCGGCATGAAGTAGGTGCCAAAGATCAAATCCCAGACGGGAAAGACAAATGCAAAGTTCTTGTCGATGTGTTCCGGATGGCAAGAATGGTGCACGTGGTGATGGGCTGGTGACGGAAACACAATCGACCAGATTCCCGGCCAGCGCAACCACACGTGGCTATGACGCAAATTGTAAGCCGTGAAATTGAAAAAAAACATCAACAGAGGCACACCTATCAGCCTCGGTACAGTTGGCTCAAAATCCAGAAACCGCACCGCCAACGCAGAAATCGCACCAAAGCCAAATCCGGTCGCGAACAGGTACAACAAGTTATCAACCGGGTGTTCTCGGAAATTCGAAATCGGGTGCATCACTTCGGCTGAGTGGTGTACTTTGTGAAACTGCCACAGAACAGGGACTTTATGTTGTAGGTAGTGTATGAACCAAGCGATGAAATCGAGTAAAAACATCGCAATCGCCATGAAACCGAAAGCGACAAGCCAACCGCTAACACTTGTTATATTTTCTTGCTTCGCGACATCGGCCAGCGACTGGCCTCCCGATACCAAACGATATGCCAATGTTGTCGCAAACCCGGT
>CAZORR010000075.1:0-13031 GCA_964582115.1 uncultured Pirellulaceae bacterium
TCTTTGCGTTGAATCCAACCAAAGTCGCCTTTGGCTACGGTTGGTACATCTTTGATTCGGTTTGCAAGCTGGCCATCATCGGTTTCAGTTGCTCGCGAATTGAATCCATCAGCGGGTCCGACTCCGCCCCTCGTACACGTTTGGAAGACACCTCAATCGCCTCGCCGACGTCGATGATTACTTTCGTTTGACCATGCACCCGACACTTGCCGAACAAATCCTCTTCGAACTTTTCAACCGTCTCCAAAATACGGTCCACCGAAGGATGTTCGACAATGTAGTTGTCTGGGTAGCAGGCGATCTGCTGAGCAAGGTAGCTGGCAGCGAGGTGTTGCCAACGGCGCTCACGTTCAGATTCATCCAGTTCGCCGCTACGAGTCATCTCGGGAAAGATTTTCATCCGTATCGCTTTGACGCGAGTTTGAATGCCTTTGGTAGAGTGCTCGCCCAACCATTCTTCTTCAAGTGGGTGCAACAAATGATCGATCATTTTGTCTTGTCGTTGCCGAAGTGTAAGTCCGCTATCGTTATTGACACCGTACTCGAGCTCTTTCAGCGTTAGCAACGCATTGCCGACTCGGATGATCCGATCGATCAGCGGCACTTGCGGGGTGGGATTCCAGCTGAGCCTTTTTTCGATGTCGTCTAAAACTGGCTTGCAAGCTTTTTCGACGTCGCCTTTGAAAAGGTACTTTATTGCTAATGGATGCACGACAACTTTTCCTGCATCCTTTTTCTCGCGACGTTTCGCAGCCGTACGAGCCATAAAAGCAGGGCCGTCCATAAACGCCATCAAGCGATCATTGATTCGACTGGTCGTTCCCGAAGGAAAAATCAGCAGCGGTCGTTCGCCTTTGACCAACACGTCAATCGCGTAATCGACTGCCTTACGATCCAACCCTTCGCGGTTAACACTAAACGCTCCCATCAAGCGGATCATGAATGTCGTGAACCAACTCTGGTTAAATAAATGCCAGCTGGCCATCGTGTACATCGACACGGGAGTTTCACGGCACAAGTGAAACATGGCAATTGGATCAGCGGTACGCGGGTGATTGGGGGTCAACATGATGCCGTGCCCCGCATCGATCGATGCTCGCAATCGGTCCATATTGCGGCACTCGTGGTCGATGACACCATGCTGTTTTTTCAGCAAGCCCTTGAACTGCCCGGCTTGCGTTAGCAAATATTGCGGCCAAAACCATTTGATCGGTGGTTTGAACTGATAGGGCTTTTCAATCAGAATTTCGTGCATTGCATTCTTTGAACTGAATAAGTGTCAACGGGGTCTTCGTCTTAACCAAAAAATCGGGAGCTGTATTTCGTTTTTATGACAAACGGAATCATATCAAACACAAACGATCAGCTACGACCTAACTAGGTTCGTCAGCCAATACCACCTCGCCAGCCACCCAAGCGTCCAAAAACGGAACCGCACTGGAGATCAGATTAAATTGTTCCCGCAAAGATTCAGGCGTATGCCAAGCGTAGAATTCTACCTCATCGGGATCAAGCTTAACCTTCTGATCGCCAGCAAAACGCACTTGCCAAAAATTCAGTTCGACCCCTCGAGGGGTATGGCACGTCCAGACACGCTTAACGGGGACCACATCAACACCAAGCTCTTCTTGCATTTCTCGTACAATCGCGTCCGCTTGGGCTTCGTTGGGTTCGACTCCACCGCCGGCAAAACCGATGGCGCCTGGGGCTTTGACTTTTTGAGAACGTTTGATGGTTAAGAATCGGCCGTCGTCAACAATAACGGACACTACCGCACCCAACGGGTAATCGCGTTTTTCATGAAGCTTGCTTGATGCTGCACCAGTGACTTCGACGCAGTCGGTGATGGGTTTCGAACAAACGCCACAGCTGGACTCGCCATCTTCGTTGGTGACATTCGCCAACCCACCGCAACTGCCTTTGACAGGCTTGTTGTTGAAAATCGCTCCGACTGCCATGCCCAAAATCATCAAACCGAACACACACAACGAAGCCGCGAACACCGGCCAAATAGAAGACTCCTTCCGGGTTGATTCAGTTGTCTTACTTTCCAGCAGCTCTCGATGTGCTTCGTCAGCAAAAGGAAAAACCGTGGAACCATAGCGTTTGTATTCGCCACTAAAATCTCCGGTCCTATCCACCAAATAATACTCATTGCCTTGGCCGTCGAGTAATTCGATTGTTCGTTGCCGCCCCATGACCAGTGCGGCGGTCGCCAACGCATCGGCAGTCATGCAATCACCAGCTAAAACACACGCGGATGCCATGCTATGTTCAACGGGGCGACCAGTAACAGGGTTGATCGTGTGCGAATACCGCGTCTTGCCAACTCGACGATAATTCTCGTAGTCGCCGGAGGTTGCTACCGCTCCGTCGCTGACCAAAGCGACCGCTTCGTATTCGCCTGACATACTATCGGGGCGTTTTAAGCCGACTCGCCAACTCGTGCGGTTGTTACGATGACCGCTGGCTCGGACTTCACCGCCGACGGACACCAAAATATTCTTGCAACCCATCGCAACTAGTTTTTCCCAAACTTGGTCGACCGCGTAACCCTTGGCGATCGCAGACAGATTGATCTGCACCGCTGGATGGCTTTTTTTGATGCGTGGCGGATCCAACTGCACCGTCAGTTTTGAGTACCCCACGGCACCTAACGCTTTGGCAATTTCAACTTCGCTCGGCGGATCAAATGAATCCCCACGTCGCCAGTCGCTGCGGCCAAAACTCCAGAGTTCAACAACCGGTCCAACGGTGATATCAAACGCACCTTCGGTAAGTTTGCTGATTTCGATCGCCCGCTGTACGACGCGTGCGGTTTCTGCATCGCAGTCAATAAACTCAGTCGACTTCGAAGCGTTGAATTGACTGACGTAAGAATCGTCGATGTACGTCGACATCCGTTGGTTGATACGGTCGAGCGTTTGTTGGACCGTTTGTTTAAGCACGGCTTCATCAAGGTCGTTCGGCGGGTCGACAACAGTGACTTCGTACTTGATCGGCCCCATGCATTTGCCAGATATCGCGATCGTTTTCAGCAGTGGCTCATCGGCTTCAGTCGCCGGATCGGACGCTTCCGTTTGCGAGTAAACGGCTGACGGTGTTAAGTTCAATGTCAACAAAACGGCAACCGCTGCAGTGGCTACCTGCCACCAACGGTTTGACATCCAAGATCTTGCTGCCATGTTACTGCGATTATTATTGGCTGATGCGAAATGCACGATTCCATTCATGATGGATTCAATGTCCAAGGGGGAGCTGTTTGTTAAACGTTATTTAGCGGTCTAACTGTTTAGACATCTTTTACGATGCCATATTTTTTAATTTTCCGGTCCAAAGTTGACCGTTCAATTCCCAGAATCGAAGCGGCTTTACTTTTGTTCCACGTCATCGCTTGCAAGGTAGCTTCGATGTGCCGCTGTTCAATCATCTCGAGCGATTCCGGTTGGTATTCTTGAACGATCGTACGCATATCAAAACTAGATTCACTGGCGGTGGTCAAATTCGTCAACGACAATTCATCCAGTTGGATGATCTCGCCTCGCGCAAGAACCACGGCGCGTTCGATCACATTTTTGAGTTCGCGAACGTTACCGGGCCAACGGTAGCGTTTCAGTTGATGTTGAGCTTGCGGCGAAAAACCTTGAATTTTACGGCCAGTTTCCGTATTGTATTTTTGTAAAAAATACTCCGCCAGTTCGATGACATCTTCTGCCCGGTGACGCAATGGTGGCACATCGATCTGGACCACGTGTAAGCGGAAAAACAAATCTTTTCGGAATGTGCCACTGCGAACGGCTTCTTCCAAATTTCGGTTGGTGGCTGCGATCACGCGAACAGAGACTTTGATCGCCTTGCTTCCGCCGACTCGTTCAAACGGGTGGCCTTCAAGTACCCGTAAAAACTTCGCTTGAATGGAAGGGCTCATTTCGCCGATCTCGTCGAGCATCAAAGTGCCTTTGTCGGCCGCTTCGAACTTGCCCGCCTTGCGGTCGGTCGCTCCAGTGAATGCGCCTTTTTCGTGCCCGAACAATTCGCTCTCCAGCAACGATTCCGATAACGCCGCGCAGTTCAAACAAATGAAAGGCCCGCGTTTTCGCTCGCTAGAAAAGTGTACCGCCCGTGCGACCAATTCCTTACCAACGCCACTTTCGCCGCGAATCAATACCGTTGCGTTGCTTGGTGCCGCCCGGCCAATCTGTTCGTGCACTTTGAAAATAGCATCGCTTGCCCCCACGATTTCGCTCTGCACGCCCAACTGGTCTTGCAGTTGGTCGATCTGGTTTCTTGTTTTTGAGAGATCCTCGACAAGCTTCTGTTCGCGGAACCGCGTTCGCAGTGCCATCGCGACCGTTTCAGCAACGGCCAATGCGAATTCAAGGTCGTTGGAGTTCAAACCTTCTTTGGCATGAGTTGAATACAAGTGCACTAAGCCAATACTGCGGTTGCTCATTCGAATTGGAGCAGCGATCACGCTGGTGGCCAGTACGTGTCCTGATTCGTCTCGCAGCCCCAATGCGCTGTCGTCTTGAACATCGCGAGCCAACACCGCTTCACCGCGTCGCAGCGCGGTCTCCGAAAGAAAATTTGATACTCGCTGATACTGCGGGTGAGCATCACTGCGCCAGGACAAAATTTCTAGGTTCTCAGGATCGACCGTCGTAGGGCGATTGGCGGGCACCATTAAAATGCCACCCGCGTCAACGTTTGCGATTTGAAACAAACTATCTAACGCCATCTTTGCGATCGCTCGCGGTGTTCTTTCGTTGGCCAAATCAAATGCCAAACGACACAATCGCGTTGCGATCCGCGATTCTGATCCGTCATCGGGAATGTCTTCGCTGGTCAGCAAATCAGGACGCTGTTTACGATGAACAATATTCGTGGGCTCGCTGATCGTCAGGGATGATTGCGGCGCCGAAGGGGCTTCGTCTTCGACCTCCAAACCAACCAACGTCTCGCCGCCAATTTCCACCTTTGAAAATACTTTGCGATCGTAGGCTTTCGATAAGTCGGTCACAAAAGCCAGTTGCGTACCGGCAATTAAAATGATGTCGCCGGGCTTAAGAGCCTGGTCGCCGGTTACACGTTCTTTGCCAATTGCGGTCCCGTTACGACTGCTCAGGTCACGCAAGATCCAATTGCCCTCTGACAAAAAGATCTCTGCATGTTGCCGACTGGCTTGATCTTCTTTTATGACGATCTGGCTGTTGGTGGAGCGGCCGATAGTGGCTGTCCGCCCTGGCATCAATCGGAAAACGTCCGACCAATTCTTACCATCACGAATAACTAAATAAGCAATGTCAGGGGAATTCTGAGGGTTTTTTGGAGACACAGGCAACAGCGGTCGTTAGTGTTCAAAGGCTAGTGGCTAAACACGGTCGCTCGAGTGTCGCGGCTTCATCCCCGTAGATTGGTGGTATCGTTTTGACAAAACACGAAGCACAACCACAAACTCGACCCCGCCTAATATAATCCCCCCGGCGTTCAGGTTCAAAGGCGTTGGGCGGCTGGTTCGGAGTTTGCTGGAAATTGATGCAGTTTGCCTGCGAAGAATGCACGCAAAGCAACGGCAAAGACGGTTTGCTTAGGCCAATCGATCCGAAGCCACATGGTAATGTGGATCTTCAGAGACGTTTACCTCGACCAAATCCCCCGCGGTATTCAACAGACCACGACACTCGGGGCTTAAGTGGGTTAGATGCAGACGCTTGCCGGCAGCTTGGTAACGCTCGGCCAATCCATTGATGGCCTCCAAACCCGACTGATCGTATACCCGTGAGTAATAAAAGTCGATCACGACATCTTCTGGGTCGTCTGGGATTGTAAACATGTCTTTGAACGAAGTTACCGAAGCAAAGAACAGTGGGCCGTGCAGTTGGTAAATCTTACTGCCAAATTCGTTGTATTTAACATCTGCCCCCATGTGGGTGGCATGGTTCCAAGCAAATACCAATGCAGAAATGATCACACCCAAGATCACTGCTGATGCCAAGTCGTGCATGAAAACCGTATAAGCCGTCACGAACATCATCACTAACATGTCCGCTTTTGGGATCCGGCGGAACATTTTCAAAGATGCCCACTCGAACGTTCCAATGACGACCATGAACATAACTCCCACCAAAGCGGCCATCGGAATCTGGGTAATCCACGGTGCTAAAAACAGCACGAACGCCAGTAAGCAAACCGCTGCGGTGATTCCTGATAGTCGTCCGCGTCCACCTGAGTTGACGTTGATCAACGATTGTCCAATCATCGCACATCCACCCATACCACCGAATAAACCGCAGATCACATTGGCTGTGCCTTGGCCAATGCATTCTCGATTTCCTTGACCTCGCGTTTCTGTGATTTCGTCAACTAGGGTTAGTGTCATCAACGACTCGATCAGTCCAACGCCACACAAAATAATCGCGTACGGAAAAATAATCCGTAGTGTTTCGAAATTAAGAGGCACTAGCTGGCTTGGGTCTAAGAAGTACGGCATTGGTAAACCGCCTGCGATCGAAGCTGAATCACTTTCGGAGTCCATGATTTCTGCAATCGCAAGTTCTTGTTCAGCGTCCAGTTCGCCTTTGCGGTCGGTTGCAGATTCGGGATTTGCTGGCAAGTTGAGAGCTGTTTGAGTGACTGGCGATTCATGCGGCTCCGCCGTTGCCGATTCATTGCTGGTGATTGGGTGACCGTGAGCATCGACGCCTTTGATTTCAGCAATTTTTTGGGCTTTGTCGTTGGTCGCCAGCATGTCGCCAACGGTAGCCAAAAGGTTCGCTTGGCTGGTACCGTCTTGCTTGTGGTAGTGATTGACGGTAGCGCAGATTAGCGTGACGGATAGAATCGCAGCCAGCGAGGCTGGGACTGCTTGAGTTAATTTGGGCAACAGCCAAATGATGGCCATGGTCAATACAACCATACCCAGCATCCAGAACAAAGGTGCACCTTGCAGGTAAACCAACGCGCCGTCGGTCGACAGGGTTTTAAAGCTACCCAGTTGAGCCATGCCGATCACAATCGCCAGTCCGTTGACGAACCCCAACATTACAGAATGCGGGACCATACGGATGAGCTTGCCTAAACGCCCGATACCGATTGCGATTTGAAGCAACCCACACAGAATGACCGTCGGAAACAAAAAGTTGACGCCGTGCTGCATTACCAAAGTTACGATCACAACCGCCATCGCTCCGGTAGCTCCCGAAATCATTCCGGGACGCCCTCCAACGATTGCCGTGATCAACCCTAAGAAAAAGGCAGAGTACAGGCCGACGACAGGCTCTACTCCTGCGACAAAAGCAAACGCAATTGCTTCGGGCACCAAGGCGAGGGCAACGGTTAATCCAGACAGGATATCGCTCTTGATGGAGCCTGAGCGTTGTTTGAAGTAATTGAGCATGGCGGCAAGATGCATAAAGGGGTTGCAGAAGACGCTGAACTATACTCGCGCTATTGGGTGCGTCAATGTTGCTTTTCGCACCGTTATATCGGTTCCAAAACCGTTTTTCTGTGCTGGCATCGCCCATCTTCCAGCATGGTTGGGATACTTACCAGAAAGCCCTGCTGTGGTTGCAAAGAAGCGCCCTATTTGGCATTGAATATGCATTGTCGTGATTTGATGCCGACAAATTTTTTATAGCAATTGTGCTGAGCGATACCGATTATGACATCTGCTACCAGAATGTGCGTCATCCCCGCAAAAGTGGCATAGGCTTCCAAGCATCGAATTTTACACCGCCTATGCCATTTAACGAAAAAAGGCCGCTTGATTGCCCAAGCGGCCTTACTGATTCTTCAGTGCAAAGATCAGACTGGCTTAAACCATGTCCTTCAGACCTTTAAGTGCACGTACCTTGACTGCTTTGCTTGCAGGACGAGGCTTGGCCCATTGCATTAAGCCAGTACCAGGATTGCGAACTTCGCGTTTTGGCAATGCAGGCTTGTCTTGAACAACAACCTTGCAAAGGCCAGGGATGGTAAACATACCGGCTGAGCCTTTACCAGCGATGTTCTTTTGGATCTCTGCTGTCAACGCGTCAAAGAATGCCTGAACTTCCTTCTTGGTAGTGCCAGTAGCTTCGGCCATGCTGTTTAAAATTTCGGTTTTAGTTGGTGGCTTTGGGCCTGATTTCTTCGCCATGAGACGATTCTCCGGTTTGGTAATAAGAGTGGGTTGATTGTGTATGCGGTATCAATGTTGGCCATTTCGAGCATTTGAAACTAGTGGCCGATTTGCGATCCCTCGTAAAACCCAACGTTAAGTCAGGCTCTGCGATATTTGTTACGGCTGAAATTAGATCGATTCAGTCGTAGGATTCAAGGCAGTTTGCACTGAAAACCGTGGGGATAGGCGGATTTTTGGCCAAAAAAAGCGTTTTTTTCAAGGGTTTTTCGATTTCAAGTCATTTGACCGGGAAAAAGCTAGGTTTTCCGCCACGTAACCGTGATGACGCTTCTCACCAGTTTCACTTTGAATCGATTGTAATGGCAGCCCATTTGTAACCGTTTAACACATGCTTCGGGCAATCCGGATTGCTCCGATCGCTCCACAAACGGCGTTTGTTGGGGTGCTCCAGAATGCTCATAGCAATGCAAATATTTTTGTTTATCAGGAACGATCCGACGAATACAACTCTAGTGGTTCGTCCACGCTAAGCTGACCACTTGTGGCTTGGCTGGCATTCCCGCCTAAAACCCTACGACAAAAGATTCGTCAAGCTAAGCACTTCCACTCAGTTCAGTTCGCTCCGCCGCCTTTTAAGATTAGAACAAGGATGTTCTCCATGAAATCTTCATTAACCTTCTTCCTCGCTTTGACAATTACCGCCATTGTCTTTCAATCAGTAGATGTACAGTCGGCTGATGCTCAGGAAAGAGCGTTTGGCAACGGTCGATTCCTTAAGCGCATGTTCGGAGACTTGGTTCCCAAGCCAGCCCCTGTGAAACCCACCCCTAAAGCTGCGGCAAAAAAGGGGCAACTACAACCCAAGCAACCGACGCTTGCTACCCGACCGTCGAAAAACGCTCAGCCTACCTTAGCCCAACCATCACCTCGCTCTCGAAACACTAGCCTGCGACCGGTTCAGCCTGCTCGTAGTGAACACAATCGCGAATTGGTCAAACAGCTTCCGCCATCGTCAGGGAATAATGCTCCTGACACGATCCCTACTCGTTCAAACGCAAAAGCAACACTCGGATTCGGAATGTTGGTAAAGTTACATAATGACAAACTGTATGTCGCTCAGATCGACCCGCAAGGAAACGCAGCGGCCGCAGGCGTTCGTGTTGGTGACCAACTTCGAGCCGGTGGTGGAATCGATTTCGAATCGATGGCTGATTACAACGGAATTGGCGACATCCTCAAAGACGGTGACCAACTGGAGTTTGAAGTTATTCGATCTGGTCGTGAGCGAGATGTATTAATCGGCTACGGGGAAGTCCCGCAAGACCAAGTCAATGCGACAATCGAAGAGAGCACCCCAGCGCATGGCTCCACTAGCCGCCGTTCACTTCAACGACCAGCGGTTAACCAAATCAACACTCGGGCAAACAATAGTTTCCTACCCACTCAACAAAACGTTGAAGTGACAAAACGAAAACAAGCATTTTCGTTCAATGGCCAACAAACAAGTGGGCGAGCCAGTAGCTCACAGACGATAAGACAACAGCAGGCAGAAATCCAACAGCTTCGAAGTCAAATCGAGCAAATGAAACGATTCAATCCTGCGAGTTCACAAATTCAATTGCCACCCTCTGCAGAATCAGTGCTGAACTAATTGTGCTGTACCCCAATCAAACGAGTTTTCAGTCTTAGCAACTGAAGGCTCACTCAAAAATAGTTTCGTGCAGGATCGTTGTTCGAGATCATTGACGGCGACTCAATTTATTGAGTCGACAACCAATGGTCGCTAGACTTCAACGGAGTGCACTTCAAAACACGGTCGACACCAAAACGTCGGCCGTGTTTTATTTTGTGACTCTTGAGAGCTTTTCTTATTAAAGATTGCATGCTCCTGACAGACTGCTTCGGTCGTCTGTGCCCCCCCGTAAATGCAACGAGCCACAGTTTCGATGACGAAAACGTGGCTCATTGTAATTTTTCTGACGAACGAGTACTGAATCACTCTGTCAAAATAGTTGGCAAAGTATTTGCGATTTCTTCAAAGATCGCGTTCAAATTAGTACCATCATTGTCATGGTAACTCTGCCCTTGTCCCGCTTCAGCAATGGCTGCCAGTGATTGCGCTCCCGATGACAATGTTATCGTATGGATCGTAACATTCGCCTTATCCGCTATTTGACTTACCGCATCTGCCGGGCTAATGCCAGAAGTGTTGCTACCATCAGTAAGAACAACGATGGTTTTGGCGGCAAAGGGCCGGGCGATTGACGTTGTGTCATTCGGTCCAGGAATAATCGCTGGAATCGCGGTAAGCAGCCCATCCCCAATGGCCGTTCCGCCGCCGGGCGTGAGCGTCAACATCTCGCGACGAATATTTGCGTAGCTTCCGTCTACGAATGGCTGCACACCTTCATCGTCGGTTGGCCTTTGCAACTCCCAGTCAATACGAGCCGAACTGTTAAAGGTAACTAACGAGACCAATTCTTCTTGATCGGTCACCTCTAGGACGTTAAGAAATGCCTCGACGCCTTGAGCCTGCAAGTCACCTCGACTGAATCGCGGTGAACCTGGTATCCCCTGACGATATTCTTTTTCGTAGTCACGAGCAAAAATAGCCATGGGTTGAGTGAGGTCGTCACGGTCACCGTGGGCAAACTGATCATCGTCGGGGTCATAATCGGGTTGACTAGGATCGTTTTGGAACCGTTCACTGTAATGCAATCCCAGCGTATGATTTTCATTCGTCCATCGCTCCAGCTGATAAATAACATTATCACTGAAATTACGCTTAGCAACCCTATCGAGGGCATCGTCACGCTCCTCTTTCGAAATTAGTGTACGAATTGTTGGACCCGAGCTATATCGAAAGGGGCCGAACCAACTTGTTGGGGCTGGCGTGAAAGAGTCAACCTCTCGCAATTCCCAATCGCTTCCCGTCCAGAAAATATAGACGAAAAATTCCCGTTCTTCGTTGTAAAGATCGTCGATGGTGTCTTCCAATAAGTCTCGGTCAAAGAAATGAAGCATGGAAGCAGAGCGATCTAAAATTAAAGCGACATCTCGATTCACTTGCGTTGCCACAGACCTTCGTGATGGCGAAAAACTCGAGAGACCAGCAGTGTTCGTTGTACTCAGCATACGAAAAGGCAACTGCACGTTCATGTTGGCAGACACGTGAAGACTAGAAGGCCTTGAATTGCCATTGGCCACTTCGCCTTCCGGGATTTCAGTATACTCGTACATTCCGAATCCATCGTTTCCTCGCACAGAACGCCCGAAACCGATTTCGATATCGCTACCACTTCCTTGCCCACCGACAGACAACTGTCTACCTAGGACCGTATTTATCCCAGCCAATTCTTGGGCCTTTTCAATTCCAAATGCGATCGCCAGATCTCGCCTTTCTTGAAGCGTCAAACCAGTGCCATCTTCTTGAGAAACACTCATCGCTCGACCGCCCGCATGAGCAGCGCAATCAGTAGCGATCTTCATCTCAGTCGAAGCGACTTGCATGTACGCTAGATTGATTGCAAACCCGCAAAAAATCAGCAACACGGGTAATAGAATTGCAAACATGGGGATAACTGCCCCACGACGATTTGATCGTTTTTCGATTTTGTGACTTTTATACATCGTTTCGTTCTCCCAACCTCTCTACACGCGATTGTTTAAGTACTTATCTCAGTTACCAGCTGTTGCTGCATCGAAAAGGCCAGCGTAACGCTCGGTTCGCATTGTCATGCGAGTTCGAATCGACCGATCCCCAAACATGGTCCCAGGTATTACCCAAGTGTTTCCTGCTAACGGTATTTCTACCTCAACGACTACCTCTGGTGTATCAAAACTTAACTCGCCAATGACATTGCCAGCCGAATCGACTGAACCATCCACGCCATTAATCAAGATTGTTGCCTGTACGTTACCCAATCGATTCAGAACCGCTTGCGCTCTTTCACGACCATCTGCGACAGTGGCGCCTTCGGTCATGATAAAACGACAAGCCTCATAACACGCGTTGTGAGACGTATTCCGCAGAATGCTCAGCCTCGCAAACTCGACGCAAACAACGATCACGACGAGGAATGCCGGGGCAACCATTGCAAATTCGGCTGCAGTTGCACCCGCACGACTGCTAGTGCGTCTACGGCGTTTACGAATTGGATTAAGTTTTGAGATCATTGTCTTTTCTTTATGCAATCTAAGTGCGTACGTTTCTGTATTATTTTGTTTTACTCATCGAATTCGCGAATCATCGTGACACTGGAGTTAACCGACCGATTGAAAAGATTGTCAAAGATAAAAATTGAGTTTCCAGCAGTGGGGGCGGTAATGGCAACTGATATTTGGTCAAGTGCATTCAAAGAATCGAAATTGTCTGGAGTAATCGTGACAGTAGCTGACACAACGCCTCGATCAGCCAACACTTCAATCGCCCGATCCTCTACATCATCAGCCGTTGCGCCTCTGCGGGTACCGACACGACAAGCTTCAAAGCAGCAGATCGAAATGGATTCTCGCAGGTATAACCCAGCAGAAATTTCTAGCGTGCCCATCATCAATATCAGGATTAGCGGAAAGCAAAACGCCGCTTCAACGGCAGCTACGCCTGAGCGTGCTGTTCCTGAACGGAATTTGGAACGCCGGCGCGGTGAAGCACCAGTGGGTCGATCCGATTGGTGGGTTGTTTTTTGTTGAAACATTGATTTGATAAGAGGCTGTGCAGTGATGCGTATCACTTGCTTGTATTAATAGTTCTCATTCCATTGGTGCGTAAACGTCGTCATTTGAAACCTAGGTCGATTCTGATAGTCAAGCTGGAGCTGTTTATTATTTATGCAAATAAACTAAGTCATTCGCCCCGTCTCAACTACGAAATCGTTGCAATCGGTAAATCGTTGCAATTGGCCAAACG
>CAZORR010000076.1:0-13005 GCA_964582115.1 uncultured Pirellulaceae bacterium
TCCCCAACAATCCCTCTGCTTCATTCGCTTAATGAACCACCTGTCCGAAAAATTGTCACCCTCTCCGCGGAGGGCTTTGAGAAGTTCGAGAATCTGATGGTCTTTGGCGGTGAGTCAGTTCATCCGTGAACAAATCAAGTCGTTTTCAAGAACGTTTACGCTTGCCAGTGCCGAATCCGTAGGCAGTGGACGCAAGGAACTGGTAGAGTGAATTTCGGATGGTGTAAGGCAAGACAATTGGAGGAGTGGTTTGGTGAACGATGGTGATGATAGCGTGCAGTGTAGTCGCGGACAGCGAACCTTCTTTCTGAATTCCGTTGGCGATGACGGGTGTTCATTGCTGGGAAAGTTCTCGCCACTAGCGAAGGTCGTGGTTGAGGGTGAGCGGGGCTTTGTGCGACAGGGCTCCGCCATTTGTGTCGGTCTTTGGTCTGCACAAGGTGAGGAATGGCAATTCCAGATGCAAGAAAGTGCCAGTGGCTTCTTTAAGGATCTACACAGCGGCGCAGTTTTCGAAGTCTTTGACTATTATTGGGGAGAGAGAGTATTTTTGGTTTTGGACGATTCTATCAAGTGGGAAGCAGTTGAAATAAGTCCGCCATCACACCATCATTGTGCCATTTGTTGGGCAAAATGCGAAGAACAAACTACCCCAAGTTTTCGTGCCAGTAAAATTAATTTCGTCTGTAGTCCCTGCTACGAAAACTACGTCGCACCAAAACAGTTTGGATTCATTGTTGAGAATGCGCCGGATTAGCAATTGAGCAGATCAAACCCTTCGTTTTTTTGAGACTCTGACGTCGGCCGATTGTCTGAGCTTTCTTTGCCAGTTGTAAAACGTGGCAACGGAAACTTCAGTGAGTCGCTGAACTGTTTGTCGGAGGTAAAACACTCTTTAAGACAAGATACGATGACGACAACAACCAATCGAAGAGACACTCATATTCCTCTAGGCTAAGGACAAAAATGAACCACGATGAATGCAACGCTAAAATGCAAGAATTAGAGCAGTTGTTTAAAAATGACCCAGACACTGCCCTGAAGAGCATGATTGACTTGTACGACGATGCCGGCAATGCAATGAACCATGAAGTGTGTGATGCAATTGGTCTCTGGGTACAAGGAGAAATGAAGCCACACCTGAGAGAGTACCTTGCCAAAAAATCTGAAGATTTTGAAGCCTTAGCGAGAGTATATCGAGGTTGGCTGGATTGTCCGGATATTCCTCAGTAGTAGTGAAACTCCCAATGAAATCACGAATTCCGCTAGGCGATCCTGCCGTTTTTGATGCGTTCCGCCGAGTCTCGGCGTCATTGGAATTCCAGTGTGAACGAAAAGTCATTTCGGAACGGATTGATGCCTTAAGCATATACGACAAAAACGGAGAATATGCGTTTTGGTTTGGGGCTTGGACAGATTCTTGGATCGTTTGCTTCCCTGGCCCCAAACACTTCAAGCTCCCCAATGGCTTGGCAACCGAAGAGGCGATCCGATCCATTTTGTGCGGCGACTTGACAAGTACTATCAAGATGTCCCAAATCGAATGGTCAAACTTAGTTTTTGAACACGAACGTTCTTACTTCTCGCAACGCGGTTGGCATAGGCTTGACTCCGGCGATGCGGATGCGAAATGGACCCGATTCTTGCAGATCTTTTCGGATGGAAAGATCGTCGGCTTGCCGTGGATAAAATGGGAAATCCCCAATTTTGCCAATCTCTCAAAGCCAGTCCAAATCCGTCACGCTGACGAACTACGAACAAGTATTCTCAGGGCAATGAAGCAGTCTGGAGCGGAAGAAGACTGGTTTGCATTGGACTTTAATCATCCCTGCTACTCCTTTCGACCTCAGGAGATCGACGAAACGCTCGAAGACTGGCCTATTCCCATTCTGTTGATCGTTGATCCAGGCTATTTTACTTCAGCTAATTTTGACTGTGGTGTCATTACAGAACTTGACTCATCGGTAACCATTTTTGGTAAGTCGATGATTGACGCGATTGAGCGCGAATCTCTAGAGATCCTGTCCACTGCTAAAATGACATCCAGCTCAGCTTGACACGCCTAGAGCGCGTTTCAAAACCTATTTAGCGCGATAACGACACAAGCAAGTTTAACAAAACCGTGAAAGAGACCAGCGCGGTATTCGTATCTTGTGACAGCAATTCAGGCTGATTGACAATCATGTCAATCTCGGGCTAGGAGGGTATTCTCTTGGTAAATTCGGTGCTAAAAATATTGCTAAGGCCCGGTGAAGGCGTTTTGAACCTGGCAACTCCAAGTTTTTTCAGCATTTAGTTTGCGTGGTTCCTATAGGCAGCCCGACCAACCCCCGGGATAGTCACTATCTATCTTATCTGTGCTCCAAACGTAGCTTGCATTCCAAACGAGTCTAACGTCGGTCGCTACTTAGTCAACTCGAAAAACTCACAACCACCAGCACTAAACGTCGGCCGCCACGAGGTAATCGTGGCAAGCTTCGGCGGCGTCGCGACCTTCGCGAATCGCCCACACGATCAACGACTGGCCTCGACGGCAATCGCCGGCAGCGAAGACGCCCGGCACACTGGTTTCGAAATCCGTCATGTTCGCCGAAATGTTCGAACGCTGATCGGTCTGCAAACCAAAATCTTCAATCAAGCCCGGAGCAGGACCTAAGAAACCCAACGCCAAAAAGACCAAATCCGCTTCGATAATTTTTTCGGTGCCTTCAATCTGCGAAAACGGTGCAACACCTGGCCGCTGAACCGTCCAGTCGACCTGAATCGTTTTCAAGCCCGTCAAATTCCACTCCACATCCCCCAAGAACTCAACGGTTTCCACCGC
The DNA here is from genome assembly GCA_964582115.1 of uncultured Pirellulaceae bacterium. Taxonomy (GTDB): domain Bacteria; phylum Planctomycetota; class Planctomycetia; order Pirellulales; family Pirellulaceae; genus Mariniblastus. The sequence continues at coordinate 2,825 of CAZORR010000076.1, forward strand.
GAACATCCGCGGATCGTCACCAAACTTCGCAGCAGCTTCCGCGTGCCCATAATCGGTACGGTAAATCAACGGCCATTGCGGCCATGGATTCGATGCGGCGCGACTTTCGGGTGGCTCCGTCACAATCTCAAGATTCGTTACGCTCTTACAGCCTTGACGAATTGCGGTGCCGATGCAGTCGTTGCCAGTATCGCCGCCGCCAATGACGACCACGTTTTTGTCTTTGGCATCAATGTCAAAGTCGTTTTCGCTGAGCAACGACGATGTCGCGCCTCGTAAGTAGTCCATCGCAAAGTGAACACCGCTGAGCGTTCGGCCGGGAATTTTCAAGTCGCGTGGGGCAGTCGCTCCGGCGCAGATAACCACGGCATCAAAATCACTTTTGATCTGGTCGGCTGTGATATCAACACCAACGTCTACGCCCGCTTTAAAAACAATCCCTTCTTGCTTGAGCAAATCCAAACGCCGTTCGACAATTTTTTTATCCAGCTTCATATTGGGAATGCCGTACATCAACAGACCACCGATTCGGTCATCGCGTTCAAACACAGTGACTAAATGGCCTTTTTGATTCAACATGTCAGCACAAGCCAAACCCGCTGGACCTGATCCGATAATGGCCACAGTCTTTCCCGTCCGCTTTAGCGGAATTCGAGCCGTCACCCAGCCTTCATCAAACGCGCGATCGACGATACTGCGTTCAATGCTTTTGATCGTTACAGGATCTTCATTGATCCCCAACACACAAGAACCTTCGCACGGGGCAGGGCAGACACGACCGGTAAACTCCGGAAAGTTATTGGTCGAATGCAATCGCTCGATCGCCTCTTTCCACTTACCTTCGTAAACCAGGTGATTCCACTCCGGAATCAAATTGTTCACAGGGCAACCGGCGGTCATGCGGCCGATGTTTTCACCCGTATGGCAGAACGGCACACCACAGTTCATGCAACGAGCGCCCTGATCCTTGAGGCTATCGTCGTTGATCTGGACAAGGAATTCATCCCAATCACCAACGCGTTCGGCAGGCGCACGATTGCCCGTGTTGACGCGTTCGAATTCCATAAAACCGGTGGGCTTGCCCATCTTAGTTCCTCTGATTCCTGTTTGCTGTTTCCTACATCCATCTGCCAAAATTGAACCGGCAGATGTTGTTGCCATCCTTGCTTTGGCTACCGCCTGTTGAACGCCTAAAGACTACCTAAACGATACTGACCGGTTCGGATGCCGAATCATCTCGTTTCGATTCAGCCGCCCGCCGTTCCAACGCTAACCGATACATCGTCGGTATGACTTTCTTAAACAACTTCACCTGATCGCTCCAGTTGTCCAAAATCTGTTGGCCAACAGTAGACTGAGTCAGCTTCGTGTGGGCTTCAATCAATGATTTCAGTTCGGCGATGTCGGCCTCATCGGCGACTTGATCAACTTCAACCAAGTCCAAGTTAACATTGGCAATAAACTGTTCTTTCGGATCAAAAACGTAAGCGATACCGCCGGACATACCGGCCGCAAAGTTACGCCCCGTTTTCCCCAAAATTACAGCTCGACCGCCAGTCATGTATTCACAACCATGATCACCCACGCCCTCTACTACTGTGGTTGCGCCTGAATTCCGGACCGCAAAACGTTCCGCCGCAACGCCTCGGAAGAAGGCTTGCCCATCAGTCGCCCCGTACAGAGCCACATTGCCGATGATGACATTCTCTTCCGCAGCAAACGTCGATTCAACTGGCGGCTTTACGATAATGTGTCCTCCTGAAAGCCCTTTACCAACATAATCGTTTGCGTCGCCAGTCACCGTCAACGTGATCCCGTTTGCCAAAAAGGCTCCCAGGCTTTGCCCTGCCGATCCAACTAAGTCGATGGCGATCGTGTTGTTTGGTAGCCCTTCAGCCCCCCAAGCCTTCACGACATGATGACTCAAAATCGCTCCGCAAGTTCGATCTGTATTTTTGATTGGCGATTGAATTTTGACCGGCTGCATTTCCTCAATCGCAGCTTTCGATTTCTCAAGCAAAGTCCAATCAAGAACATCATCGATGCCGTGGTCTTGATCACGAGTGCAATACATGGGCTCGCCAGCATTTTGACCGATCGCGGGAGCTAACATTTTTGAAAGATCCAAGCCCTTGGCTTTCCAGTGGTCAATCGCATCGTCAACGTCCAACGCGTCGACGCGACCGACCATTTCATCGATACTACGGAACCCCAGTTCAGCCATGATCTCGCGTGCTTCTTCAGCGACCATGAACAAGTAGTTCACTACATGATCCGGAGACGCATCAAACTTCTTACGCAGTTCTGGATCTTGCGTCGCGATTCCAACCGGGCACGTATTCAAGTGACACTTACGCATCATGATGCACCCCATCGTGATCAGCGGCGCGGTCGCAAAGCCATACTCTTCGGCTCCCAACAACGTCGCAATCACCACATCGCGTCCGGTTTTCAACTGACCATCGGTCTGCAATCGGACTCGGCTTCGCAAATCATTCATGACTAACGTTTGATGCGTTTCGGCAATCCCTAGTTCCCAAGGCATACCCGCGTGCTTAATACTGGTTAGCGGTGATGCACCGGTACCGCCGCCTGTACCCGAGATCAAAATATTGTCCGCGTGAGCTTTCGCAACGCCAGCCGCAATCGTCCCCACACCGACTTCAGAAACAAGTTTGACACTGATTCGAGCAGTAGGATTGGCGTTTCGCAGGTCAAAGATCAGCTGAGCCAAATCTTCGATCGAATAGATATCGTGATGAGGCGGAGGGCTGATCAATGTCACCCCCGGCGTCGAACCGCGCGTCGCCGCAATCGTTTCGTTGACCTTGTGCCCAGGTAGTTCACCACCTTCACCCGGTTTGGCTCCTTGAGCCATCTTGATCTGAATCTCGTCGGCGTTGGACAAGTAAAACACGTTCACTCCGAATCGACCCGACGCAACTTGTTTGATCGCCGATCGACGACTGTCGCCATTATCATCCGGCGTGAAACGACGCGCATCCTCCCCGCCTTCACCGGTATTACTCTTGCCGCCCAACCGGTTCATCGCAATCGCTAGAGTTTCATGAGCTTCCGCCGAAATTGACCCAAAGCTCATCGCTCCCGTGCAGAAACGCTTTACGATTTCTTTGGCGGGTTCTACGTGTTGCAACGGAATCGATGTTCGCGCCCGAAACTTAAACAGTCCTCGCAAATGACATTCGCGGGCGGTCTGTTGATTGATCGCGTTTTTAAATCGCTCGTAAGCGTCTGGATCGTTTGCACGTGCTGCGTGTTGAATGTTAGCAATGTTCAGCGGATTCCAAGCGTGCTTTTCGCCGCCATGTCGCCAGTGAACCGAACCGGCCGTATCCAATCGCTGGACTGCATCCGTCCCGTTGTCTTGATCTCCAAACCCCAGTTCATGACGACGGATCGCTTCGGCCGCCAACACATCAAACCCGACGCCTTCGATTCGACTGGCCGTTCCCGGGAACGATCGCTGGATCACATCGCTGTTGATACCAATGCCTTCGAAGATCCGAGCACCTTTGTAGCTGGCCAACGTCGAGATACCCATTTTGGCAAGCACCTTCAGCATGCCTTTTTTGACACCTGTTTGATAAGCGTCCAAGCAATCTTCGGCGGTCATGTCCGAATCGGGATCTTGACGATGATGCTCGATCAACGTCTCCAAAGCCAAGTACGGATGGATGGCGTCAGCGCCAAAACCGGTTAGCAAACAATGATGATGTACTTCTCGTGCTTCGCCGGTTTCGACTACAATGCCGATGCGAGTCCGCAGCTCTTTTTTGACCAAGTAATGATGCACGGTCGAAACAGCCAGCAACGCACTGATCGGCACGTTGTGTTCATCCACCGTTCGGTCGGTCAACGTCACCAAAGAACAACCATCCTCGATCGCCTGTTCGGCTTCAGCACAGATCCTGTCCAAGGTGTCCATGAAGCCTCGTTCGCCATCAGCCTTCTTAAACGTGATATCGATCTTCGTTGACTTCCAACCGCGATGAGCCAACCCGTGAATGGATGCCATTTGATCGGCGTCCAAAATCGGTGTTTCGGCAAACAGCCGAGCACATTGTTTGTCGGTGGTTTCCAACAAGTTACCTTCGGGGCCGATATAAGTCGCCATCGACATCACGATCTCTTCACGAATCGAATCGATGGGCGGGTTGGTAACCTGAGCAAACAGCTGGCTAAAGTAATCGTACAACAATCGAGGTTGATCGCTCAAACAAGCCAGTGCCGCATCGTTGCCCATCGAAAGGATCGGATCCTTTTTGACCTTCAACAATGGAAGCAGCATGAACTCCATCGTCTCGTTGGTATAACCAAAGGCACGCAATCTCGCGATTCGGTCCGCTTCGCTATAGTAATCCGGTACTTTGCCAGCTTGTAAACGATCGAACGTAATGCGGTTCTCTTCTAACCACTCCCCGTAAGGATTGCGGCAGGAGATATTCTCTTTGAGTTCTTGGTCGGCCACGATACGTTTGTTTTCGAAGTCGACGACAAACATTTTGCCGGGTTCCAAGCGGCCTTTTTTGACCACGATCGCTGGATCGATTTCCAGCACCCCCACTTCGCTGGCCATGATCACTCGGTCGTCATTGGTCACGTAATAACGACTTGGACGCAAACCGTTTCGGTCCAAAACCGCACCGATCATTTTGCCATCGGTAAACGAAATCGAAGCCGGACCATCCCAAGGCTCTTGCAAACAGGAATGGTACTCGTAGAAAGCGCGTTTCGACGCATCCATCGCGTTATGCTTTTGCCACGCTTCTGGAATCATCATCATGACGACTTCGGGCAACTCGCGGCCTGACATCATCAGCAATTCCATTGCATTGTCAAATTCGCCCGAGTCACTACAGTTGGGTTCAATCACCGGCATGATGTGCCGCAAGTCATCCCCAATACGCTCGCTGTCCATCAATCCTTGACGCGCGGTGATCCAGTTTCGGTTGCCCCGTAACGTGTTGATCTCGCCGTTATGAGCACACCAACGCAACGGTTGGGCCCGAGACCAACTCGGCAGCGTATTGGTTGAAAACCGCGAGTGAACCATCGCCAGATGACTTGAATACAACGGGTTTCGCAAGTCATCGTAGAATTCGGGCAGCTGAGCCGTGGACAACATTCCTTTATATACCAAGACCTGAGACGACAACGAACAAACGTAAAACTTGTCCGAGGTGATCATTTCCGATTTATGGACGGCATGAGTCGTCTTTTTCCGAATCAAATACAATCGTTGCTCGAACTCCGTTTGCGTTAGTCCTTTTGCAGATCCAACAAACACTTGTGCGATAACCGGCATACCGCGTCGTGCCGTTTTCCCAATGCCAGCCCGATCTGGATCGATCGGGACTTCTCGCCATGCCAACAGCTTCTGCCCAAACCGATTCACGTTCTGGGCGAACAGATTCTTGCACTTTTCACGTTCGGCTTCGTCAATCGGCAGAAACACATTTCCCGCAGCAATGAAATCGTGACCGACCGAAAAGCCGATCGTTTTAGCCAAGTGTTTAATAAACCCTTCTGGGATGCCAGTCAAAATCCCCGCACCATCGCCCGTTTCAGGCTCGCAACCGCAGGCCCCGCGATGCTCCATCCTCGAAAGAATCAAACAGGCATCCGCAACAATCTGATGTGAAGGAGTGCCATTAATGTTGGCAACAAAACCCACACCACAGCTATCGTGTTCGTACGAAGCGTCGTAAAGGGTAGATTTATTTTCTGGGCTAAACTGGCTCAATCGCTATTCCTTTCAAGCGTGATATCTGACTCGAAAATTCTCGCTGAATCAGAGTCGGTCGTTCATTGAACCAAACCATATAAACAATTGCAAACGAAAACTTTGCTAACGGAAATCAATCCGCCCCTAAGCGCCGACTATGTTTTTTTCGGTCAAAATATTTGCCACTAGCTAATTTTGGCTTAGCGCCAAACTACCCCAAGTGCCAAATCATACTTAATCATCTTGTGGCAGTTCGTGGTAGTGACTCGTGATAATGGCCTTGGCCAGAAACTCGGTTTAAAATCGGCAATACGAACTAGCCACTTTATGATTGGTAAATCACTAGGCGATAACTTCGGCGAGCATTTGTTTGAGGAAAACTTCCGCTTGCAGTTGAATGCCTCGGGATGTCGACTCCCTTGGGCCAGCGACATTTAGCGTTTCGATTGAATGCCGGTCCAACCAAGCTTTGATACGATCGATTGATTCAACAAAAGCGTTATCGATATCTAGATTCACACACAGGCATGGGCGATCGTGCTTAAGTGTTAACCGCTCCGTTAGCAAAGTGCCGCCCGACAATACGTTGCGAAACAAAATCATGGTGGCGTCAGAATCCATCACATTCTTTTCGGTTCGAACGGTGTAGTTTCGATCGAAGGTTTCAGTTAACTGGAACATAGCGGGAATTCGCCCTCGCTCTGACCTGCGACCCGCAGGACACCATCCCCCATGTTCGACCCCCATCGCAATCGCCGCCGCAAGCGCGGCTTGATCCACGCCTGTTTGACCACCACTAACGATTTTAGCAAGCATGAAGTTTGACATTTTAAGCGACTGGCAAACAATAGCGTTTCGCCAACATGGAAGATCAGCACTAAAATTCAGGCTAGTCGATATCGCCAGACTTCCGATTAACTCGATCCAGTTCACACTTGGCAAACTCAGGCGATCCCAACTACCTCCAGAACCAAAAGGCTTACCGCGGACAAAACACCAACCAGTAAACCTTTGTTCACCTATTGTAGCTTAGATTCCGGCAATACCAAGTGGACCCCCGCGGGCAGGCTGTCCGATGCTCGAATCTGTGCCGGCAACCGAAACTGATTGGCACCAATAATCTCGGAAAATCGAGAGCCTTGACCGGTTTTCCGTCGAGCAATATCAAACAAAGTATCGCCGGCTTGCGTCACATAGATTCGGTGATCGACTTCAGCCGGTTGCTGAGTGGATGTCGGCACAGAATATGCCGGGAATTGCTCGGCAAGCTCTTCGGTGGTTGGAATAACCAATGGCAATCCCGCAGGTAGTTCGTCTGCGTTTTTGACAGCTGCTTGATTTGCCAGACGCAACGCACGAAACCATCGAGCATCACCGTACTGTTGTTGGGCGATTGTAAAAAAACTATCGCCAGCTTGGACGATATGTTCCTTCGAAACCGATGGCTCAGGCTCAATGGGTCGTTCTGGGATTTTGATATCATTGGACTCATTTACAATTGGCTTCGCCCGGAGCGGTTTTATGGCAAAGGTTTTCTTAATCGAAAACGATTTATTCGCGACTGGCTGAGCCGAATTCGGCGTTGGAATTGGTTGCACCAGAATAGCCTCGACCGATTCAGTCTTTACTAAATCTGTCTTTATCAAACCTGGTTTCTCCAGAATTGGCTGAACGGGAAGTGACTTGGCCGGCACTCGCTTTGGCGACACTTTATTTTCAAATCGAACTGGCTTCTCAACTTGAACCGGCGCCCGGTTTGGTGTGGGAATCGCATGCGCGAGTTTACTTGGCACAAACGCATTATCCAATGAAACAGGCGGGCTCGACACCGTTATCGCACCCTCCAACGGCAACTCTGCGGTAGCTCGTTTGACCGAAGATTGAATTTGGTTCAACCGTTTTGGCAAACCACTGGTCATCATCGCCAACTGCTGAGCCCGTCGTCGACCAATCGCTTCCGCTGTCTCGTTCGCGGATTTGTCGACTATCTCAATTGGCTCAATTTCGTTTGCTGCAACAAAATCCGGCTTGGGAATCGACACTTTACGGTCAGGCTCAAACGCGTTAGCGTTGGTCGCTTTCACCGCCGTGGCAAGAAATTCGTTTGAAGACTCGCGATGTCCGAACGTTCTATGATCGGGTTTGGGTTCGGCCCTTGAAATTGGAATCGACGTATTATTTCCAGCAATCGTATTATTTGAAAACGCACCGGACAAAACCGGCGGTGCAGTTGGCAATTGCAACCGATTTAACGACAACGGTACACCAGCGTTTTGATCGATAGGCGGTGTCACCTGAGCCACACCGGCCCTCAAGATATGCGCTGGGGTCGCTTCTTCGGTACCCACCATACGTTTGACCGCCAAGTAAAGAAATGCAACCAACAGGCACATCAATACCGCCATCCACATTTGGACTTCGCGTTGAAAACTCTTATTTGATTTATTTGCAAACGGGTCTTGCACAACAACACCATCCTTGGCGTTTTTTGGAAACTATAAAAAACTAGTCGAACAATACGCATCCAATCTACAAGTGGCATCGCCATCTGGCCAGTAATGCTGGGATTGAACCGAAAGTGACATCGGCTTCTAGTGGTTTGTAACAGGTTAATTTGAGAATAAACCAATTTGCAGCCGCTAGGGTGCTTTTGCAAAAACCGAGGGCTATCGCCCTGCGGCTCAGCTTATCTACCTCAAGTCTTAGCCGTGACAAATCACTAGTAGGTGATACCGTACTTCAAAATCTCAAATTCAGTTGAGCTGAATACGAGCGACCTTTAGTTGCAGCACCGAGTAGCAGTTTAAAAAAATACTCGGTTTAATGTAACTCGGATTTCTAAAAACCAGCTTTGCAACCTAACCCAACGTCAAGCACCACACTGGCAACCTGCGAAAGACAGGGGGTTTAAGCCAAGACGCGATTATCAATCACTATCAACTTACTGAAAACATCCAAGAACTAAACAAGCAGTTGGTCGCAAGCATCCTTGTGAGCTTGATAGACCGCTCCTCTTAGGACCGCCTGATCTCCCAAAGACGAACCGACGATCATTGCCGGCGAAGGAACCAGTCGCCCAATAATATCGTTTAATCGCTCGACAGCCATTTCCATCACTTCGTGGATGTCACCACCAACAACAATCACGCCCGGATCAAGCAAGCTGGCAACGTTAGCGATTGCCAAGCCAAAGTGGCCAAGGATCGATTCAAAAATTTCAATCGCTTTTGGGTTGCCTTGCGCGACAGCTTCAGAGAGCGACTGGATTGTCGGTTGCCCCGATTTACCTGAGCGAAGATCAACTCCTCGATCGTTGGCGGTTGCTGAAACGGTAGCCTCACCGCATATCGATTCGAGATTTCCCACCCCTTCAGCTGGCGAAAAACGAAAGTTGGAGTCAAACACCATCTTGCCTAACTCACCCGCGAAACCAGCGTTTCCGCGATACAGCTGGCCGTCAATGAAGATTCCGGCCCCAATACCACCACGCATCGATGCAAAAACGAAGCTATTTTGATCTTGGGCGGCTCCAACGGCGTACTCTCCGATCGCCGCAGCATTGATATCATTTTCAATGCGCAAACTAACTTGTGGCAAGCGATCTTTAAGACTGGCTTTCAAATCAAAATCGGACCAGCCGTTGATCATGGGGGCGATCACGACTTTTGATGAAATCGGGTCGATCGTTCCGGGGACCCCGATCGTGATAGCTCTTAACGCCGGAGCGTTTTCCGGGTGGGCTGCATTGTGAAACGCCAAAACCTCGTCAATCGCATGAACAATGTTCGAACAAGTGACATCACCTCCTTGATCGGCATCGGTCGGTATTCGCGTCTCCTTAATGATTCCACCATTCATGTCGCCCAAGGCGACTTGAATGAGGTGCTCCCCTACGTCCACACCGATAACGCAGCCACAAGCTGGATTGAGACTAACGATACTGGCAGGCCGTCCTGGGCCAGCTCCCTCGACCAACGTCGATTCAGTAACTTTCAAAAATCCTGAGCCAACCAGTTCGTTGACCAAACGTGTTACGCTTGGCACGGACAAACCAGACACCGACGATATCCGGCGTCGACTAATTTCGCGGTTGGCGCGTATGACTTCAATAACTCGTTGGTTGCTTTGATTGGTTGGGGGTAAACTCAAGTCCGCACTCACTTACCTTAGTTAAATTGACAGTTTCATAATTAGCAATAAGTAACCGCGAGCCGCCGGTTCTGTCCGAAACTTCGGCTCAGGCACCTCAGAATTAGTACCTTAGGCGATCGGCGAGTAAAAAGCTACCAGAAACTGATGTAGGAGAAAATTGGAAATTTGCTCAGCCTTATCCGCGTAAGTCAGTTTTTTGGAGCAGTTTTCATTTATGATTCTAGGACATTATCGGATTCGTTGTTAGTGGCTGCTAGTCGGGAGCTCAAGGGTAAGGCCCGTC
>CAZORR010000077.1:0-2498 GCA_964582115.1 uncultured Pirellulaceae bacterium
GTTGATAAAGTACTCCGATTTGCAACGTCCATGTTGCGAGCCAGAATTGTGAGTTTTCAATTGTTTAGAAATCTGAATCGTCACTTCCTTCATTGTCACCATTTTTTTGTAGCGATTTTTTCTCACCAGTGGCTTTTTCATTTTTTAGAAAATCCAAGAATTTTTGTAGTGAGTCTCCTTGCGTGTCACCCGAATTCTTAACCGCAAGTTCCTGTAGCTTGATGGCTCGATCGATGTCGCCGTCCACCAAGTAGGCGAAGTGTGCGACGGTGTCGTTAACTGCGCCACTTTCGGGGCGGAACTTGAGTGCCTTTTCGGCCATCTCTTTGGCTGCTTCCATGACTACGGATTCCTTTTCCGCGAGGCCAGCTTCGTACATTTCGTAGACTTCCCAGGCAGTGTCGTTCAGCTCCGAATTAAGATCGTCTTTGCTGTGCTTTGTGAAGCTTCGTATTGCAGCAGCCAAGTCGGTTTCTAGATTCTCAATTTCGATCTTGTTTGCGTAGGCACGCAACATCATCGAAACTCGGGTGAGCTCAATTCTAGTCCGAAATGCTTTGTTGGCAGGGTCCTTGGCTCCTTGCGCCAGGTGTTCCAATAACGATTCGGCATCCCACTGGTTGTTTTTGTCTTTGGAGAATTTGAACATCCACTCTCCAAATAACCGGCTTGCCGTAGCCCGGCGATATTGTTGTTCTTGTTTGGGTTCGATTTTTTTGGCGAACGCCTTGCGGTCCCATTTGCCGCTGACGACTTGAGCGAGGGGCTTTGCAACGTCGGTTGGCCTGCCAAGCCATTCGATTTTTCCAGTTTTGCCAACGACGAAAGTCGAAGCAGTCAGAATGCCGGATTTTGCCAAGTAGTCTCGTGTGGCCGTTTGGTCGGAGTCGACTGCGGAAGATATCGGGTTCAAAAGATCGATGTACGTTTCGTCGCTCTTTTTAACTTTGCCGTCCAGAAATTCATCCGTTTTTTCACGGTCACTACTGCTAATGCAAATGACCTGTACTCCATCGTCGGCGTGTTTTTTTTGCAACTCGACCATCGGTTTAAGGTTGCGAACGGAGTACTCGTTATCAATTAAGAAAAAGTTGATTACGTATACTTTGTTGCGTTCAAATTTTTTGACTGGAGGCAACAAGCCGTTGTTGTCCGTCGGCCAGTAGTCAAGGTCCAAGGCTGGGGCTGGGCTACCGATCTTCAAGAACTCAGGTAGTTTTTCTTCTTGCCCTTCATCGTTATCGTCTTGTTGTTTTGTCGACGGCGGATTTTTCGCGTCCGTTTGCAATCCCATGACGTTGGCAGTCGACGCCAGTAGGATAAGCAGGGCACTTAGCCCCAATAGGGTGCGGATAGCATAACGACGGATGTCAGAATGATTTGCAGGCTGTGTCACGCTGGTGCTCACTTTTTGAATCGTATACGGGAAGAAATTGTACTGGTTTATTTGGAATTCTTAATTTTCGACTTGAAAGATTTTAGACGCGAGTTTGCGGTTGGAAAAGCGATTGTCAGAAAAATCCTCACATAATGTTCGCCATTGGGGGCTTCGCCGAGAAATTATAGGTTTCAGACTGGGCTGGGGGTTTAATGGATAACTCTTGACATGGTATCGTGTTAGAAAGGCTTTTCTTCGAAACATGTTTCGAAACATGGCTTCTTTTTAGGTAGTGCAAGATAGACAGTGCAAGACAAGTTTGAATTGGAGCAGGCAATTGGCGACGAATGCGACGGGCAAGGTAACCGAAGTTACCGCTGATGGGCGGCTGATTACGGATATTGATTGTTCTCAAGTGGCGGATGCTTTGGGCAATGAAGAGGCTCGTGTTGAATTTGGTGGCCACGAGACAGTTGGGCTGTTTGAAAAAGAACATGGTCAGCCAGAGACCACGATGGTGGCGAGTGTCGGTGAGTCGGAGCGGGTTGAAATTGAGATCGTTGGGATGGACCTAGCTGGCATGTTGGGCATCGGCGTCGGCACTCAGGTCAAAGTTCAATGGTGACTCATTTATGGCCCGAAGAGATCCTCGCCGAAATATTTCTCGCATCGAAAAATTGAATTCAGCGGGGCGGACGATTGGTGGCTGGGAAGTTCGGATGCAGCGCCAACGACAGAAGCAATCAAAGTTTTTTGCGGATTCGATTCACGGGGGCAAACTGGCTGCTTTGAGGGCGGCGAAGGAGTTTCGCGATGAACTCGAACTTGAGGCTCAGCGGATGACGGTTGTGGAAAAATCACTTTCTCCGTCGACGCGTAATCGCTCCGGGATTGTTGGAGTGCGACTGCATCAACAGGTCGATCGTCGCGGCGAGTTTGAGTATCACAGTTGGTCGTGGGTGGCGCAGTGGACCGACGGGCATGGCCGGCGCCGAACCAAGTCGTTCGCGGTAGAAAAGTTTGGCGACGTGGAGGCGTTTCGGTTGGCTTGGCAGGCCAGAAAAGAAGGCGTCCGAAAAGCGGGTAGGTGATCTAGATTTCTAGTGATGGTTGTTGCATT
>CAZORR010000077.1:2598-6027 GCA_964582115.1 uncultured Pirellulaceae bacterium
AAGGCGTCCGAAAAGCGGGTAGGTGATCTAGATTTCTAGTGATGGTTGTTGCATTGGGAGTGTGGCGTTTAACCGGACTGGTGGTTCATTGTATCAGTTGAACTGTTTCTATACCCGTTTTAGCAGGGAGGTAGCGAGTTTGCTTCCGAGCGAAAAGCCTAAAGGTATTACTACGAACACTTTTGCTTAAGCGAGTCTCGATCGGTTCGCGTTATTGAGCGGATGTTTTGAACCCGTTGGGTCCGCCGGAGATATGACGGCCGTGATCGAGTGGCCAGCTGGCCATTTGAAAACCGTGTTCGTGCAACCATGTTTTGATCGTTCGGTGGTCAGCGAACCCATCCGGATAAAGCCAGATTGAAACGGTTGTTCGATTCGGTTCGTGGCGAGACAAGATTTGGCGAAATTGAGAACCCTCGGTCAGTGCCGCGGCGACGGTTTCATTTGGCTGGTTGGGTTGAGGGATCACTTGAAATCGGTCCAGTCCGATTGATCGGCCTTGTCTGGCCCCGGCAGGGCCATTGTCGAATGCGTGCAGTTGGTACTGTAGTCGGAAACCGTCTAACGGCCCGACGGTTTCGATGGTGCGATTGGAAGTTACCAAACGTTGTTCGGCTTTTAAACGCCACTCGGCTTTCATCAACCCAAGTAATTGCTCGAGCGGTACAAAGGATATTTTGCCACCGGCCAAACGGAAATGAAGTTCTTCTGAAAAGACGGTTTTGGCGATCGGGTTGGGGTAATGCTTTAGTTGCTTGTTCTTTGCTGGCTTGAAGCTGGCGGCCAAAGCGGTCGTTTGAGCCTGCACGTTTTTAAGTTCGGCGGTTAATGACTCTTCCGCGGCGGCTAGTTTGATTTGTGCTTCTCGATCGATTCGAGTTGCTTGGTCGAAGCTGGCTAGTTTTGCTTTTAGCTCGGATTCAATTTCGGTGGCTTGTAAGCGTAGAGTTTCTGTCTGCACTAAAATCTGATGACGTTTGTCCGACAGGCCTGCTGCCAATAAGTTTTGTTCGCGAATTTGCTGTTCGAGTTCTTGGTTGTCGATGGTTAATTTTCGAGTCAAATCGGCTTCGGTGTCGATTGTATCGACGATCGCTTGGAGTTCTGCTTGCAGGTCTTCGTGCGGTTGAACGGGGGCTTGTCGAGTTCGATTGCTGGCGCTGGCGCCGACGACGACCACCAGAATTATTAGAATCCCGACCAGGTTGGCAACGATATCCAAAAACGAATCTTGTCCATCATTTAGGTTGTTGATCATTGGTTAGCCTCCTGATCGACTACCAAGCCACTGTTTTGCAGCATGTTTTGCAACATGGTAAAACGTTGTTCACCACCAGGTATGATTTTGATTCGTAGTTGAGGCTTCCAGTAACTGCCCTTCCCTGCGATTCCCCAGCTGTCAATTCGATTCCAGATTTCTTCAACCAATACGTCGATCGCAGCGACCGCTCCCGATTCGAAATTGATGGATCGTTCTGTACCGGTAGCGGTTTTGATAAGTAAATGATTGGCAGAACAAACAACGGTGATTGGCCGTAGGTAGCCCGTGCCGCCTTGGGGACGCGAAGGCAACGCCCAGCCTTGTCCTCGTCGGTTCGCTAGGTTGGGCGTTGACGAACTCGCAGACGAACCAGGTTGCTGTGAGCTACCGGACTGTGAGTTGAGTTGTTGTGAGTTAGGGCCAGCTAGGTTGCCTGCAGCCGAAGAACCCGTGGATGTGGATTGATTGTTGGATGCAGATCGACTACTGGATGTTGGGCCATTGTTGTTTGATTGATGGCGTTGACGGAAGTCATTGTTATTGTTGTGAAAGTCGTTGTTAGCCGATTTTTGATTGCGATTTGCTAAAGTACTGCCTGTTTGGTTGTTGGTATTGCCGGCGTTTTGCTCTGCTCGGGTGCGATTGGCTAGGTAGCTTACTTGTTGAGCCCCGGAGCCAAAGTCTCGGTATCTTGCTGCGGTTGTATTTGAATTAAATCCAGTTGCCGAACGCCCGTTGCCGCTTGAGGCCTGGTAGGCACTGGTGGTTACTGAACTGCTGCCTGGTTTGGATACTGAAAAACTTGAGGCATTTCGATTGGACGAAAATTGCGAAAGATGTCGTTCAAGTTCGTAGCGTTGTTGAGCGAGTCGCGTCTGCCGGTCGAGCGAATGTTGGATTACCTCGTTTAGTTTTGAAACGAGTACATCATCGGGAGCCCCAAAATCAATCTGTTTGTCGGCATCGACGAGTTCGTATCCAAATTCATCCGTCCAGCTTTTCATGGCTCGACGTGCCAATACAAAGGTTTCGGCTCCGTCCGGACGAACGACGATCAGTGGATACGGCGATCCATGTTTGCCAGCCACATCGTGTTGTTGCCAGTGTTCTTGAATGGTTAATAAAGCAACGTCGAGTGGATTGCCAGCGCTAATCGGCAAGGCAAAATCTTGTTTGTGTAAAGTGATGCCCGACGGCTGCAAACGGATCTGGTTTTCGAGACATTCTAAGAAAATCGGTCGACGAAAGGTGCCGCCGCTGCCTTGATGCGGAACCAAGCTAAAACGAGTTGGCCCTTGGTCTTTGGATTTTTTGCGAAGTGTGTCGAGGTTTTGTTTGGCTGTGGTTACTTGTTGTTTAAGTTTATCAATCGCAGCTTGTTTTGATTTTGTTTCCGCAGGTGTCGTCGCGGGGAGGTTAGCTTTATCGGCGTCAACGATTGATTGTTTGAGTGATTGGATTTGCTGTTTGGCAGCATTCAACTGTTTGGTTGCGTCGGCGACATCTTGCAACAGGTAGCTGCGGTTTTCGCGAGATTCAGCGAGTCGTATGAGGACGTCCGAGCGAGCATTTTGAATGGATTCGGAACGGAATTTTTCGAGCGCGAGACGTTGCTTTGCGGCTTCGGTTTGGTCGGCAATCGTTTGGTCTTGCGTCGCTTGCTCTGCTTCTTTAGCGACCTCGGCCGATTTGACAGCCAACACCAACATCACGATCAGCACGCCGAGCGTACAGATTAGCACTGCCAAAAATGGAAACAGCGAAACACTTGGCTGGTTTCGGTTTTTGCGAAGACGACTCATACGGCTGAGGGTCGACGAATCGAACGGTTCTGGTTAGACAAAAAGTCAGCAACTCGTTGATTCGTTTGGCGGAGTGTTTCAGCGGTCGGTTTTTCTGATTGAAATTCAGTTTGGAATACAACGTCCGTGTCCGGCGTAGATGATTGGTGTGTGTTGGCTGGTAAATCGATCTGTACATCTTTTGCAGTCGTATTGTTTAGGCCTTCTCGCTCACGAAACATTACAATCGGTGTGTCCGCTGGTTCTACGTTGGGGATTGTCTGGAACGCGGCTCTGAGAATTTCCATTTCCTGGATCAACCGACTGGATTGGTCGGTATCTTGGGTGTCGTAGACACGAAGCTTGCTTGTGAAAACCTGTGGCTCT
>CAZORR010000077.1:6127-12899 GCA_964582115.1 uncultured Pirellulaceae bacterium
GGTTGATTGTCAGTTTGTTCAGCGGCGGCTGTGGTGATTTCGTTGGTGATTTCGGGATGAATAGCCGGCGTTTGTTGGAATGTTTTGATTGATTCAGACAGCGTGTTGAGTGTTTCGTAAAGTTTGTTGTCCACAACCTGCCGATCGGAGTGGCTGTTTTGTTGAGCGTCTGACTGTTTGGCAGCGGTGTCAGCCAGTTGGTTGGCAATCTGAGATTGAGTGGTCGCCGTTTGGTGCATCGTCTGGATTGATTCGGACAATGTGCTGAGCGTTTCGCGAAGTTGTTTGGTGGCTTCGATCGCTTGATCGTTTTGTTCGATGGCGTTTTTGTATTGTTGGTTGTCAGATTTTTCGCCCAACATGGCATTGAATTGACTTGTTTGTTCGGCCAGTTGAGTTTGGTGTTGGGATAGTAGTCGGCAGTTATCCGACAAGGTTACTTGCCACTGTTGCCAACGATGAGCCATCGCGTTGTCTGCTCGATCAATCGCCGTCGATAGTTGGGTTGTAAGCTGGTCGATGTTTTGGCTGAGTGCGTTGGTTAGGTTGCTTTGGACGTTTTCGTTTGTATCGGTCAGCGTTGACGACCACGCTTGCTGCGCGGCTTGGATGGATTGTTTCCAGACTTTTGTTTGATCGATCGCTGCTTGTTTGGATGCTGTTAGAAATTGCTTGGAAAACGCTTTCATCGCTGGAGCATCGGTCGTCGCTAGGTCAAAGTTGCGGTTTACTTCGGCATGAACGCGAGTATCGACGATGGACAGTAA
Organism: uncultured Pirellulaceae bacterium; assembly: GCA_964582115.1. Classification (GTDB taxonomy): domain Bacteria; phylum Planctomycetota; class Planctomycetia; order Pirellulales; family Pirellulaceae; genus Mariniblastus. Next base: position 6,895 of record CAZORR010000077.1, read on the forward strand.
TTGAAGTTCAAATCGATCAATTAAGAATTGACCGAACATCAAAAGCATCGAAAGCATGAGTGCCAAAGCAGTCGTATCAAATGCAACGTACAAGCTGCCACGCAACCCGTTCATCATGGTCTCAAAGTTGTTCTCCGGACCGACGCTGATTCCCCCTAAGGCTTCCGAGATTCCCAAAACGGTCCCTAGGAATCCGAGCATCGGGGTGGCCCAAATTAGAATTCGAACCAATGCGAATCGCTGTTGTTGACGCTCGTAGTCTAGCTCGCTCAGATATTTGAGTTCAGTTTCGAGGTTTGTGGTGGAGTCACTTCGTTGCAGGTACGCCATGGCGCCTGATAGACGCTGCCACAGGTAGTGTTCGCTGATCCAAGTCGGGTATTCCGATAAGTTGTTCTGGAAGTCGGTGGCTCTTTGGGTAACGCCGGTCACTTCAGATGGCGTGGTGGTTTCTGTTTGAGAGGAAGATTCAGCGTCTGTCTGTTTGTCTTGGGCGGCCAGCTGGATTTTTGCTTCGTTTGAGAATTGCTCAAAAACGTTTTTGGCAATCATGACCAACGAGGCCACGCCAATGAAAAACATTCCCGTTGTGAAGCGAGAAATCGGGTGTCCTGTCGTATAGCGGACCAGTAGCTCGTTTGTCAGAATCGATTGTTCGATTAGATACGAAAGCCCTAAGTACATAGTTAACCCGACGCAGATCGGGATTACCAAAGATGGAAGGACAGTTAACCAGCTGTTGTTTTGTTTGATGGTCATCAAATTGCGGCGTTCGGTGGGCTGAAAATAAAGGCGCGGAGCCACTTATTGTTGATCGGCAGATCTACCGGACCGGTTAACTCAAACTGACTGCTATCAACCGGAAAAACGATAAATAGTACCGGAATTGCCTGTTCGGCAAAGTTGACCATTTAAGGCAAAGTTAATTGAATGGGCTTCCGATAGTAGCAGTACAAAGCACAAGCGGCTATTTGCATTGTCAAATAGCCGCTGGATGAAATACCCAGGGGGGTGAAGCTCGGTCGTTGTCAATTGACGGCCGGGTTTCTTTTTTGCGCTGATGCAAGGTAACCCGCCGCGTTAGCGATGATTTTTACGGGGTCCTCGTCAACGCAGCGGGTTACCAAAACACCCAGCTTCAAAACTAAGCTACCCTGCGGGATCAGTTGGATGGCTATTTTGAGTCGCTCAACGTGACTACAATGCCGCCATTGTTGTCCAAATTCTGAATCCCCAAATCTCCCAAGCTGTGAAAATTGACGCATGAGCGATGCTCCACAAGCCAATTCATCGACAGTGAACACTCCGGTTGGGATTTCGGATTCGCAGCCCAGTTCGTTAATCGCTTGGGCACGGTTGCTGCGGGTTGCGAATGTGCCTACCGCTTGGACGAACGTGCTGGTCGCGTTTTTGTTTGCACATGGTAGCTGGAGTCCGACGGTTGAGTTGGCTCTGTTGCTGGCGGCGACGAGTTGTTTGTTTTGCGGCGGCATGGTTTTGAATGACGTGTTCGATTGTGAGGTCGATGCGTCTGAGCGTCCGGGGCGGCCGATCCCCTCGGGGGCGATTTCGCTTGGGGTGGCTCGATCGGTAGCGACCGGGTTGTTGGTGTTGGGGGTTGTTTTTGCGGGGACCGCGGGTGTGGTGGCTTGTGTTGGTTCAGAGCTAAGCTGGGCTGCATTAGTGAGAAGTTTGGTTTGTGGGTTGGCACTGGTGCTGTCGATTTGGCTGTACGATGGACCGTTAAAAAGAACCTGGCTGGCGCCGTTGGCGATGGGGGCTTGTCGGTTTTTTAATGTGTTGTTGGGAGCCAGTACGGTTAGAAGTGGATTTTCGGCAAGTGATATTTGGTTTGGGTTTCCACCGATCGTTGTCGGGTGGGCGGCAGTGATCGCGATTTTGATCGCCGGAGTCACACTGCTGGCCAAGAATGAATCGCGTGAAAATATTCAAATCCAGATCGGGCAGCGAGTCCGATTAGGGATGGCGATGATGTTGGTGGTGAGCGGTTTGGCGGGGATTGCTGGTTTGTCGATTTTCTTTCCCGATCCAATGTTGAACCCAGGATTGTTAAAATGGTTCCCAGCGATCGTTGTGTTAATATCGTGGCGTATCGTGCTTCATGTGTGGAACGCGTTTATTGCCCCATCTCCTCGCTCAATTAAGATGGGCGTGATTTCGGTACTGCGAAGTCTGATTATTTTGGATGCGGTTGTAAGTTGCCTAGCGGTCCCGAATTCAATGTTTTATTCGCTGACGGTGTTGGCAATGCTGGTGCCTGTATTGTGGCTGGGAAAACGAATTCCGATTACTTGACGAAGTCTTATTACTTGTTGGTGGCGTTTGAGGATTTGTCGGGCTTGTTCGGAAGCTTGTAAAACTAATAACCTTTGAGACCGTTTTGAAACGACTGTGCATTATTAACGTAGTTGGCCTGACTCCAAGCCTGTTGAAGCACGCGCCGAATTGTTCGTCGGTGGGGACAGCAGTGCCTTGGGAATCACCGGTGCCGGCAGTGACTTGTACTTCACAAGCAACCCTGTTGACCGGAAAGCCGCCCAGTGAACACGGGGTCGTGGGGAATGGTTGGTACTTTCGAGATACGCAAGAGATCAGGTTTTGGCAGCAAGCCAATTCGTTGATTCAGTCGGACAAATTCTACGATGGGATCGATACCGCAAAAATGTTTTGGTGGTTCAACCAATCGTCGGGCTGTCGATATAGTGTGACGCCAAAGCCGCATTATGGATGTGATGGTTCGAAAGTGTTCGATGTTTTGGATCGATCGGGCTGCGATTTAGTAAGTCGTTTAGGGGCGTTTCCGTTTTTTAGTTTTTGGGGGCCCAACGCGGGGTTGCCGAGTTCGGAGTGGATTGCGGATGCGACGGCGGTGGTGATGCGCGAAAAAAAGCCTTCGCTGACGTTGGCCTATTTGCCTCATCTGGATTACGACTACCAGCGAAAACCAATCCAAGATCCGGCGCGGGTAGCGGAAGTCGATCAGTGTGTGGAAAAGATAATCGCCGCCGCCAATGACATTGATGCTCAGGTGGTCGTGGTATCCGAGTATGGTTTGACGCCAGTGGAGCGTCCGGTGCATATCAATCGTGTCTTACGATCGGCTGGCTATCTGAATATTCGCAGCGGACCGTTTGGCGAGCGATTGATTCCGGGTGAATGTGGTGCGTTTGCAGTGGCGGATCATCAGTTGGCGCATGTGTACGTCAAACAAACCAGTGAAAAACAAAATGTACGCCGGACGCTGGAGGAATGTCCGGGGATTGCTGCGGTGGTGGATCCAGCGGAGTTGCAGTTGGATCATGATCGTAGTGGAGACTTAATTGCGTTGGCGGAAACAGATAGTTGGTTTACCTACTACTACTGGATGGATGATGTCAACGCGCCAGATTTTGCGAAGTGCGTGGATATTCATCGCAAACCTGGCTACGACCCGTGTGAGTTGTTCATGGATTCCAAGTTGAATGCTGCGTTTGCGCTTGCGAAAAAGAAGTTAGGTTTTCGCTATCGGATGAACGTGATTCCGTTGGATGCGAGCTTGGTCAAAGGGAGTCATGGTTTGCGTCAGCAGGGGGATGCGGGGCCGCTGGTGATTGGGCCAGGTTCTCCGCCGGATCGGATGGTTGATTTTCGCGGTTACGTCGAGGGGCTACTGCAGAAGTCGTGACGCGTTTGGGTTAGCGTTTGACTTCGCAATTGGGTTCGAGTGCGTCGGTAATTTCTTGGCTGGCCTGAGTTGATAACGCGGTATTGGTAATGTCCAAGAATGTTAAGTTGGTCATTGACTTGAGCATGGGGGCGGATGCGTCCGTGATTTTGGTTTTGCCTAAGTGCAGCCAAGTTAAGTTTTTCATTTTGGCGATGGTTTTCGTGCCTTGGTCGGTGATCGAGGTGTTGTCTAGGTTCAGCGTGGCCAGGTTCGGTAGCTTGACGAGTGGCTTTAGACCGGCGTCGGAGATTTTGGACAGCCACAGGTTGAGGCTCTCCAATGATTTAATGTTGGATAGGTATTCGCAGCCTTGGTCGGTGATTCCCGGTTGGTTGCATTCGCTCACTTCGAGCTTTTTAAGTTGGTTGCATGCCGTTAAGTGCTGCAAAGCCACATCTGAGATGTTTGTGTTCCGCAGGTTGGCGACCGATAGGTTGGTCATTTTTGAGAGTGCTTTGACGGTTGAATCACCGATGGAAGTTCTGACGAGTTGAATCTCTGATAAGTTCAAATTGGTAAGTTGGTTAATGGCTTCATCGGAGACGGATGTGTCGTTGAGGCCAAGGATTCTTAGTGACTTCATGCTGCCAACGGCTTTGAGGGCGTCGTTGCTAATTGATTTGCCGGCGAGTTTCAAAAACTTCAATCGTGGGCAGGCAGATAAATGGCTAACGCCTTTTGCCGAAACCGATTTGCAATGGCTCAGATCAACCGCTTGCAAGGACGGGATTGAAGCAAGTTGTTGTAGTGATTGATCGTCGATCGTGGATTCGGCACAGCGGAATTGTTTTAAGGATCGTGAGTGTGCAATTTGTCGAATTGCTTGGGCTGGCAAGTTTGCGTTTTGCAAATTCAAAAAATTCAGCCGAGGCAGTGACGCCAATCGGCTGGCTGAATTGGCGGACAGGTTGGCATTGGCAAGATCGAGGCGTTCGATGCTAGGGAAGTTGGTTATTAGAGCAAAGGTGTGATCGTTTAGGTTTTCATCTGCAAAGATGATGTGTTTAGGTTGGGTGATACTGGAGAGTTGTTCGAGAGCTAAATTTACGTCGGTACATTTTGATAAATCGACTTTGGCGTTTTGTCCAAAGATTGCACCAGCAGCTGCTAAGGTGGCTCGAGAGGGAGTTGTTGTTGACGCCGATTGTGTACGCCGAACGGGCGGCGGTGGCGGTGTGTCCGTGCGAATCACAGTGGATGGCTCGGCCACCGTGGTCTCGGTAGGGGCGTCATTTTTTTCGGGTGAAGGAGGCGTGTTTTGTGGGACGCAACCGAGTGACGCGAACAGTGAAGCAATCAGCAAACTGACCAGTGATAGGGAACGTTTCATGTTATTTGGAAGTTGGTGCTGAATGAGGGGGCTTGGTCAACTTTTTTGTGAATTTAAAATCTGCAGAATTTGGTCGTGGAATTTGCCGTTGGAGCCAACGGCATCGCCGGTGTCGATTTTTGAATCGCCGTTCCAGTCGCTGAAGCGCCCGCCGGCTTCTTCGATGATGGGTTGGACGGCTGCTGCGTCCCAGACGTTTAGCTCCGGATCAACCATCGCTTCGGCTCGACCAACCGCCACCAAGTAGTATCCGTAGACATCGCCCCAAGTACGACTGAAATAAAACTGTTGTGCCAGTTCGGCGTAGGCTTGGTCGGATTGGCGCAGTGCAAAATCGGAAACGCTGGTGGTTAGTAAAACGCTTTTGCCAAGTTCGTTTCGCGGCGAAACTTTGGCGGGGACGGGTGGTTGATCACCTTTGAATGAAAACGCGCCGTGTCCTCGGGCTGCATAGACGCCTTCGTCGAGGCCCGGAAAGTAGACCGATCCGATGATTGCTTGGCGAGGGTGGTTGTCGTTGGCTGAGTCGCTGTCGATTTTTTCGACGGCGATCATGGTGCCGTACAGGGGGACTCCGGAGATGAACGACTTGGTGCCGTCGATCGGATCTAAGATCCAGCCGAATCCGGACGTGCCCGGTTTACTGGGGAACTCTTCACCTTGGATGGCATCGTCGGGAAAGTGGGCTTCGATTTCGGCTCGTAGATGAGTTTCGGCTTCGCGGTCGGCGACCGTTAGCGGCGAGCCGTCGCCTTTGTAGTCAACCGAAAATTGGTCGGTTTGAAAGTACTTGAGTGTTACTTGTCCGGCGGATTTCGCGATGCGATTGGCAAGTTCGAGGCGTTCTAGATTGGACATGGCAGATAGTGGAGGTCTAGTTTGAAAAAAGAACGCTAAAAAAGAACACTAATTCTCACTAATGAACACTAATCAAAAACTGTACAGCTC
>CAZORR010000078.1:0-12883 GCA_964582115.1 uncultured Pirellulaceae bacterium
AGCTTCAATGAGGCCATGATCAAACGATCGTGGAAAAATAGGTTGTACGGCGATTCCCTGCTTCAAACAGGGCCCTCAACACCCATACGCAATTCATAACGCTTGACAACTACCGTAACTATCAGGTTCGCAGCGGTAAACGTCTTGCCGGTACCTCTTTCCGTGATCATCTGATCACGGCTGAAGCCAAGACACACTTCAAAGCGTAGCATTCACCGTGATATTAACACCTTGAGAATAAATCGGATACCGAGTAGAATCACGATCGTCCGTTAACGCAGCGAGCCATGACTTCGGCCAATCGCCAAGTCTCTAGCCAGCCACGCCCCGGGATTCCGCACGCATTATTTTGTCGCGTGCTACCCTTTCTAATCATGGCAAAGCAATGGCTAAAACTCTGTGCAAAATCAAGAAGCTTCTCAAAGAAGATCCGGTCACCTACATCCAACACGTCAAGAAACCGAAATTCGTGTGCCGTACGTGCGGTCGAGTCGCAAACAAAAAAGGCCTGCTCTGCGCTCCGCTCAAAATTAAGAGCTTTGAAAAGTCCACCAGTGGCGTTGGCTAAGACGCTTCCGTTGCAGCGGGTTTGGGTTTCGGGCCTCTTGGGGCGAACACCAGTACGATCGTTGCTCCGCAAATCACCATCGCCAAACTAATCAAGAACGGCGTCGTTACTTGGTCGAGTAAATTCTTGGAGAGGGTTTCAGTAAGCGTGTTGACTACTGGTGCGATACCGAAAACCAACGGCATGATGAAAATCGGTTTGCCACCGAAATTGAATGCGTAGATAATCCCCAGAGCACCAATCGCGCCCGTGGTTCCAGCCAGAAGGGACCAACCAATTCCGGACGCACTGTTCCACGAACCGGGTTCTGGAAATTTACTCGACAACATGATCGGTACGATCACCGCGATGGCAAAGTAAGCCAGGCCAACGCACAGGAACGGTCGTAGTCGACTGCCCCGCATTTTGGCTTGTCCGCTATGCAATACCGGACCGTAGGCTCCCCAGCACAACGCCGTCAAGCCGATGCAGCAAGCGATCAGCATGGAGTTGGGCTCAGTTTTTTTGCCTTCGTCGCTTGAGGCAACTTCAGTTGATTTTTCTGGCTGATCAGCGGTTGGTTCATTGGAATTCGATTCGGTTTCAGTGTTGGCGTCTGGTTCAGTGTCGCTTGAAGCGTCCGGCGTCGTGTTCTGGTCGGTCTCTGTGTCAGTCTGGGCATCAGTTTGCAGTGAAACGGGAGTGATGCTCTGAGTCATCTGGATTGCTGTTGTTTTTACGGGCTCGGCCACCTTGGCTTTGGCAGGTTTAAACCGGAGCACACCTGCTGCACCGAGCGCAGCCAAGACAATCCCGACAAAGAAGATCGGTTTCGCTTGTTTGAAAGTCCCAGCCATCATCATCGTGACGAAAGTGTTCACGACGGGCGCTAAGCCAAACACCAAGGGCATGACGTAAACGGGTTTGCCGCCAAACTTGAACGCCAAGATAATTCCAAGTGCTCCGATTGCTCCGACCAAACCAGCAATGAATGACCAAACAAAACCACCAACCGACCAACTCCCCGATTCGCCCTTGGTCCACAGCACAATTAGCGGATACACCACAGCGATCAAAAAGTAGGCGATCCCAACGCAGATGAATGGTCGTAGCGAGCTTAACTGCTTTGGTCCGTCACCGAGTGCTTCTTGTCCCAGATGCAAAACGGGTCCATATACTCCCCAGCAGCAAAACGTCAAAATTACAAAAACGAGAAAGGTAAAGTTTCGCATAGAAAAGATATAAAAGGGTTGATTGAGTGGTGCTGAGGTCGAAACGTTGTTGTGGTTTGATCGGTATCGCGGCCCGTGTTGGCGACAATTTAGCAGCCAGTTCGCCAGTTGTCAGGATTTACGGTCAGTATTGTTTCATTTTTATGGGGACAAGCAAAACACGATCACGTTCGGCGTAGATTGCCATACCAAGCGATGTGTAAACGGCGGCAGAGCTTGAAACCGTGTTCGTCGCTAAGAGGCGCCAACCATTGTTCGCGTTGATCAAGATCCCGCTGTTTGATCCCCTCGGGCATCAGGAGTACGTTTCCGGGATCAACGTTTCCGACTGCTTCCACATAGGCCAGGATTTCGTCTAGGTCGCTGGGCTGGCTAACGACGAATTTGAGTTGGTACGAATGTCGCTGGATTAATTGGCGAACGATTTCTGGTCGGTGTCGAGCTTGCTGGTGCTTTGGCAACCACTGCCCTGCTCTGCTGGCTTGCGGATCGGAGTTGGATAGCTTGGGGCTGATCGACATCAAATCACAATTTAACTCCCGGTCAATCGTTCCAGCCGTTTCGATCGTGATATGAAAACCCGCCTGCTGTAGGGCTCCGCACAGCTCAATGACCTCGCGTTGCATCATCGGTTCGCCGCCAGTCAAGATGACGTGCCGAGTGATTTCATCGTGCGAATCGAATTCAATCGACGAAAAATCTCCCAACGCGCCATGGCTGGCCGCCGGTGTTTGGGCCTGCATGGGCGGCAAAGGGGCCTGGGCATGATGTTGTACAGCTTGGGTGATTTGGTCAACAGACAGGTGATCGCCCTCGGGTTTCCACGACGCAAATGGCGTATCGCAGAATCCACAGCGCAAATTGCAGCCACTGGTTCGTACCAGAACGCTGGGCGTTCCAGTCAAAAAGCCCTCGCCCTGACGCGAATGATAGATTTCGGAAATAAACATGGACGGCTGGTCGAAAAAACAAGTCGCGAGTATCTTGTCGGATTGTGAAAATTGGCGAGAAGCTCGAACGCTACTCGTGAAAACGCTACTTTCGCAGAGCGAAAGGCGATTTTGGGACAAAGCCTAATTTGAATCAACTAGTATAGAGAATTGTAACGATGACGACTCCTTTCCGCGACTTGATGGAAACATTTGAAAATCCATGCCCCGAACGTGATTACCTGAACGAAATCACTTGCCCGGAGTTTACTTCGGTTTGTCCGAAGACTGGCCAGCCGGATTTTGGCACATTGATTTTCTCGTATGTTGCGGACAAAAAGTGTGTTGAACTCAAAAGCCTGAAAATGTACTTACAAGAGTTTCGTAACGAGGGCATTTTTTACGAGCGAGTCACCAATCGAATTTTGGACGATTTCGTAGCGATGGTGGAACCACGAAAGGTGACTCTAACTGCAAAGTTTACTCCACGTGGCGGGATCAGTTCTGTCATTACGATTAATTATCCCGAATAAGTTCCGCTTTAGTAGTTCGACGGTGTCGCTCTGATTTAGACAGACCGACGCTGTAGGTTACGCACGCTAATCATATAAAGAAACAATCATGGCACCATCGATTTTACTTTCTGGTTTTGCAGACGAAGCCGCCAACGACAAAACGCTCGACCAGCAGTTTTCTGCTTTCGCCGCTTTGGGCATGCGCTACTTTTCGATTCGGTTTGTCGATGCTGGCAATGGCATTAAAAACGTCATGGCGCTTGACGATTCTGAATTGGAAACGGTCAAGCAAAAGATCGATGAGTACGGGCTGAGCGTATCTTCGCTGGGATCACCGATTGGGAAAACCAAGTTGCTGGATGTCGATGACGGTACAACAACGCCTTACCGCCCTTTTGACCAGTACCTCGCCGAAGACGTGCCCCGAGCCTGTGAGTTGACCAATGCGTTGGGTGCAAAACTGATTCGTGGTTTTTCGTTTTATCATCCACGAGGCAGCGATATCGAAGACCATTTCGCTCAAGCGGTCGATCAGATCGGCAAGATCGTTGATGTTTGTGACTCGCACGGTTTGACTTATGGCTTGGAAGTCGAAGCAAACCTAGTTGGCCAGACGGGCGATTATTTGGCTCGGATCAACCAGCAGGTCAACCGCGACGCGATGCTGTTGATCTTTGATGGCGGAAATTTGGTCACGATGGGATTGTCCACAGAAGAAGTGTTCCAGCAGTACGTGGCGATGAAGCCGGGCTTGGGCTGGATCCACATCAAGGACTTTGCCAACCCCAATCCAGGTGCGCGGGTTGAGCACGTTGACGAGGAAGCGTTGAAGCACTTTGTGCCAGCGGACATTGGCGATTCGGGTCACGAGAAGATCTTCCAAGACTTGGTTTCGTTCTTGCCAGAACTGGATGCTCGGATGAAAAAACGTGGAGCACCCGGTGTGTTTATTGATTTGGAACCGCATGTGAAGGGTGGCGGTCAATTCGGTGGCTTCAGCGGCCCCGATGGTTTTGGCGTCGCGTTACGTGGGTTGTGCCGAATACTAGACAAAACCGGTATCGATTATCAATTGCGAGACTTTGCCGACGTGCAGGCAGACCGAGGGTTTTGATCGAATCGGATTGCCACGAATTGATTGATTGATTAGAAGAGGTTGGAATCTGCTTCAAAGCCAAGCTCTTCGATTCGTCGCTGGTCTAGTTCGGCCGCTTCAAGCTGCTGGGCCTTGAGGTGAGCTTGACGGCGATGGTGTCGTAGGACCGCAACGATTCGAGTCTCTCTCTCCTTAAGTACTCGGATACTGTCTATGGAACGTTCGATTCGATTGACCACATCACTGTTCAATACCAGCAGGCGAATCTCGGCGCCGGCGATGGCAAGGTCGAGGGCTTGTAGGGCGCTGTCGTAATCACCATAGGAAGCCACTGACCTAGTTTCCTTGACTTGGAGGACTCTTCCGCTTTGCTCGGTCCAAGTTAGCTGCCATGGCATCTGAGTGATTACAAAACCACGTGTGTCTAAGAAGGGCGAGCTATCTTTTAGCAGCAGCATGCATTCATCGTCATTTGGCAAGTCGTCGTAGATTGCTTGTGGTTGAGCACCGATTTGTTTAAGCCAGAGGCGGTCGAGGTCCGCCAGTTTGGACTGTCCTTGATCTTCGAAGATTAAACTGCGCGCTGCCAACAGCAGACGCAGCTTTCCAGATCCTCTTTCCATCAGGTCGGCTGTTTTTTCAATGTTGGCTTGCTGCTTTGACTCCAAATCGGGCGCTATCGAGCTCAGGTTCTCTTGTGCTTCAATCAAAAGCTCTAGTCCCTTATTCTTGGCTAACCAAACCTGCTGTTCCTCTTGAATCCAAGCGTTCAAAATATCCATTACGAACAAGTGTCCGTTGTCCGTGTGACGAGAAAGTAAGCTCGCGCTGACGATGGTGCTGATTTCGATTGGTACATTTGAAAAACCGCCCCAGGTTTGCATGGGGTACGTGGTTGATCCAGATAGAGCCTCTATAAAACCAGCCAAACCTTGTGCCGTTGGTGCGTTGATCTGTAGTTGATACTCCCGGATCCCGGTGTCGATTTGCCGCAAGGCTTTGTCCAGTTCAAAACCTGCGAGGCCTCGAAGGTAGGCCAACTGGTTGAGTTCGTCGGGGCCTTTGTCAACGACGTCAGAAACCGCTTCTTGGTAGGCTGCCAGTGACTCTTTAAAGCGTCCCACCGACAGTAAGCAATGCGAACGAACAAACCAAACAGATTTATGGCGTGGCTCGTCTTCCAAAACTTCATCGCATAACGTCAGCCCTAGGTCGCCTTGATCGTTTTCTGCCAGCAATCGGGCTAGGCGAAGTTTGATAAATGACGATTCTGGATCCATCTGCAGTGCTTTTTGAAGTAACTCAATCGCTGCTTCCGGATTCTCATTGGCTTGTTCGTTAGTAGCCGCAGCAACTTTCCATTCCGCGCTATCCTTGCGGCAGCCTCCACTGACGACAACCAATGCTAAACAGCACAAACCAAGGGTGCGATAGACCCACAGCTTGCGATGAGGGGCACGACTGCCAAGCTGAAACAAATTGCAAGTCGGAGAATACATTTAGGGATCCAAGAAATTGACCAATGTTTGTTGAAGTTCTGCCTGTATTTGTAGCAGCCGATCGCGGTCACGAATTTTATTTCCGTCGTCATCGGTCACGTAGTATACACCGATCACTTGGATGCCATACGAGATCGTACGCGCGTAGGTTACATCCAGTTGCAGTTGGTGTATCTTTCGTGCGATCTTGTACAGCAGTCCCGTTTTGTCACTTGAGAATACGTCCACGACTGTTGCGTTGGTTACCGTATCGTTGTCGATTTTGACTTGGATTTCTGGCTGTTCTGCTTCTGAAGCGACCTTGTCTTCATTTTTCCAGACGGTTGGAAAGCGAAGCGTTTCCCAGCTTGATTCGCTAAAGACTTTGTCCAAAATTCGCTCTCGGATTTCTTCCAATCGACTCGCGGGTGGCACGCCTTTGAACATCAGGTCTTCGAACTGAATCCAATACCAAACCATGTCATCGCCGATGGGTTTGATATCTGCGCCGTGAATCTGTAACCCCATACCGCTGACGGTACCAGCGACTTTGTGGAACACCCCCGTTCGGCGCGACGATGACTTGGCGACGGCGATCTCAATCAGTTTCGTTTCAGGTATCGGATTCACCCAACACAAGATGCCGTCTTCGACTTTCTTGAGCTCTAGCAATCGCTCAGCGATTTCGGTCACCGAGCGTCCAAGGCAGTAATTGTTCGGCATGCAGGCGGCTTTGTGTAGCAGCCATGCTCGTTCTTCTTCGTCACTACCCAACTCGGATACTCGATCGTAGATTTCCTTCAGACGAGGTTCAAGTCGACCGTCGTAGTCACCGGTTAAGACTCGTTTGGCGCTTCTGAAAAGATTCGTCAGTAAGTCCAGTTTCCAAGGGGTTAGCACGTCTGGGCCAACGCCTTTAATATCAGCCAATGTCAGCACAAACAGCATCGATAGCATTTGTAACGATCCGACATTGGCAGCAAACTCAGCAACCAAGCTTTCATCGAAGATGTCACGGTGGAAAGCCAAGTGCGACATCACCAAATGGTTATGAACCAAGAATTTAATCGTCTCGACATCGTCTTCTTGCAAACCAAATCGTTTTCCAGTGGCATCGGCAATGCGCCGTCCGACTTCGCTGTGGTCTTCTGGGAACCCTTTGCCAAGGTCGTGTAATAACAACGCAAGGTGGAGCAATTTTTTACTGCGAATGTTTCGGTAAGTCTCGCCGACAATCGTCTGGTCTTGTTCGAAGGAAATCACATGCTCGAGGGCCCTGAGCGAGTGTTCGTCGACGGTGTACTTGTGATACTCGTTGAACTGTAGCAGGCCTCTCGCATGATCGAACTCGGGAATGATTTTTCTCAACACCGTCATCTCGTGCAGACGCCGTAAGGCCCCACCGAGCCCCTTGGTGTTGGAGAGCAATGCCATGAAGCGGCGAGCACATTCTTGAGTGAATTGAATGCTTGACCTGCGTTTTAGCATCTCATGGCGAATGGCAATCCAAGTGCTGTGTTCGATTGCTTTCTCGTGCAAACATGATAATTGCATCAAACGCAACACTTGGTCAAGCTGCGTTTTGACTTCGTCGATTGCATGTTCACTAACGCCAATGAAAGTTGGCCCCATGCGAAAATGCTCGTCGACTTGCTTCGTAATCATCGATCCAAACACAGAAGTTCCACGCTGCTTGTGCTGCACGCTTTTGTCGACGAAGTGCTTACAGACATAGCTAACGCGGCTGGTGTACCGAAAATAATCTCGCATGAACTTTTCGACCGACAGTAAGGCGTCGCTACCAGCGTAGCCCAACCAGTCTGCTACGCGGACCTGTTCACCTCGTTCGAGTCCATCATTCGCGCGGTTGGCGTGAAAGTGCATCTCGTTGCGAACACGCAACAAAAACTCACGCGAAGCCAACAATTGATTTGAATCGGCAGTTGATATCGCACCTCTAGCAAGTAGCTCTTTGATATCCGTTGTGCCAAAACGAACAAACCCTAGCCAGCGGATCAAGTGAATGTCACGTAGCGCCCCACGCGACCGCTTAACGTTGGGGCGTAGCAAATAAACCGTTTCACCATATTCGTGTCGCTCTTTTGCTCGAGCGGCAATGATCGCTTTGATCAAGCTGGTATTTTTCTTGTTGGTAATCCGACGAAAACGCCCTTGGAAGTTTTCGAATAAATCAGGGTTGCCGCTAAGCAAACGGGCTTCGGTCAGTGACGAAAAAATATACGCATCCGTTAACGACATCGTGCATGCTTCACGAGGCGTACGGCAACTGAAGCCCAACTGCAACCCTGAATCGGCGATGTCCTGATTCAAGCGACGCGAAAGCTCAATAATGTCGTCCGTTAAACTACCCTGATAAAGCAGCATTAAGTCAACGTCCGAAAATGGAGCAATGTCCCCGCGACCACAACCGCCTAATAGAGTGATCGAAACTCGCGATCCAAGATCCGGTGAAATCTCGTCGATCGCGGTTTGGCAAATCTGGATTAGCACCGAGTCGAGTAGCTCGGTGAGTTGGCTGCAAATGCTCAGCCCTGAAGCGCCAGATTCATGAATTTCACGAAGCTTGCTGCAACCGTGTCGCCAAGTTTGACGAGCCTCGACTACGCTATGTCGCATGCCAGCTCCGGAACTCTTTCTAAGTACGCTAAAATAAGATTCTTCTAAGATTTAGGGTTGAACAGACTGAACTGTTTGCCGATCGTCTTGGTTTCTTTAATGCAGACATGGCGACAATCTGGTCGTCTAAAACGATCGCCCTTCATCACACCAACCGGAACGTCAAAGATAAACGTTCGCCGGAACAACCGCAAGCAGAAAGGGGGCAGGCGCAGGGGAGCGGATTGATAAATGCCCTTAAAAAGTTGACGGCCCGAATGCGGGACGACGCTTGCCTTGGCCAGCCAATATCACTTAGTTATTTGACTTGTTCTAAGAAAGCCTTCACTGCCGTCCAATAACTCTCGTTGTCATCGAACTGCTTCCAGAGTGCACGAGAGCCGTGATTGCCGTTCGTTTTTGGCAAGAATGTGTGAATCAATTCAGGGGGAATCGCTTCCGAAATCGAGCGCCAGTTTTTGAATTCGTTTTTAGCGGACGTGATAAACACTGGATCTTTGATCTTCTTGGCCGACTGCTGAATCCAGCTACCTGACTTGCCTTGGCTTTTAAAGTACTCGCCAGGAGCGAACGCCAAAGCTCCATCGATTTTATCTGGATGCTCTCCAGCAATCCGAATGGCTAACGCCGAACTATAGCTACTGCCCCACAAGATTAACTTTCCTTGAGCATAGTTCTTTTTAGCATAATCGATCGCCGCCACCATGTCTTGTTGGGCGTCGACATACTGAACCGGTTTAGAGGCGGCCTTTGCCTGTCGCATCGTTTCGTTGTTGACCCCGTTAATCTTTCCGCCAGACCGTTGGTCGATCGCTAAGCAATTAAACCCCATGGCGTTTAGCTTTGGCGCGATCTCTCGATATTCGCCTCGCGACCAACCCGCTTGATGACACAACACGATAAATGGCGTTTTTGCATCCTGATGGGGCTTATACAAATCCGCAGTAATTGCGACTCCGTCACTTGATTCAAAAGAGATCTTTTTAAATGCGGCAGACTTTGAATTGCTGCCAGCTTGAGAATTCCCCGACTGAGCCGATGCAGTGCACGAGAGCAAGCCAAAAACCAAAATCAAGCCAAGTGAAAAAGTGATTCGTTGCATCTTGATACCGTCTCTATGAGAACAAACTGAGTTTCTAATGAGTCGCTAAAAGGACTTGTGAGGTCTAAAGTAGCGTCGTTACTTGGAAACCGAACCGGGCTCTGTCTTCAAATCGGTTTCTGGCTTTGGACTAGATCCTGCTTCCGAACTGGATCCTGCTTCCGAACCAGGCTCTGCCGTCATGGACTTGGCTTGGTTTTTCTTCAGCACGATCTTCTTTGGTGGTTCGGTTCCTTTGGCGTAAAATTTCATCGAGACCGAGTTCACACAGTGTCGAACATTTTTCACAGTTAAGCGTTCACCTGTAAATACATGGCCGAGGTGACCGCCGCAGTTCTGACATAAGATTTCAGTACGGCTACCGTCTGCATCGACTTCGCGTCGTATGGAACCTTTGATTTCATCGTCGAACGCTGGCCAGCCACAAGACGATTGGAATTTGTGCTCGGAAGTATATAGCGGTGCATTGCATCGACGGCAAACGTACAAACCTTCTGCATCGTGCTTGGTGTATGCTCCCTTGTAACCCCAGCCGTCTGGTCGCTCAGTGCCCTTGTTGATGATCACTCGCTTTTCTTCCGCGGATAGTTTGTTGTATTCAGTCATGTTTTTTGTTGAAGGCTTGGAGGTGGCTTGATTTACTTGTTTAACTTGCTGGCCTGTCTGGCTGGCAGCCTGAGAAGGCTTTGCTTGATTGATCAGCGCGAATGCTCCGAAGATAAACAAGGCAACAATCGAAAAAAATATGGCTAAGAAACGAAACATGAAAATCTACTCAGTTTAAGTAAGGCAGCTAAAGGCATCGATCGATTATGCGCTGATGGCGCACAATGTGACACGCTAAACACTAATGACGCAACGAATCTGGTTCGCTTACTCCATTTTTCACTAGAGACGTTCTTTAGTCAATCAATCGTGGTTATTAAGATGGGGGATTCATTGCCATTGCAATAGGCTGAGTGGCCGGTATCAAGAGCTGAACCCAATGTGCGTTGGTGTTAGTTTGGCTACAATGCCGCCATTAACATAGTAATTTGAATTCACTTCTCGGATAATTCGCATGAGCGACAAAAAACACCTTAGAATCGGTTTGGTCGGCTATGGCTTTATGGGACGTACCCACTCCAATGCATTCAAGCGAGTGGGCGATTTTTTTCCGGAACTCCAATATCAGCCAGTGCTCAAGGCCGTTTGTGCGCGCAATCAAGACCGACTAACCGCCTTCGCGAACCAGTGGGGATACGAATCCACCGAAACTGATTGGAAGGCGTTGGTTGCCCGGGACGATATCGATGCGATTGACATTTGCACGCCTAACAACATGCACGCCGACATCGCGATCGCTGCTGCTGAAGCCGGGAAGATGGTACTGTGTGAAAAGCCATTGGCCCGAACCGTCGCCGAAGCACAACCGATGGTCGATGCGATTGAAAAAGCAAAAGTGCCTAACACGGTTTATTACAACTACCGCCGGATTCCAGCGGTCACGCTGGCAAAGCAGTTGATCGATGCTGGCAAACTGGGAAAGATCTTTCATTATCGAGCCAACTTTTTGCAGGACTGGACGATCAGCCCAGAACTTCCGCAAGGCGGCGAAGGCTTGTGGCGTTTGGACGATGCGGCCGCTGGATCCGGCGTGACCGGTGACTTGTTAGCTCACTGCATCGACACCGCCATGTGGCTCAACGGCGGTATCAAAGATGTGTCGGCGATGACCGAGACCTTTATCAAGGAGCGAGTCCACACCGAAACCGGCGAAGTACAAAAGGTAAGCATCGACGACGCGTGTCTATTTCATTGCCACTTCGACAATGGATCGGTCGGCCTGTTCGAATCAACTCGCTACGCCCGTGGGCACAAAGCATTGTACACGTTTGAGATCAACGGTGAGCACGCTTCGATTAAATGGAACCTCCACGATTTGACTCGGCTGGAGTACTTTGACCACCGCGACGAGTCGATGGAACGAGGCTGGCGTTCAATTCACGTTTCCGATGGCGATCATCCATATATGTCTCAGTGGTGGGTGCCGGGGCTATCGATCGGATACGAACACAGCTTTGTGCATCACGTGGCTGACTTCCTCAAGTGCCTAGAAGACGGAACGCCTTGTTCGCCAACATTCCAAGAAGCACAAGAGACCCAAAAGGTCTGCGAAGCGGTTTTGAAATCGGCCGCAGATCGAAGCTGGCAAGACACAGGCGTGAATTGGCAGTAGTCGCCAGCAGTACGAACTAGATAATGCAAAGAGGCCAACCGGCTGGCTCCTCGTCATCCTTCAACTAACGGTCCTTCGCGACCAACGATCCTATGAGCGACACCCCCAGAGGCTTTTGCCTACAAGGCACAGAGAAAATTTATCCGAACTCAGGCGTGCCGGTCACCAGCAATACCGCGGTGGTCGACATGGAGATCCCGGAACTGCAGTCCGGCGAAATCCTTGCCAAGACGCTCTACACCGGCATCTGTGGATCCGACAACAGTGCATCGATCGGCAAAGCAAACTTTGACTGGGTGCAGCGGCCACGCATCATCGGCCATGAGTTCAGTGCGCAAGTATTAGAGCTAGGCCCTGGCGATCACGGCGATGTCAAAGTCGGTGACGTGTTTACGCCCTTGGCAATGCTTGGCTGTCGCGACGAAGAATGCCCGGCGTGCAGTGTGGCGAAGTGGAATCTTTGTCCAGGCAAACAGATCATTGGCTTCCATCGCAATGGAGGGTTTGGCCAACAGGTCGTTCTGGAGTCCGATCGAGTGGTCCCGTTGATGGACGGTCTGACGCCGGCCGCAGGTGCACTGGTTGAACCCTTATCGATCATCACCAACGCTCTGTTTAACAAATGCAATATCAAGCCCGGCGACGATGTTGTGGTAACCGGTTGCGGGATCATTGGCTTGATGTCTGCCGAAGTTGCCCGAGCCTCGGGCGCGAGAGTCGCGATCACTGGCATCGCTCAAGACCGCGACACTCGTCTCAAGAAAGCCAAGGAACGCGGCTTCATCACGCTTGAAGTTTCACCAGACAATTCGCTGGCCGCTCAACTGAAGGCAGGCGTCAAAGACGAACAAGGCGTGCCCTTTGGTGACCACGGCGCCGATGGCAAAATTGATTTGCTGATCGAATGCTCCGGCGTGCCGCAAGTTTTGTCCGAAGCCATTTCGGTTGTGCGCCCCGAAGGCGACATTTGTGTGATCGCGACTTACGGCCAAGACGTTGAAATCAACGCCACTCATTTGACGCGCACGTCGCTGAACATGCGAGGATCGATGGGGTCGTGCCGAGACGATTACATGGCGGCGATGAAGTTGATGACCACTGGGGTTTTTCCTGCCGAACACTACACTGA
>CAZORR010000079.1:0-12704 GCA_964582115.1 uncultured Pirellulaceae bacterium
ATAAGGTAGCAACGAGCAAGCGACAAAACAAATAGCAGCACAAACGTGCTGCCGAGTATTGCCTTGCCAGTAGTTAGCCAATTAAGGTTAACGTTTGAACGAGCGTTAGCGTCGTCCGATTCGGGGTGCTTTCGCCAGCCACTAAACAACCAAGCAATCGACGTCGCTGCAATCGCGTGAACCGCTAAAACAAGCGTCCAGCCAATCGCACTTTGAGTGCTGGTTGCGCCTGAAACAAAAGCGAATGAGAAAAAATCGTCGCTCGATATCGCACTCCAAAACATAAGAAACTTCGACGCAATAAACAAATCCAAACTCGCTGCGACGGCAGTGCCTAATAGAATCGCAAACCATGGCAACCAGTAGCGAAACTTCAAAAGACGAAACACTTGTAATGACGAACTCCATATCGCAACCGCGAGCCCGATCACAACGCATTGAATCACGGAGAAACAGTTTGTGGCCAAGTCATCGGACCAAACATGGTTTCGATTTGCATGTGCCAGCAAAGCGGCGAAACTTCCCAGCAACACGAACGTAGCGGCGATATCTTTTAGGTCTAACTGAAAACGCGGTTGTTGTGTGATCGAGGGTTTAGGTTTTGTCTTTGCTGATCGATGTTGAATCAACCACGAACACATCAACACGGAATAACTTGCAACCAAAATGATCAACATCAGATCGTAGGCGCGAACGACTACTAAAGTGCTGGCCGTCGCCAAGATGAGCAGCGATTGAAACAGCCAGTGCAGTCGAGACTTTGACAGCCACAACGCGAACAGCGTCGGTATTGAGAAACATCCAATTAGAGCGAAGCAGAACACTGCTAGACCGAATGCCGTCAGTTCAAATCCCAAAAACAATCTCCATCGGTTAGAAAATATAACTCTACGAAGTTTTTGGCCGAGTTTTAAGTTCTAAAAACGCAACGCTTTGAATTTACCATCGACAAACTGACTGTCTTTATTCTGGATCGGCGTTTGGAGTACGTCGGCGGTGCGGTAAGGCTGTTTAGTGCGGTAGAGTTCAAGACGAGTTAACATTCCTCTGAGCTGTTGCTTTGAGTAGTTTTCTGATGCCGATTGGTCATTGGTTTTATTGACGGCTTGTTGTTGAAATTCGATGGCTTTATCGAATTGACCTATTTCAGCGTAACAAGCGGCATAGATTTCAAGTGTCGCTGCCGGCTGGTCGACGAGATTTTCCGAATCGGTATCGATCAATGCCAGCGCTGCCACGCCATCGCGTTGAGCTGCATAGGGGCAGGTGGCTAGTAACCAAGCCAACACATTCTTACTGCGACTTTGATTGGGTTCCAGTTGAGTGACTTGCGTGAACAAGTCAACTGCATCTTCGAAGTTCCCTGTCACGAATTCAGTTTCAGCCAACATTCGCATGAACGTCAAATCGGATGGGTGGAGTTGATGTGCCTTGCGCAGGTGTTTTCGCGCCACCCGGGGTTCGTCGTTGAGCAAATACAAGTATCCAAGATCTCCCGCCAGGTAAGGCAAATTTGGACGTTCATCGTAAGCTCGCCCTAGCAGACGCAGTGCTTCATCATATTTGCCAGATTGGAACAGCACCCTTCCCTGCATCGCTAAAACTTCAACGTCAGGATTGTTCTTCTGGTGTCCCTGAAGCGTTGCCAGTGCCTTGGTTGGGCGATCTTCTAACAATTGAATTTTCGCGATACCAACGACTGCTTGCCATCGCTTGGGATCAAGCTCCAAGACCCGTCGAAATCCATCTTTGGCTTTCTGCAAAGTCAAACTACTATCACTGACGGGCAATGCAGTATCAGCAACAAACGTTTGCTGGTCATCGGCAACACTGGTAGCCAACGCTTGTTTAATCACTAAATTGCTACGGCCCAGTAGAGCGGCGATGT
This sequence comes from uncultured Pirellulaceae bacterium, assembly GCA_964582115.1. Lineage (GTDB taxonomy): Bacteria > Planctomycetota > Planctomycetia > Pirellulales > Pirellulaceae > Mariniblastus. Next base: position 1,889 of record CAZORR010000079.1, read on the forward strand.
TGTTGGGGTCTTTTTCGAGTGAGGCTCTATAATACCGTTGAGCCAAATCATAACGGCCCATCGCGGCGAAGTCTTTTGCTTCGTTCTTTAAGTCTTCAGCGATCTCAACAAGCGTACTGGCGAGTAACGTTCGTGATGCTTCTTCAAAGCCAGCCTGTTCAAGTCGGTGGGCGAGTCGCCGCGAGCCGTCGGACAAAACCGAGTTCACCCAAAATCCATTTTCAGTGTGTTTATTTTTTGCGAATGCCGCGGGCGGATTGCAAAGTTTCAAATCTTCCAACAACTGCGACTTTTCAAACGTATCGTCAGGGTAAATCCCAACCACTTTTTGTTGGCTGTCGACCAGCAAGCCAAACGGATTAACTGGCAGCTCTCGTTTTCCGAACCAGTGAGCAAATATGATTTCCATGGTTGCCAGTCCGCTGGTGGAAAGCGATGTCCAGTTCTTTATGTCTGGGGAATTGACTGCCAAATTCTGCAAGTACTTCCATTGCTCGTCAGGCCGTAAGTTCGATGAGTCGGCGAAAACGGTGACCACATTGACATCGAATTTTTCAAGTTCGTTTACAAATCGATTGAGTTTCTCTAGTTTTTGTTCGGACTTGGCATTTTGCCCCCAGAACAAATAGATCGAAGGTTTGTCGTTTGCGCATTTGAGTAGATTCCATTTCCCCGCAGCGACTTGAACCTCTGGCGGCGGCAGTGGCAAACGTGGTTTGAACAACGTTCGTTCATCAGAATGTGGTTGACGGAAAGAGCCCGACAAACGAGAACTTTTTATTTTCAAGCGGTACCGATCACTAACTTTTTCTATTGGTTGAAGATCTCCTTCAGCCAACTCGTATAACGATCCGACAGTAAGCCGTTTTAATTGATGGACTTTGCCCGATGGCCAGTGGACGACTGCTGATTCGATTGCTCGAGCATCTCCAACGCCAAAAGTGATTCGCTTCGAAGACTGGCTCAGAAAACCGCTGCCAGCCTGCACCGATTTCACCAGCGGCATTGGAACGCCCTTGAGTTTAAGTTCAATTCTCGCCCCAATCGCGTCTCGATTAGAAGTTTCACCTTCTAGTTGAAATGAAATGTAATTGCGGCGGTTCAAAGCGTTTAGCAAAATTCGTAGTTGAGGGCCGGTTCGATTCACCATCAACACATCCGTGTCACCATCATGGTCCCAGTCTGTCGCTGCGATTGCCCGTGAGTCTTCGGCAAAGTCCAGCCCCGAAACGGAAGAGGCTTCTGCAAATCCGTTGTTGCCAATGCTGGCATAGAATCGATTTCTTTGTCGCGAATGGAGCGAATAGTGTTCGACCTCGATAGCATCAAGATAAGCCATTTGCTGGCTGTTCGAATTCGATGCTTCCGTTGGATCATTGGGTGATTGCGGAAACAGCACGGCGAAATCTTCCAAAGCGACTCGGGTTAACCCACCATTACCGATCAACAAATCGTCTCGACCGTCATTATTAAGATCTGCTACCAACGATGTCGTCGCGTATTGATTGCTGAATAGTGGGGACTTCAAAAAGAATGGCTTTGCGGTGTCGTCTAATCCGCCAAAACGTACATGGCTTTCGCTGGTCTGGTTGGCCGCAAGGTTTGCAGTCGTTGCAACGAGCAAATCGAATCGGCCATCGGCATTGAAATCTCCTGTGGACGCGCTTTGTTGGTTGGGGAGATCGCTGGCGACCACCTCCTCAGCACGTTCGAAAAGTCCATGATTGTTAATAAATTGACTACCGCCCGACTTGCCGGCGGTCACGTATAGATCTTGGTCCCCGTCAAGATCTCGATCGAACCAAATTGCCGAACGCCCCGGCAACGGTTTGTCGCTGACCAATCCTACCGAAGCCGTCACATCGACAAAACGAAATAAGTTGTCATTGCGGAGCAGCATACTGCCGGCGAGTATGTTTACGGCAGGTTCAGCGATTGACGCGGAAGCTCGTGACGTTGGTTCACGGCACAGAAACAGATCAATATCGCCGTCATTGTCGTAGTCTGCAGCGGAAAGGCTCAGCCCATCACAGCAACGGTCAAGTCGCGCCGTGATTTCAAAATGACTATCCTCAAAATCTGTCGTTCCTAAATTTGACATTACCACTAACTCGGTCTTGGTGGCGACAACGAGATCTTGGTCACCATCATTGTCCAAATCCACCAGTAAGGACGAATGCGAGTCGTCTAGCAAGTTCACGCCAGCCTGCTGGCTCTTGTCCACCACCGTGCCATCACGTTTTTGGATCAACAGTAAATTGGGAACACCATGCGACTGGCACAGGTAGATGTCGTCCAAGCCATCGTTATTTACGTCCCCAATTGACAACCCAAAATTACCTTGTGTATCGATACCGGGTAATTTGGACGCCCATTGGTCGACACCAAAAATCAATTGCTTTCTTAAGCAACCATTGTTGGCAAGAATTGAATCGGTGCAGTCAAAGAATTGGCTCGAAGCCTTCGGGTTGAGATTTAGTTTTACGATTTCCGAGGCAGGGACTTTTACATTTAAAAGTTGGAGTTGTTTGTCTCCCATCCGCGCCCATTTGGTTTGCCAGACTGAACTGATTTGCATGATTTTTTTAAGAACCGCCGTTGGCTCCAATTCTTGGCCGCTTGGTTCGTGCGAGCCAAATGATTCAGCTATCAGCGTAGCTGTGAATTGCTCACCGCTTTGGTGTAACTCTTCAAGCCGAATGTTGACACGGAAGTCTTCGCAAATAGCAACCGGCGCCATCGTGTTTGCAATAAATTGTTGAAATGCTCGATTGCCAGCGAATTGCGGGGCAGTTTCACTACGAGTGTACCTGCGAACGTTTGTGACTAAATCGTTTTGTTTAACGAGGTATTTTTCAGGATCAATTCCCACTCCAATAAATGACTGACCGATCCATTCTGGTCGTACGGTGGGTTTGCCAGTTGTTTGATCACGAATGTAGCGTTGCAAGTCACTCAACTGCCCTTGGATCATTCGAGTCGCCGATTGCTCAGGCGTCATTCGGTCGATAAGAATCTGCCGAATGTTTTCTGACGGTTTGTGATCCGTTGGAGCGTTATAAGCTCCAGTTGTCTCGGCAACGATCGACAAACTAGTTTCCGGTGATGAATCTGACTTCAGCCAATACCACCAAGCCAACGCCCCACCAACTAACATTAAAACGGTGACCACAGCGACGTTAGTGATCGTAAGAAGCGGCGAGGATGCTTGCCGACTTGAGGCGGTGCGAGCCATGGGTGATGCTAAATCTGTCAAAGAGCGCGAATCAAGGTGAGTCCGATGCGATCCAGACCAGCTATCAATCAAAGATCGTCGGCACCTATTCTCTTGATTTACGAGATAATAACAAGCGCTTCTGTTGAGCCGATCAATAAATCAAGGAAAAAGTAATCCTGAATTAGACCGACTATGTTGCGATTTCAATACCGAGCAATTTTTAGGCCCGCAATACAGGGGTGAACTGTCCCACGTAATCAGGACACGATGGCACTAGCTGATTTTTAGGGACTTAAATAAGCGACGCCTATGGTGATCGGATCACTGAACAATTTGCAATCATCTCGCGATCGACGTAAACCAAGATCTCCAGAATGATCTTGGTGATTAATTGAACTACCGAAGCTTGGTGTCTTTCGGAGCACTCTTCGTCATCGCGTTGCGAACAACGTTTAGGTACTTTACAGGTTCATTTTGAAAACGAGCTCGTGTATCGGCGGTTTTGAATAACACGATACGTCGATTCGCCTGTTCGCCCATGAAGGTGCCGAACTTTTCTTCGCCTGCGACTAGTTTACCGGTTTCTTCAAAGATAACTGGGTCGAATCCAGCTAACAACGGACTCATTTGGTCCGGATTGGCAAGGAAGATGTCACGATTGGCTGCGGTTGCGAACAAGTAAACGCGGTCTCGGTGAACACAGCCAAATTGCTGCTGACCATCAACCCAACGGCCTTCGGTTAATAATGTAACAGGACATTTTCCTTGAAGGACATAATTAATTTTCGACGTTGCGATGGTGTTTGCACTAACAACTTTCGCATGTCTGTCCTTGACAATCGAAGCGGTCGATTTTTGCAATGCATCCTCTACTGCCGGCGGAACGATGAACACACGTGCTCCTTCTTGAACCGTCTGAGAACTTGTTGACGAACCCGTGTTTACATTGATTACGGCTTGAGACTGGGCTGCTGTTTTCCCCGGCATCGACTCAGCATGTTTCTTTGTGCCGAAGAAGTCAACATGTTGAAGTAGCTGTTCAGCCTGCGCGGTGTTTTTCGGTTCGCCCTGTTGAGCATGTTGATTGCCATTAGCTTTCTCGTTCCGGTTTTGCTCACCGGCGACCAAGCGGCCTTCAATCGCTGGAATCCTCATCTCGGCAACTTTTACCGTGCCCTCTACCATGACAGGAGGTTGCGGAACCGACACAGTCGTCTTCATAACGGGTTTGGACGGTGGAAACGGGATCGTTCGTTTCTTAGCGGTGGGTTGTTGCTTCCAGCCAGTAGATTCTCCAATATTTGCTAAACGTTGTGAATTGACTATATCAACCGCTGTCTCTTTCTGTGGAACCATATTTACATTGGGCTTAGGAGTTATCTTCAGCGTTTCGCGAAGATCACGAACCGGCACACCAACAAAATCGTTGTTTGTACTTTTTTCATTGAGATGGTCGGAAAACTCAGAAAACTTTGGCAGCGCTAGTGATTGGGCTGGCGGTTGCTGCGGCAAAAATTGGTTTTCTGCAATGTTGTTTTGTGTTTGCTCATTTTCGGCTGCAGCCACAACATCAGTTTGCTTTAACGCAGATTTGATTTCTGCAAAATTGAATTCTTGCGGATCTGAATGCGTAGTTGGTTGTTCGGTGATTTTACCAGCGTCCCGATTGGTAACTTCTTGCTCGAATGATGGTGGCAGTGGCGGTAAAAATTCTGGATCGATTTCGGCGTGGTTTCGCGGAACGGCTTTACTTGGCTTAACAACGAAATGGTTATTGATAGTTCTAGGAGCGTTTTTCAGCTCCTGTTGGTTGTTGACTCGCAGCGAATTGATTTGCTGACTCGCAGACGACGTTCCTTCGTTTTTGACAATCAGTTCGTGTTGTGATGGTGTTGAGAATTGAGGGAGTTTTGGTTCGGACCCGTCGGGCTTGAAAAAAGGGTTGATTGAAATCTTTGGCCCACTGCCTACAGTTTGTTTTTGGATTTCTTCTGCAAGAACCTTTTCCGCTTTTAGTTTCAGTAATCTTGCCGCAGCCGCGCGTGTTTCGGCCGCCCGATTGGCGCTTTCGAAACCTCGCTCAAGTCGCTGGCCCTCAACGGTGGTTGACGCCATTTGATGCGACGGACCGTCGAGACCAAGAGCGCTTGTTTTGTTGTCATTCCCGCCAGATTTTTGGACGAGCTTTTGAATTTTTCCGATTCTCGCATTGATTAACTCTCGCTCACCAGAGTTAAGAGCTTGGAGAGGAACGTCCAAGCCGTTAAACATCTTCAAGTAGTCTGTGACTCGACTTGGGCTACGACGATTGATGATGACTTCGCCGCCTGGAGTCATCACGATGTCAAAGGGGATTCGTGGGACGTCGAACGCTTTGACTAGCGAGTCGTTCTTATCTGCGTCCACTTTCACAGCGACAGTGTTCTGATCAACCACGCGAATCAAGCTAGTATCGTTGAATACAAACGTTTCTAACCTTTTACATGGCAGGCACCAGTCGGCTGTAAAATGCAGCCATACCAGCCGGTTGGTTTTTAAAGCCTCGGCTTTGGCCAGTTCGAGATCCTGACGCCACTGGATTTGCTGAGCGGTTGCGGAACCGCTAAAAACCCCACAAAAAAGACACAGTGCGAGGGACAGCCAAACAGATTTCGAGAAAGTTATTGGAGTGCTCATAGGGAAACAGCGTGAATCTTCGTTGAGTTAAACTAGCCCGGTGCTATCGGTTATATCGGCCAGCCGAAAGCGGACAATTTGTTAAAAAGGTTCAATTGAGCTGGTTTCTTTGAATTACGCCTCAATTTTTTCGATTGCCGTAACCGACAATGAAATAGTAGAAAATTTTAAAATTGTCATTTTCGACTTGACATCAAACGTTATTTTACTGAAGATTTGTTCAATCAAGCTTTCGCCTGTTATGGGAAAAGACGTGCTTGAGGTGAATCGCCTAGTTTAGAAATCTAAGTGGTGTTCTCCCACAAGTCTCCTTCTCAACAGGGTCTTCGATTCGATTTTCGTTCTTGAACTTCGTATCACAATCCAGGATCACCTTTGGGGATCTTTCTACGCTCAATACATTACATCAGCATTGAATGTTGGTTGTTTTAGTGAGCAATCGGATGACTGGCTCGGCATTGTTTCTGTTTTTGTGCAGTACAAGCGGGCGTTTAGGTTTGGTCAATTTTGGTTGGCATTGCTCAAGTGAGCCCCGCCACATCTTTCCATTTTTGCAAGCAACGGAGTCGCTTCGCTAAAACACTGCTCAAGTTGAGCTGTGAAGCTAAGTCGGTCTTAATCACTCTAGATCGATACACGCTAGCGTTGGCGGTTTCTGACATGTTTCATGTTCTTGAAGTGTCTGTATAGCAGTTGTTAGTTTTACAAATGAACAATAGTGATATGCAATGCGGCACCACCTTTGACAAAGGCTTTTAGGTTTTCTTTATATGGCCCAAAAAAGAACCCGTTCTAAAAAAACGAACGAAGACTCTGCCGTTAAGGCATTTGACAGTGAATTTGTTGGCTCGCCCGACGAATTAGATATCGACTGGGGTACTGACAGTAGCGAACCAGTAGAAAAAAAGACTCGTCGCAGCGCTAAAACCAAAACCAAAAGTAAGCGCAGCAGCGATGACGACGATCGTCCAAGCAAACCGAGCCGCAGTCGCAGCCGTAAAACAGCTGATGATAGCGACACCCGTGATGCGGAACCACAAGGCGACTCAGTTGACAGCGAAACGCGCAATAGCGATCGCGGATCGTCTGAAGACAGCGGCCGAAGTGAACGACCTAGTCGGTCTCGTGGACGAGGTCGCGGACGGTCGAATCGGTCTGGTGGAGACAATTCCAACGGCGATTCACAAAACCAAGGCAACTCAGGTGGATCAAACCAGCGAGGTGGCCGAGGTCGACGTCGAAGAGGCGGTGGTGGAGGAAATAACTCCTCCGGCAATAACAAAAACTATCGCGGTAATTCCGGAAACAAAAATCGCAACGGTGGCGGAAACAACAATCGCAAACGACACAGCGCCCCGGTTGAATTCGACGACGTTGAATTGGTAGAAGGCGTCGGCATGCTTGAGATGCATCCCAACGGCTACGGTTTCTTGCGTTCACCAGCGAACAATTTTTCTCGCGAACGAAGCGATCCATTTGTGCCCGGCACAATGATCGAGAAATTCGGTCTGCGAGCAGGTGTCCTGATCAACGCTAAAGTTCAACCGGCACGACGGCAACAAGGCCCTCGCGTTCGGGAGTTAATCGATGTTGATGGGAAGACCCCGGAAGAGTACACCGAAGTCAAAAACTTTGATCAACTCACACCAATTAACCCAGAGCAATGGTATCAGCTAGAAACAGGGCCGACTCCGTTGACCACCAGAGTGATGGATTTGCTCACGCCGCTTGGCAAAGGGCAAAGAGCACTGATTGTTGCTCCGCCGCGAAGTGGTAAGACGGTCATGCTGCAGCACATTGCTCACGGCATTTCCGAAAATTATCCGGACTCAAAGTTGATCGTCTTGTTGATCGATGAGAGGCCTGAAGAAGTCACCGACATGCGCCGAAACGTTAACGGCGAAGTTATTGCCAGTAGTTTGGACGAGGATATTGAAAGCCATGTTCGACTGTCTCAGATGATGATCGAGCGTTGCAAGCGATTGGCTGAAATGGGCCAAGACGTTTTCCTACTAATGGATTCGATCACTCGTTTGGCGCGTGCGTTTAACAAGTGGGTTGGTAACTCAGGAGCAACCATGTCCGGTGGTGTTAACATCAAAGCGATGGACATCCCGAAGAAATTGTTCTCTGCCGCCCGTGCGTTTGAAGAAGGCGGGTCGTTGACGATTGTTGGTACGGCATTGATTGATACCGGCAGCCGTATGGACGATTTGATTTTCCAGGAATTCAAAGGTACCGGTAACATGGAATTGGTGCTTGATCGCAACCTTGCCGATCGTCGAGTCTGGCCTGCAATTGACATCTCCAAGTCCGGTACTCGCCGGGAGGAACTACTGCTTAAAGCAGAAACGCTCGACGCGGTCACCATGCTTCGTCGCACACTATCGACGATGCATCCGGTCGACGCGATGGAGCAATTAACCAAACAGCTCACCAAACGACCGACCAACGACGAATTCATTTCGTTGATTAGCGGTAAACTAGGAAATATGTAATTGCCCTTGGTTGCCTAGCGGTTGTATTTTTAACATGCTTACCCCGTTGGTGGCCAAAACGGAACATGATTTCGACGCAGTTCTCTTTATTGAGGACTGCGTTTTTTCGTAGAGAAAGCAGGTCGGTAAGCCGACGTGAATTTGCCAGTAGTACTGTTCCAGAAAAAATTTGCTATACTTTAAGCGTTTGAGCATTTGAATATTTGGGGAGACTTACGGTGTCATTATTTGAGGACGACCAGTATCAATACTGCGACACGTTTTTCGTTTACTTTGAAGCGAAGAATCGGCCGTCTTTACAGCAGATCGAAGAAGCGCTGACCAGTGGCGGCGAAACCTGCGAACTGAGTGATCTTAAATCCGAACCTGACGGTGCCTTTAAATCGCTTACCGTTCGATCACCTCACGACAGTTCCGCGATGGACATTGCCTTCGTGGGCGGCGAGGAAGTGATCGAACAAGTTGCTGACCTAGTGACAGAATTCCGGCAAATTTCCCTTGAAGGTGAAGAGTTCGCTAAGCTTGACAAAATCAAAACAGCGAGTGCTCGACTGGACGTGTTTCAGTTCGAACGAACCTCTGACTCGGACGGACCGGACATGATTGACCCAGGCGGTTTGTTTTTGGTTTTGGAAAAATTAAATCGCATCTGTGACGGTGTTGGATTTGATCCGCAATCAAAAACCTTGCTGTAGGTCGCTAACTTCGTCCCCTGTGACGAAGAGGTTGCGACAACAATTTCTGAGTCGTGGACGCCCGTCACAGCGATTCTGCTTTTTTGCACCACGTCCAAATTTGAACGGTGCTGTCGTTGCATATCACTGTCAGCCATTTTCCATTAGAAAACCATGCCGCAGGAGAAATCGACGCCTCACTTTGAAGTTGCCCACGAATCTTAAGTGCCTTAGTATTGAACCGCTGGACCCTTCGAATCGGTTCGTTACTCTTGGCGTAGGTTCGGTGCTCAAAGGCCAGCATTTTTCGGTCTGTCGAAAGACAGCTGTTCAATCCTTCAAACTCAGCCACCCGCTTCCGATTCGGAATGTCTCATACCTGAGCCCGGTATCCAGTCCCAAAATCATCGTTGTAGTACGAAGAGTCTGTTACGAGCGCCGTACTACTTGGCAAAAACTGAACATGGCCAACAGTCACACTACAGTCAGTGCGGACTTCCTCTCTCCGGCACAGTCAACTCGGTTTTAATTTCTCTAGTTTTCAAATCTACCACCTATTGAAAGCGAGCCCCCAAATATCCGGAAGAACCGGTTTATAAGGGTTGTTAGTCTGGCGACGGATTCAATGGCGGTTATGCGAAAAAACTAACACATCCACTGGGAAACTCTGCAAACTGCAATCTAGGTTTGATTGAATCTTTCCATCAAAAGAGAGTTGCCTCGATTGTTTGTTAATTGGCCGCCTTCATAACTATCCAAAGTGAGCAGTTAGATGTTAATCATTCCAGTCGGAAACAATATTGAAAAACGCGACATTCCTTTCGTGACAATCGGGTTGATCGTGGTCAATGTCTTGGTGTTCTTGCATCAAACGTCTGCCTTTATGCAAGCGGGGTCGGCCGAACTGGCTTGGCAAGGAGAGATTGATTTCTACAACTATTTTGGTTTGATTCCAGCTGAACTGGCTGAATATAAACTTCTCGGTTTGGCCACTCATATGTTTGTGCATGCAGGAATCATGCACTTGATCGGGAACATGGTGATGCTGTACGCCATTGGTCCGGCGGTTGAATACGGATTGGGACGCTGGACCATGCTTGGTTTTTACGGGTTCTTTGGCTTGGCCGGCGGTGCTGCCCATGCCGCTGCGGCTTGGGGAGATGCAGTGCCGTTGATTGGAGCAAGCGGCGCGATCGCCGGTGTGCTGGGAGCCTACACGGTGTTGTATGGTCCGGCGAGCAAAATTCGGTTGATGGCGATCGTTTTCTTTCGGCCTTGTTTCTTCCAAGTTCCGGCGCTGCTGTTTGGTGGGGCATGGCTGCTTTTACAGTTTGTTAACGGGATGCAAGGCGCTGCTGCAGGAGGAGTTGCTTGGTGGTGTCATATTGGTGGATTTGCAGCAGGGGCTGTAATTGCTTTGATATGTCGCGACGAATTGGAAACAGTGTTGACCCAGGGTAAGGGTGACACAATAGAAATGCTGACGCCGGAAGAAATTGCAGCCAAAGAAGCTCGGGAAGAAGCCATTCGACAGCATAAAGCAGACGGACTGTCTGGACTAATCATTCCACTGCAAGCAGAAGAGTTGGCGCCGCCACCGACTACCTGCGAACATTGCGATGCCGAATTGAAGGACGAAGATAAAATCGCCGACCAGCTGTATCGTTGCGGTGGGTGTGAGCGAATGATCTATCTGTCAGTGCAGCAAGCCGAAGCCTTGGCGACAAGCTAGATACAGCAAAAGTGACTAA
>CAZORR010000080.1:0-12620 GCA_964582115.1 uncultured Pirellulaceae bacterium
TTCGGTGGATCTGCTGGCTTCGGTGGAGCCGCTGGTTTCGGTGGTGCTGACGCTGGTTGCGGTTCTGCTGCATTCGGTGGCGGTTCAGCTTCTGGCTGCGGATCTTGCGGTGGTGGTGCACTTCGCTCACGTCTTCGTGGCTTGGGTGCTCGTATCCGCGGCTTGTTCGCTGGTTGCGGTTGCCGTGCACAACAAAGCTGTGGCTGTGGCTGCAACTAAGCGATTCGCGACGGCAATGCTGTCGCACGCTTGACACGTTCACAACCATGACAACTAAGTCTGGTCTGAATAGATGATAGGCGACTCAACTTTCATTAGGTTGAGTCGCCTTTTTTCGTGCTTGCCTCGATCGGCCAAGACACCGCTAAGAAACTGGCCGGCATTTTTAAGTGGTGTGTTCACAGTAACGCCTTTAGGCCTATCTCTCCGTAGGATGGGCACTCTACTCTTGCCCGTCTCCACAAGGTTGGTATTGGAAACAGCTCAGCTGACGACGAACTACCTGCCGGATTAGCTTTCAGGTTCTCGCCGCAACTGCATAGCACCCTATTCTGGAGCCACGAGTTTAGCGTTCATTTCTAATTCCTCATCATCTCGCATCAATTTCAGGTTTACTTCTGTTCCTTTGAACTTGCGGACCAGTCGAACAACTTCGCGTCGCTTTGTGACCATTTCTCCAGCAAATTCAACAATTATATCCCCTTTGGTGACGCCAATTTTGGATGCTATCGAACCACGAGAAACACCTAAGACCACAACTTTTCCGGCTTGCTCTTCCAAGCGGACACCAAATCGAAACGGAACCGGGCGACCGAACTTTGGACGTTCTTTTACGGTTACCAGTTCGCGAATGTAATTCTCAGAATAATCGATCACTTGCAACGCGCCTTCACAGTTGATTAACTCGAAATCGTCCTCAGGCGTATGGTACACGTCGTTCAGTCCAGAATGGATGAATGTGTTCGGGATTCCAATTGAGTTGAACGGCAAGTGGTCACTCCCACCAAAACCTTGTTCAGGTTTGTTCAGCGTTAATCCAATCCCCTCGTTCGACCGGTCTAACAACGCAGAAAGTTGCGGCGATGTATTCCAATTAAACAGTGTGAGTTCTTTGTTTCGCAGCCAGCCGATCATGTCAAAGTTAATCATCGCAACAGTGTCGCTCAGATCGAACAACGGATTTTGGACGTAATGATTCGCTCCAATCAGCCCCATCTCTTCAGCGGTGAAGCAAATAAACACCAACCGTCGACCAGGTTTTTTGTCGGCCTGGGCAAACCTTCGAGCCAGTTCGACGACGGCTGCTGTGCCAGTCGCATTGTCATCAGCACCGTTATGAATTTCTTTGCGGCCGGGTGCATTGGAGCCAAACCCACCCATTCCCAAGTGATCATAGTGACCGCCAATGATCACGGTCTCGGTTGCGTTGGGGCCTTCGCCTTCAACCACGCCAATAATGTTGTTGGTGATGATCGACGATTTATCAAATTTGGCGGTGAGTTCCGCTGACCAACCTTTGATTGGTTGTGAAATTGATTCTAGATTTGAGTCGATTAAATCTTCGATAGCTTTCAGAGATTTCAGCTTTTCACCCGTCGGTGCAACCAGCGGTTGTTCCTTCAGGATCCCGTCGATGACATTTCGTTTTACATGTGCCATCGGGCAGAGTGTTCTGTCGAACCGATCAGTGGCCATCAGTTCGTCGGATTCATCGTCCGATGCGGTCACCGAGTCATTCACGATCAATACCGCTACCGCACCTTTTTCACGAGCGAGTTTGGCCTTGCGGCTACCTGCAGAATGCGATGTGTTTTTGTCTCCGTTGAAAACACTGTTGGCGTCTTGTTGTTGCGGTTCCATCCGAAGTAAAACGACGACTTTTCCTTCCAAATCGACATCTCGAAAGTCATCGTAATTGTGTTCTTTCGCGGAGATACCGTAGCCAACAAAAACCAAATCGCCATTGGCAACTGACTTTTTTCTAATCGATGTCAGTTGTTGGTAGTTTTCCCCCAACTGTAACTTGATGGTCTGATTGTCAGGGCCTTTCAGATTCAACGACGATTCAGCTTTGACAAGTCTTCGCGGACCGGTGACTTCGACGGCCTGCAAGTAGGTGCCGTCGCTGAGTGGTTTAACACCCGCTTTTTTAAATTCAGCGACGATATAGTCTTCGCAGAGCTTAATGCCTGGAGTGCCTGGTTTTCTTCCACCCATCTCGTCCGACGCCATGTAACGAATGTCATGCGTGACACGTTTAAGAGCTTCTGGATCGGCTGTCCAAACACTTGGAGACGCGGTCGGCATGTTGTCTTCGTTGCCACCAACCTGTGCTTTCTGCTGACTGCTCGGTTCTACTGTTGCAGTCTGGCCGACACCGACTTGAGAGACTGAAACTAGAGTGGCCGCCAAAACTACGACATACAGGATGGCTTTTAAACACTTCATTCGACGACTCCAGGTTGAAATTTTCAGTCGGCAACACAATTTGCTTCCGCAAACACTATAAGCGATTACCACCGTAATCAGCAATTGCCCATCAAAGCGGTCTGTATGCAAACGAACCGTGAAGCGCGACGTTCCCGTGCTGTCTCATCAATATTCTTACAATTAATTCACCTAGCAAGCTAAATGGCATTTCTGGAAGAGCCCGGAAAGAGAGGGCGGAGTGGAGTCAATTAACTGCCGTAATCCGAGCGGCCCGTTCAATCCTCATAACCGTAAAGTCACGGCTCATTAAGTGAATACGGAAACACTTTCCGTGGCATTTTCTTGCTTGTTTGCTCATTTTTGGAACCTACGTTTCGGCAGCATATCTTTGCCAATCTTTCCTGCCCTCAATATCAATCGCTGAACCTTGGTTTTCACCTCAAAAAACTGGACTGACGAACGAGCTACCTTCGTATCGCGTTGGGCGAATGATGTGTTTCCCAATGGAACACAAACTGTCCTACGCCGACGCAATGCAGCCAGCTTCGATCACAGCATGACCAAACGCCAGCAGGAGTTCGCTGAGGGGCGTTCGTGTGCGGCAGCGCTGTTGAGTCACTGGAACGTTTCGCAAGAAGTAGGCGTTGCTGATGACCGTTCTCCCATTTGGCCGGATGGATTCGCTGGATCGATCTCACACAGTGAAAATTGGGTTTGGTCGACTGTAGCCCAATCCAACGAGATTCGCTCGCTGGGAGTCGACACGGAGATCGTTGTCTCTTCCAAAACACAAGACATGCTGCACGACGACATCGTCACAGCACAAGAACGCTCGGTCATTGAATCCCTCGGCGTTAGCCCTCAGGTTTCGTTCACGTTGGCCTTTTCTGCGAAAGAAGCGTTCTACAAATGCTGGTATCCGATCACAAAATCTTTTCTTGAGTTTAAGCAAGTCACAATCGAATCCTGTACATCGAACAAGATGCGAATTGCGCCGCTGACATCTCTCCCTAATTCTAGTCTCAATCCCGCCTGGCTAGACGTTCATTTTCTCGCGACTGACAGCGATGTTTTTACCGCGACGTGGATGGACCCAGAGGTATCGTAATATGAACATTGAACAAACATATCAACAAATCAACGATCGAACCAAACGAGACTACCCTCAAAAAGGTCTCCATGAAGTGATCGCGCTGCAGGCCAGTAAAACGCCTGACGCGGTCGCAGTTGTAAGCGGCGATAAAACACAAACCTACCGCCAACTGGACCAGCGCAGTAACGAGCTGGCCAATTACCTTCGCAGTCAAGGCATCGGTCGAGGCGATTTGGTGGGCTTGTGTTGCAACCGAGATATCGACACACCCGCGTTGCTGGTCGGAATCATGAAGTCAGGCGCTGGATACTTGCCGCTTGATCCGGACTACCCCGTAGATCGTTTGGTCTACATGGTTGAAAATTCGGAAGTCAAACACATCGTTGCTCATCTGGGCCAAAGCGAACTTGCGAATCGGTTCAAAGCTCCAGTAACTGTGATTGATCGAGACTGGGACAAAATTGCATCTGCCGGCGACGGTGCTGTCGACATCACGACCGAACCAGCGACGGACATCGCCTATGTGATTTACACGTCGGGATCCACTGGAAAGCCAAAAGGTGTTCAGGTTCAGCATCGAGCTGCAGTCAATTTCCTAACTGGAATGATCGAAGAACCCGGCTTTACCGCTAATGATCGGATTTTGGCAACAACGACCCTTTCGTTTGACATCAGCGTGGTGGAAATGTTCCTGCCATTGCTCATCGGTGGTTCAGTCGCGGTCGTGGATCGTGACACTGCAAAAGATACAACCGCACTCGTCAAAGCGATAAAAGACTACCAAGTCAACTTCATGCAAGCCACCCCGGCGATGTGGCGGATGATCGTGGAAGCAGATTTCGACGGTGGTTCCGAGATGGTGTTCGCAACCGGTGGCGAGCCGTTACCGCGGGACTTGATTCAGCCGTTGCTAGATCGTTGTGGCGAACTATGGAATCTATACGGCCCCACAGAAACGACCGTCTACTCGACCGTCGCCAAGATAACCAACGATGAAGACCGGATTGTAATTGGTACACCGATTATCAATACGCAAGTCTATATCGTCGACGAATCAAACGAACTCTGCCCGCCAGAAACGCCCGGCGAGTTGTTGATCGGTGGTGATGGCGTAACACTTGGGTATTTAAAACGTGACGACCTAACCGCTGAAAAATTTGTCGATTTTAAAGGCCAACGCGTTTACCGCAGTGGCGATTTGGCACTGCTAACCGAAGACGGGCAGCTTCTCCATTTAGACCGTATCGACAATCAAATTAAGTTCAACGGTCACCGTATTGAGCTTGGCGAAATCGACGCGGCGTTGGCAATGCAACCGGGCGTACGACGAGCCGCGTCGGTGGTTCGCGAAGATCGACCTGGTGACAAACGAATCGTCGGTTACGTATTGGCGGACAAAGAGAATCACCCAGATTTATCGGCGATCCGAGCTAACGTTGGCTTAACGTTGCCAGAGTACATGGTGCCGAATTTGGTTGTTGTGGTCGACGAATTCCCATACACACCAAGCGGTAAGCTTGATCGAAAAGCGTTCGCACCACCGTCGACGAAACGACCGGATATCGAAACGGAATTTGTAAAACCCAAAACGTGTAACGAACGCGAATTAGCACGGATTTGGTGCGATGTGCTTCAACTGGATGAAGTGGGCACACAGGACAACTTCTTCGAACTGGGCGGTAACTCAATTCGCGCGGTCAAGGTCGTCGCTCAAGCCAATCAAACCATGGACGTCAGAGTGACGGGTGCCGAGTTCTTCGACAACCCGACGATCACTTCGCTTTTGAAAATCGCAACTCGTTCAACGAGTGCGTCATCGAAACCAACAACCCAGGTTAGTTCCAATTCGAGTCGTGAGAATTCTGGCCAGTACGCAATCGTTGGCATGGCCGCACGAATGCCTGGCGCCAATGATCTAAACCAATATTGGGACAACCTAATCAACGGGCGTGAATCGATATCATTCTTCAGCAAAGAAGAATTGGACTCGACGCTTGATCCACGGGACACCACCGACCCAAACTATGTTGCGGCCAGAGGAATCATCGCAGACGCAGACCACTTCGACGCTCGATTTTTCCGCACCCCACCTCGCAACGCCGAACTAACGTGCCCTCAACACCGCATTTTGCTCGAACTGTCTTGGACAGCCCTCGAAGACGCCGGCATCATCCCCAACAAATCCGACCAAACGATTGGAGTATGGGCAGGAACCTACAACACGTCTTACTTAATAAACAATTTACTAACCAACCCAGAACTTGTTCGTCAAGCAGGTGCGTTTCAGGTTGGCACGTTTAATGAAAAAGACTACATCGCCACTCGTGTCGCTCACGCGTTAAACCTGACGGGTCCTGCGATCAATGTTAATACGGCTTGTTCCACATCGCTGGTTGCGTTGATTGAAGCTTGCAAGTCAATCGATGCCGGCCACTGTGATGTCGCGATCGCTGGTGGCGTTTCGGTAACATTCCCGCAGAACAGCGGACACCTTCATCAAACCGGCAGCATCTATACGCCTGACGGACATTGCCGTCCTTTCGACGCTGCCGGAGCGGGCACGTTGTTCAGCGATGGTGCGGGAGTCGTGGTTGTCCGGAGACTCGAAGACGCCGTTGCTGCTGGCGACCGAATCTATGCGGTCGTTAATGGTTTTGGCATCAACAATGACGGTGGCGACAAAGCCAGTTTCTCGGCGCCAAGCATTACCGGGCAAGCCAATGCGGTTGCTATGGCCCAAGCGATGGCAAACGTCGACCCTGAATCAATCGGATACATCGAAGCTCACGGAACCGCGACTCCAATCGGCGACCCGATCGAAGTCTCGGCCCTTCGCCGCGTGTTCGAAAGCAATCAAACCGACAACGGCCCCGACGCTGCAAAGCAATACTGTGCAATCGGTAGTGTCAAAGGCAACATCGGCCACACGGTTGCCGCTGCAGGTGTAGCGGGATTGATCAAAGTCGCAATGGCATTGCACGACGAGCAAATCCCGGCGACGTTGCACTACGAAAATCCAAACCCACAACTGGATATAGAAAACAGCCCGTTTTATGTTTGCGATTCACTGACCCCTTGGAAACGAACCGATGAGCCTCGACGTGGCGGCGTGAGTTCGTTTGGTGTCGGTGGAACCAACGCTCATGTTCTACTTGAAGAAGCCCCTGTCGCTGCTTCGACAACGGACGAACCAACTGCAAACCAATTGGCAAACGAATTGCCCGTTTCAATCTTACCGGTATCTGGCAAAACCGAAAACGCACTAGCAGCGAACATTGACAATGTGGCCAGGCATTTGAACAGCAGCCAAGCCAACGTCCAGTCGCTTGCCGAGGCCGCGCAGGCCTTACAGTTTGGCCGCGACGAATTCAGTTACCGAGCTGCCATCGTTTCAGATTCAAGCGAAGACGCCACCGGTGTTTTGGCGGACAAAAAACCGCCAAGGTACATGAAACGAAAAGCGTCAGCGACACCGCGAGACGTCGTGTTCATGTTTCCGGGACAAGGTTCACAGTACGTTCGCATGGGCAAAAACCTGTACGATCACTCCGATGTTTTCAAGCAAAACCTCGACCGATGTGCCGACTTGCTACTGCCGTTGTTAGGACGTGACTTACGCGACGTATTGTTTCCTGAAGCCGGTGGAGAAGAAGAAGCCACCGAAATTTTGCGAAACACTCAATTCACGCAACCCGCTTTGTTTGCCATCGGTTACTCGCTGGCAAAAGTTTGGTTAGCTTGGGGCATCAAGCCAACCGCTCTGATGGGCCATTCGATCGGTGAATTCGCAGCGGCCTGTACGGCTGGCGTGTTCTCGTTAAAGGACGGATTGAAAATGATCGCCGAACGCGGACGAGCCATGCAAGCCTTACCAGGTGGAAGCATGATGAGCGTTCGTTTGCCGGGGGCCGAGGTCGAACCAATGTTATGGGGCGACATGGCGATCGGATCGTACAACGGACCAAGCCTGTGTGTTGTCGCCGGCCCAGATGATCAAGTCGCTGAACTACAAGCCAAACTGGAAGCGAAAGAAGTCGTCTGTCGTCACCTGCATACCTCACACGCGTTCCATTCACCAATGATGAACGAAATCGTTGATCCGTTTGCCAAGTTTGTTTCTCAGTTCCAGCTCAACGCACCAACGACTCCAATCTTGTCGACGGTCACTGGAGACTGGATGACAGAACAGCAAGCAACGGACCCACAATACTGGGCCGAACATTTGCGGAAGCCAGTACGTTTCTCAGAAGCCGTTGTGCGAATGTGGAGCGAAACTGATGGCGACCCGGATCGAATTTTGATCGAACTGGGGCCACGTCGCACCTTGGCAACGCTTTCGAAGCAACACGCCACTGATCCAAAAAATCAAATTTCAATCCCAACGCTTTCGAACACTTCGGAAGACAACGCAGAGTGGTCCAGCATGTTGGGCGCCGTTGCTCAACTTTGGCTCGCCGGTGTGGAGATTGACTGGAGCCGCCTCAGTACAGACGGTCAGCCAAGAACGCGTCGACACTCGACGTTGCCAACGTATGCGTTTCAACGGAAGCAGTACTTCATTGTCCCCGGAAACGTAACCGCATCCGCAGCCCCAACACCGGTTCAAACAGAACCAGCACCAATTACTAAGTCAACAACCTTATCTACTCCTTGTTCGGTTCCGGCTGCTCCTGCAGCACCGCGAACAAACGCCCTTCAACGAGAAACTACTATCATGAGTCGCATTCCTAATATCGTATCCAGTATTCACGCTGTCTTTGAAAACTGCTCAGGATTTGAGCTAAGTGAATTTGAAGGCGACACAACATTCTTTGAAATGGGACTCGACTCACTGGTTTTGACCCAAACTGCGACGGCGTTGAAAAAAGAGATGGACTTTGATGTCACGTTCCGGCAGCTACTGGAAGAAACACCAACCGTCGACTCACTAGCTGAGTGGCTCGACGCAAACCTACCGGCCGACAAGTTCGCCGCCGAACCTGTTGTCGTTGAAACGATTGCTCCTGTTGCAACTGCACCGATCGCCTCAGAGACGGTTGCCGCACCACAACCGATTGCTTCTCAACCGGTGATGCCAGCAGTGCCCGCTCAAGCCACACCTGCCGCCGCACCGCAAGTCGCTGGCAGTGCCGCACAGCAACTCGTTCAAGAACAACTGCGGATCATGGCTGCTCAGCTGAACCTGCTATCGGGCAACCCTGTGGCGACGCCATCCGTGGTTCAAGTTCCAGTCGTCTCAACTGCGCCCGCTCAAGAACAAACACCTGTCGTACAAACCGCGAAATCGCAACCGTCAGTTGAACCCGTTGACGCCAAAACAAATTCGGAACCGGCAGTCGTTGACGACACAAAAAAAGCAAAGCGTTTCGCGACCGTGAAGCTGAACGAAACCGATTTGACCGAAGCACAACAAGTTTACCTGGACGAAACGATTCGCGACAACTGTGCGATGATGCCAAACAGCAAAGCATACGCCCAGCAACATCGTAAATACATGGCTGACCCTCGGACCGTCTCTGGCTTTCGCCCGAACATGAAAGAGATGACGCATCCGATCGTGGTCGAACGGTCCAAGGGAACTCAGCTGTGGGACATTGATGGTAACCAGTATACCGACTTCACTTGTGGGTTCGGATCAAACTTGCTTGGCCATAGCCATGAAGTGACCGTTGCAGCGATCACGGAACAAGTTCAAAAAGACTACGCGATCGGCCCCCAATCACCACTTGCTGGTGAAGTCGCAAAACTGTTTTGCGAACTGACGGGCAACGAACGAATGGCGTTTTCGAACACTGGTTCGGAAGCCGTGCTCGGTTGTACTCGTTTGGCCCGTAACGCGACCGGTCGTGACTTGATCGTGATGTTCAACGGCGACTATCACGGCATTTTGGATGAAGTGATCGCTCGCGGCAGCAAAAAACTAAAGAGCTTTCCAGCGGCGACTGGCATTCCTGCAGCACACGTCGGCAATACGTTGATCCTTGAATACGGAACGGACGAGTCTTTGCAAATCATCCGTGAACGAATGGACGAGATCGCTGGGATTTTGGTCGAGCCCGTTCAGAGTCGGATGCCGGAGCTTCAGCCTGGCGAGTTCTTGCGAGAGCTCCGAAAGATGACCGAGAAAGAACCAACAGCATTGATTTTTGACGAAGTCATCACCGGGCTTCGAATCGGATTCGGTGGTGCTCAAGAACACTTCGGCGTCAAAGCTGACTTGGCCTCGTACGGAAAGGTTGTCGGTGGCGGCATGCCGATCGGCGTGGTTGCTGGTAAAGCCGAATACATGGATGGGCTGGACGGCGGTTTCTGGCAATACGGCGATGACAGTCGCCCGGAAGCCGGCATGACCTACTTCGCTGGAACCTTCGTTCGGCATCCGCTCACACTGGCCGCTTCACGAGCAATTCTGTTGCACCTGAAAGAAGGCGGACAGCCGATGTACGATCGCCTCAACGAACTGTCTGAGTATTTGGCGGATGAGCTAAATAAGGTCTTCGAACAATTGGACGCACCACTTTCGTTGGGTCATTTCGGTTCATTGTTCAAAATTCAGTTTGCTCAAGAATTGGTCTACAGCGAAGTGTTCTTTGCGGGACTTCGTCGCCGAGGCATGCACATTTGGGACCACCGCCCTTGCCTGCTGACTTTGGCACATAACAAATCAGACGTCGACGACTTGGTCAAAGCCACGTTTGACACGATCGTTGAGTGCCAACGAAATGGCTTTATGCCAGGCGACGGATACAAAAGCGTACCAACCGAAATCAACCAGGATCGCCCACCGCAAAAAGGTGCGAAGATTGGAAAAGACAAATCTGGAAATCCTGGTTGGTTCATCAACGACACGCTCAACCCAGGCCAATACATTCAAGTCGGTGTCAACTAAACCTGTTTTAGGACCATCACTCAACCACAACGTTGCGAACCAACTAAACAACAACCCACTAAGCTCTCAACATGTCTACTATCAATAATAATTCGAACACCTTTCCGGTTGCTATCCCAGCAGTTTCGTCATCATCGACCAGTGCCAATCAACAGCGTTTTGCTGCAACGGAGGCACAGTTGGAAGTTTGGCTTTCCAGCAAACAATGCGTCGAAGCCAACTGCGCCTACAACGAAATCAGTTCGTTGACCATTCGTGGTGATTTGGACTTAGAAAACCTCAAGCAGGCAATCGGTAAGGTCATTCAGCGACACACGATTTTACGATCAACCTTCAGTGCGGATGGCCAGCAAATAATCGTGCACGAGAAATCAAATTTTGATTTTGAGTTGCACGATTGGTCTAAAACAGAATCGTCGGAAGTGCCAAAACTGAAACAACAGGTCGTGGCAACGCTGGCGAGCACTCCGTTCGATTTAGAGAACAGCCCTTTGCTTCGCGTCGTTGTACAAATCATCGATCCAACGCACCACGTACTAACTTTCGCTGCTCACCATGCAGTGCTGGATGGTTGGTCGTTGGCTGTCTTTTGCAAAGACTTGGGGCACTTCTATGACCAGCTAAGTGGAATTGATGTGCCTGAGTTGCCGCCAGCGAATCAGTATCAAGACTACACGACCGCCATGGAAACGTATTTTGCGTCAGACAAGGGGCAGGCGGACGAAGCGTTTTGGACCGACCAATATTCGGGATCAATTCCTATGCTCGACCTACCCATCGAAAGCCGTCGTCCCAAATTGCGACGATACGGTGCCGAACGTTACGACCATGACCTGTCGGTTGATTTGGTGGAAAGCGTTCGCAAAATCGGTGCTAAGCAAGGCTGTAGCTTGTACAACGTCATGCTCGCTGCCTTCAACGCCTATGTTGCTCGATTGAGTGGCAATGACGATTTTTGTATCGGCATACCGACCGCTGGCCAAGCAGCGATGGATCAGCCCGAATTGATTGGCCACTGCGTCAACACCTTGCCATTACGAACCAGCGTCGATACGGAACAATCCTTCCAAGACTACATGAAGCAGGTTCGCACGGAGCTGCTAAACTCGCTGGACCACCAACGTTATTCGTACGGCACGTTGCTGCGAAAACTGGCACCGCCTCGCGACGCAAGCCGACTGCCGATGGTAAGTGTTTCCTTCAATGTCGATCCAGTGATCGATGCGAATGAAGCTGGTTTTACTGGTTTGGATGTCGATGTTTCGATTGAGCCACGAAGTTTTGAGAATTTTGAATGGGCCGTCAACGGCGTAATCCGCAAGGACAAGTCGGTTGAGCTACAAGTTCAATACAATACAGATCTGTATTCCGCTTCATCGATGGAGTTTTACTTCGAAGGGTTTTCCGAATTCCTGAAAGCCATCGCTGCTTCGCCGGAATCACCGATCGATCAGTTGCCGATGATGAGCATTCCACAGCGGCAACAAGTCATTGCTGACTGGAATGACACTCACATGGAATACCCGCTAGACGCGACGTTGAGTGCCGAATTTAGTCGTCAAGCAGCAGAAACGCCTGAAAAGGTTGCCGTCAAATTCAAAGACGTTTCGTTGACCTATGCGGAAGTCGAAACGCAATCGAATCAAATCGCACGCTTCCTTCAATCAAAGGGCGTTGAGCCCGGTGATTTGGTTGGCATTTGCGTCGAACGAAGCGAAAGGATGCTGGTCTACCTGTACGGTATACTGAAAGCCAGTGCCGGTTATGTCCCACTGGATCCAGCTTACCCTAGCGATCGTTTGCAGTACATGTGCGATCACTCCAAGCTAAAGCTAATCGTTACCGAAAACGATTTGAAAGAACGGGTCGCGGAATTCAACAAACCGCAGATCGAAATCGACTCGTTCAAAAATGAAATCAGCCAATTGGACAAATCGATTGTCAAAAGTCAGTCGACGCCAACCGATATTTGCTATGTGATTTATACGTCCGGATCGACGGGCGAACCCAAGGGCGTTCAGATCCCACACGGGGCGGTGATCAACTTCTTGTATGCGATGCGCGAGACACCTGGCTTCGCTTCCAACGAATCCGTCCTAGCGGTGACGACATTGTCATTTGACATCGCCGTGTTGGAACTTTACTTGCCAACAATCTTTGGCGGCTGCGTCGTGATCATGGACACTCATGGTGCAGTAAATGGCGAAC
>CAZORR010000081.1:0-7166 GCA_964582115.1 uncultured Pirellulaceae bacterium
GTTTGTTTTCGGACTCCGGTTCAATCGTATTCATTACCCGTCAAACCCCATCATTGCAGATTGGAAGTGCTAACAAATAAACCGAGACAGCGACGCTAGTTTAACAACGATTCCTTGTTCAATATCGATCTCTTCGGATACGCTGCCGAGGGCAACGTTGCTTTTACGAAGATAAAGTCGCCTATGCATCCGATTCAACGAATGCCTTAAGGTCGGCAAAGAAATTTGGATAGGTTTTAGAGACACAACCCGGATTTAAGATCGTCACTCCCGACTGCTTTAACCCCACCAACGATAGACTCATCGCCATCCGGTGGTCATCGTACGTTTCAATGGTGGCAGCATTCAATGGACTGGGATGAATCGTTAAACCGTCCGGGTGTTCGTCGACTTGTACGCCGAACTTACGCAATTCGATCGCGAGGTTTCCAATTCGGTCGGTCTCTTTAACTCGATTGTGAGCAACATTCGTAACGGTGGTTGGACCGTCGACAAACAGAGCCACCGCTGACAACGTTTGAACGGTATCGCTAACATCCGCCATGTCGATATTGATACCGTGTTTGGCGGGGCCCGAAACCGAAATGTAGTCTTTGCCAAACTCGACCTCGCAACCCATTTTTTCAAGACAACGGACAAAGCCCACGTCGCCTTGTAAAGCATCTTCGGTCAAACCATGGATCGTTGCTTTACCACCCAAGATCGCTGGAACCGCCCAGAAGTAACTGGCCGCCGAAGCGTCTGGTTCGATCGCGTAATCTGTCGCTTTGTAATTTTGCCCAGCTGGAATCACGAACCGGTTGGCGGCTTCATCAACATCCACCTGCACACCGAATGCCTTCATTACTTCACAAGTCATCAACACGTACGGCTTGGAAATCAGGGGACCTTCGATTTGCAACGTCACAGTCTCCGGCGCCAAAGGACTGGCCATCAACAAGCCACTTAGGTACTGGCTAGACAAGCTTCCGCTAAGCGTTACTTCGCCACCGCCGATTGCTGGACCGTCTATTTGAACAGGTGGGCAGTCGTTAGGTGACAGCGCAGTAATACCACCGCCGAGCTTCCGGATTGCGTCTACAAGAGGTCCGATAGGGCGTTCTCGCATTCGCTCGATGCCGTCGAGTCGATAACTGCCTCCGGCAAACCCCAGCATCGCGGTCAAGAAACGAATCGAGGTTCCGCTGTTGCCGATAAATAACTCGGCTGTTTTGTTCGGAAAGTCTCCGCCGACTCCGTCGACCGTCATCGTTGCATTCGCGGCATCATGAGAAGCCTTTACGCCCAGTCGCTGTAGCGAGTCCAACATCGCAATTGTGTCGTCACTGTCCAATGCTCCTGAGAGCGTTGATTGGCCCGACGTCATCGCCGCAATCATTAGCGCCCGATTAGTCAGGCTCTTGGAACCTGGCGGAGTAATCGACGCGTTTACTGAGTGGTTCAGAGATTGGATTTCAATCGAATCGGACATGACGGCGTTGGTGGTAGCTTGTGTTTTAAATGCATCGTGACGGCGAGTGGTCAACTTTGATGCAAAAGCTTAGCAACAGCCACATCGATCTAAAACCGGCAATTTGGCCAATCACCGTCTTTGGTACTACCAAATTTGCTTTTTTACCAAAAAAAGGAACCGCCTAGATGCATTCTAGACGGTTCCTTTTGTTTCTGAACTCAACTTCGATAAAGCAGGTTTGCTCTAGAAGGTAAAGATCGCATCAACTCCAAATACCGCTTCATCATAACCACCTGCTGGTGACCAATCGTAGCGAACCTCTGGGCGGATCACGGTGTTGGCCGTAGTGCGGATGTTTGCACCGACGGTTGCTGAGTAGTAACTCAAGCTTCCAGTCGCCGGAAGAGTCGCATCATAAGGAGCGTAGCCTGTTAACGTATCGCCTTTCCACCATTCGAAACGAGTACCTAACCCGAGTCGATCATTGACGGTGTATAACAAGTACTGATTCACGCCAACATTGTCTTCTCCAGTTGACCCGACGCGAAGCAAGTCGCTTTGGACAACCCAGTTCAACCTATCAGACAATTGCGTGTTCATAACAATGCTGTGTGAGTATGCATCTTGACCACGAGCACCTAGGTTGCCTGCAGTCGAGGTGTAAGCCAATGAGCAATTGTCAGTCAGTTGGAACGTGAGGCCGCCCAACCAAGAGCTTCCGCCGTTGACCGAGTCAAAACCAGTATCCCAACCGGAAGTCCAGCCACCATGAAAATCAACATTTTCACTAAGGCTACGTGAAAGCACGACGCCAGTATGGGTAAATGGTTCTGTGTTGAAAAAGGTAATGGCATGGCTATAGAAGAAGTTGTCCGGAGCGGTAACCACTTCATAACCAATCGAAGTGTAGAAGTGACCACCCTTAATAGTCCATTCGCCCAGAGCCAATTCAGCGTAAAGCTGTGGGATTGCCCAAGAGAAGGCTCCGTGATCAAATCCGTTTTGGAAATCGAAGGTACCAGGATTGTTCCCAAAAGATTGAGTATCCGCACCATCAATACCGTACACCAAATCAGCTCGGAAACCGAATGGACTTTCACCAGCTACGGCTTTCTTTTCAGCAAACAACCATGCTTGATGCAGGTTCCATTCATCAGGCCGGTCGTTAAACAAGCCATTGTCATCGCTATGGTAACCACTTTGAAACCATCCGCCGATGTTTATACGCGGTTCATTGTCGCCATATAGGAACCCTGACAAGGTCCAAGGATCACCTAATTCGCTTGTCAAATCCAAGGCGTCGCGAAGACTAGGAAAGCGGCTCGTATTCGTATTACACCCTGTACTGCAAGAAGCAGCTTCTGGCACAACACCACATCCACAACCGGCATCTTGAAAAACAGTCGAAGTCCCAGCAACGTTGGTTACTGGAGCCTGGCCCCATGCAGCGATGCCAAAGCTCGCCACTCCCAACAAAGCTGCTAACGCAGTTCTGGCACGCATTTTTGCTTCCTTTCAAACAACACGTCGAATTGAAGCCACTCATGACCTCAATAAATTTTTACAACGGCACCAAACTTAATCTACGCAAGGCATCCGCCTGTGGCTCATCCGTGAGGCACACCTGAATAATCGGCATGATGCCCACGATAAGAAGATCGTGAATTAGCGGACGAACAAGCAAAATAGGCATTGTATGTTAAGCCTTAACGAATCTGCTTGATGTTTCCCCCCGTCCGAAACGTTAAGTGACTTTCGTGTCCGTTACAGCCGTTTATGACTGATTAATTGACAGGTGAATTTCAAAAAACAACACGCTAGCACTCGCTAACTTAGTAATTTTCTCTATCGAACCGAATCGACATGCCTTCTTCACCTCCAAAAATCACTTTGCGACGGCACGCCCATGAGTTTGCTAGTGAGCCGTTTTAGGAAATCAAGTAGTCTCCACCGTTGATAAATGGATGGCCCCCAAGCTTTCTCTACGCGATCGATTGGGCCCCCCTGCCCTACTTTTGACCTCCGAATACGACACCAAAACTCGAACCAAGAAAAACGGCCAAACCATCCGTGTCCGACTCCGATCACAATCAACCGAACCAGATCGTCGTAGTCATCCACGGCATCGGCGATCCAGACCCCGGGACAACGCTAGGCGTGCTGAGCCGCTCGATGGCTGATCCAGAGCATCCCTACGTGGAATCGCCCTGCACCACTTGGTTGTTTGAAAAATCAAACCTAACTGGGCAGGCCGACGACGTTTCGGATGTCAAAACCTTCCCGGTTCATCAAACGAACGTACACTTTGAAAACAAACACATCGAACTCTGCGAGGCATTTTGGGGTGATTTATCCCGAGTCAACCGAGGATGGTTCGGGGTGCTGCAAGGCATCTTCCAAATCGTATTTGGTTTGCGTTATGTCGCCTACGTTGCAGGGGACCAATCAGGAAAAGCCGCTCTCTGGTTAAAGCGTCTGGGCTTGATGAGTTCGCGAATATTGCAAGGTCCAGTGCTGGCGGTCACCGTGTTTTTAGGCCTGATGATTGCGGCAGTCTGCGGCAGTCACATTGTTTGGAAAGCCTCTCATTCGAACACCCACTGGCCTCACGTGTTAATTTTGGCATGTGGTGGGTTTGCATTTTTGGCGGCCGCAATCGGATCTCGTGTGACACGTAGTCGAGTGGTCGAACGGTTTTGGTTCTGGATGAATGTAACCACCGGGTTCGTTGTCTGCGTAATGCTCGTCCGAGTGTTTTGGCTGGACAGCCAGTTTCCAGAAATTGCTCATAGCTGTGAAGTCCATCCAGGCGTGTTGTGGTACTGTCACATGTTGGTGGTACTGCTCGGGTTTCTTTGGTTTGTCGAAATTCAAGTTATCACTGCAATGGCGTGCTGTTGCTTACTCGCAAGTTTCAAACGAAACAATCATCGACCGGCGCTGATCATCGCATTTTTATTACCCGCTTTGGCAGTTGGGATCTGGAGTCAAGTTATCCCGATGAGTTGGCTCGCGATCAAGGAAAGCACCAACGCACTTTACGGGCTCAGCAATTTATCGCAAGTATTTGACGACGCGATCCCATACTTAGGCGTACAAATGCTAATGGCTGTCGTAATACTATTGACGTTGATCGTGACGCTAATCCGTTATGCGTTATGGCGCAGTCGTGATCCAGTGAATGACTACCAAAACAACATTACGGCTCCTCGTTTGGTCATCCACCCTTGGATGCAGTCGATGCTGTTGCTGTGTACTGGTGTAGGAGTCGTTTTAGTAAGTTCGCTATGGCTGATGAATACGTTTGCTACTGAACAAGGTCACGGCGAACACGGCTTGTCCGGACTAAACCGTAGTTTGGCAACAATCAACGGATACGCAATTTCAGTATTGGTCCCCCTAGGCGGCTTGTTCATTTTTTTCCTAGCTCACCTTCGTCCTGGCTTCGACATGATCTTGGACATCGTCAACCATTTTTACTTTCGACCCACCAATGTAAATGATGTCTTAGACGACGATGATGAATTTGACATCGCCGAAACAACCTTCGAAAACGGCACCTTGTTTTTTTCCCGGCGAGAAGCACTGCACGATCGATTGCGTCGGCTTCTTGTGTACTATCGAGACAAGTACGACCACCAACCAGAACTCGTATTGATCAGCCACAGCCAAGGCACGATGGCTGCGATCGAAACGCTCAACGACCGAGACCTTGATTGGCTGAACAACAGTTTCCGTACGGTTACGTTAGTCACCATGGGATCACCGTTTAGCCACTTGTACCAACACTATTTCGCTCATCTTTATCCGCCGTTGATTGATTCGTTCTGGAACAACTTGAACCAGCGAGTCGACCGCTGGGTAAATGTTTTCCGGGTGGACGACTACGTGGGCAACGAAATAAACTTCCCACCTCCGATGAAGTCTGAGCCACAACCTTATACGACCAGCACTCGAGCTTTTGTCCGCCAGACTGAATATCAAAATATTGCCGTAGGCCCTCGAGGGCATGTGAACTACTGGGCTGATCGAGAAGTCTTGGAGCACCTCCGTCGCGAATTGTCCTGGAATGTCGACGACGAAGAAGTACGCCGTGCGGCTTAAGTTCATCTGTGGATACGACAACCACCTTGGCGTTTTTACCATCGCATCAAAAAAGCCGGCAACCAAAGTTGCCGGCTTTTTAAAATTTGAAATAGCGCAATTACTGATTCGTCGTTTCACTGTAGCGCGGACGAATCAGATTTCGCTAAAAACTAACGTCGATTTCTACCGCCGCTGTTTCTGTTGTTTCCACCACGATTTCGCCCGCTATTGCGACCACCACGCCCGCGGTTGGAATTGCTTTCATGATTTTTGATATTCGATTCGATCATGCTTTCGATCGTTTCGTCCCATGTTGGCACTTCCGCGTACTGTGGCGGTTTTTCGCCTCGAGAATTATCTCGATCGCGACCGTCACGCGAGTTTCCTCGATCACGATTATCGCGCGATCCTCGACGACGAGGCGAACGCTCAGAACCCCGATCGCCTCTTCCGGAATCTCGGTCCGACGATCCGCGGCCAGCTGGCTCTCGGTCAACCGTATCGCGATCACTATCATTTCGATCGCCGTCGTTTCGATCACGTCCTCGACCTCGTGAACGTGAGCGACGGGGACGACGTGATCTCTTAGGTGACTCTTCTCTGTCCAAATCGTCGCTATCACTGTCAACAAAAGATGACACTTCTAGTTCTTCGTTGTCGTCGACGAATTCGTCATCAAATTGACCTGAATCCTCGGTTTGACGTTGAGGACGCTTGCGGCCTCGACCACGCCCACGTCCGCGTGACCCTCGGCTACGTCCACTGCGATTATCGGAGTCGGATTTATCGTCTTGCCAATCGTCGGATCCCGAATCGCGTTTTGTACGTGCAACAACGGACTCATCGTCTCTAGTCCGACTATCATCGCGATGATCTCGATCTTGCGAGTCTCGATTCCCATCACGTCCGCGACCACGGCCACGATTTCGTCCACCATTTCGTGGCTTCGAATCGTCGTCGTTGCTTTTCCGACCTCTTGAACGCGAAGAGCTCTCACTGACCGCATCGTCGTCGCTACTTTC
The DNA here is from genome assembly GCA_964582115.1 of uncultured Pirellulaceae bacterium. Classification (GTDB taxonomy): domain Bacteria; phylum Planctomycetota; class Planctomycetia; order Pirellulales; family Pirellulaceae; genus Mariniblastus. The sequence continues at coordinate 6,562 of CAZORR010000081.1, forward strand.
GCGAACGGGACGCCGTCGGCGCCGAGGCCGATCGTTTGACGAATCGTTGTCATTGTTTTTACGGGACGAAGGTGTGAGTTCTTCGACTTCAAATTCGACAAAGTCCTCATCATCGTCGCTCAGTACATCCTCAACCGGTGCCGCTTTGCTGGCTTTGCTCGATCGGTCTTGGTCTCGTTTGGGTTTACGGCCACGTTTTGGTCGTGACGAACGCTCAGATTTCCTGGCCGGTGCAACAGCTTCAACAGCAGCCGGTTCTTCGGCTTCTTCGGCCGATTCATCGTCGCCCCAACCGAACAGTTCAAGTTCATCATCGGCCGGACTGAATAATGCATCGACCGGAGTTTGAGGCTCTTTACTGGCTGCTGTTGGAGCAGCAGTTTGGGCCTGCGGAGTTTGGTCTTGAGAGGCAGTTGCCGGTTCTTGAACGCTGGCAGCTTCTTCGGTGGACTTAGCTTTTTTACCGCCAATGCCTAACATACCTGCCAAGAAATCCCATGTTCCACCATCGGCATCGTCGGCCTGGTTGCCAGCAACGGCTTCCTGTGTCGTCGGTTTGGGGGCTTCTGGCTTCGGTTGCGGTTTGGATTCGACCTTTGCTTTCG
>CAZORR010000081.1:7266-12607 GCA_964582115.1 uncultured Pirellulaceae bacterium
TTCGACTTTTGCTTCTGCTTTTACTTTAGGCGCCTGTTTACGCGGCGGCAGAGCCGCGGTTTCGTCTTCAAACAGTCCTGCGCCAAAGGCAGCAAAAACATCATCGTCGTCGCCATCGGCACCTACGGGTTCCGTATCAACCGGTTTTTCATCATCGACCGGCGTTTGCTCGTCTGATTGTTCTGCCGCATCGACACGTTTGGGGGACACTTCTGGCAAATCAAGATCGTCGTCGAGCGGTTCAAATTTTTTGGAACCTTTGCCGAAGTAGTCAAATAGTTCGTCTGTCACTTAATATTCCTTTGCCGCGCCTGTGAGGCTGCGAGTTTATGAGGGGCGGAGCCGACGGTCGGCCATTTTTCTTTTCCACAGTCTGTGCCCTAATTTCGGCCACAGTATAGCGAACACACTGGTTTTTGAGGATACCCAGTAAATTAGAATTTACCGGCCTTCCGTGGCTGGTTAGGCGGTTATTCGCCGATAAGTTCGACCCCAGTGGTCGGTCAGAGCTGAGTTAGTGGGTTCGTAGTCCCGGCTTTCCCAGCTTTAAGCAATTTAAACGGATTTCAACCATTGATTTGACAGTAGCCGAATTCACCACAAATCGGAAATCCTAAAGTCTGGCGACTCCAGCTACGATTCAATCCAATCCAATCCGGTCAGACGACTAAGGTACTTTTTTCAAAATCGTCACACCCAGCGGTGGCAAAGTCAGTTCGATCGAATGCTCGAATTGCTGAGCTTCAATGTTTTCAGCGGCGATACCGAAGCCGTTGCCTTGATTGGACCCGCCATAGTAAGTCGAATCGCTATTGAAAATCTCTTGATAGTTGCCCGCTGACGGAACTCCAACACGATACCCCTCACTAACGGTTGGAGTAAAGTTACAGCAAACCACGACAAAATCGTTCGGGTCTTTGGCAAATCGAAGGTAAGCCAACACGCTGTTGTCACGGTTCATGCTATCGATCCACTGAAAGCCGTGCCCTTCAAAGTCAACTTGGTGCAATGCTGGTTCACGTTTGTAAACGCTGTTCAAGTCAGCGACCATTTTTTGAATGCCGCGATGCGTATCGTGTTCGAGCAAATTCCAGTCGAGTGATTTGTTGTAATCCCATTCCTTCCATTGAGCGATTTCACAGCCCATGAACAACAGGTTCTTACCAGGATGCGTCCACATGTACGCGTACAACAAACGCAAGTTGGCGAATTTCTGCCAAATATCACCCGGCATTTGATCAATCAGTGAGCCTTTGCCATGCACGACTTCGTCGTGAGAAAACGGCAACATAAAGTTCTCACTAAACGCATAGATTAAGCTGAAGGTTAATTCATCGTGATGGTATTTTCGGTGAACTGGATCTTTGCAAAAGTACTTTAGCGTATCATTCATCCAGCCCATGTTCCACTTCATGGAAAATCCAAGCCCACCGTCGTAAGTTGGCCGTGAAACGCCTCCCCAAGAAGTAGATTCTTCGGCGATCGTCAGAACACCTTTGTAATTCGCATGAACTCGTTCGTTCATCGATTTCAACAAGCTAATCGCACCTAGATTTTCTCGGCCACCATACTCGTTCGGAATCCACTCGCCTTCCTTGCGGCTGTAATCCAGATACAACATCGAAGCCACAGCATCGACCCGAAGTCCGTCAATGTGGTACTTATCAAACCAGAACATGGCATTGGAAACAAGAAAGTTCCTGACTTCGTTCCGGTCATAATTAAAAATCAACGTGCTCCAGTCAGGGTGCTCACCTTGCATTGGGTTTGAGTGCTCGTACAACGCCGTGCCGTCAAACTTCGCCAGCCCAAATTCATCTTTTGGAAAGTGAGCGGGAACCCAATCAATGATCACGCCAATGTCGTTTTGGTGGCAATGATCGATGAAGTACATCAGGTCTTCAGGAGATCCGTAGCGACTGGTGGCTGCAAAGTAACCAACCGTTTGATACCCCCAACTTCCGGTAAACGGGTGCTCGGAGACCGGCATCAACTCGACATGCGTAAAACCCATTTCTTGACAGTATTCGACCAGTTGGTGCGCGATGTCGCGGTAGTTCATCCAACCGTTATCTTTATTATCGTCCTGCCGCCAGCTACCTAAGTGCAATTCATAAACGCTGATCGGCTGGTCGAGACCGTTGGTGGTCTCACGTTTGTTCATCCAATCGGAATCGGCCCATTGGTAACTTTCCAAACTAGTGACAATCGACGCAGTGCGAGGCGGAAGTTCGCTGGCAGTTCCATACGGGTCCGCCTTATCGACTTGATTGCCATGCGCGTCTGTCACGCAATACTTATAAGTCTCGCCCGCTTTAAGCCCAGGAACGAATAGCTCCCAAATGCCGCTTGGGATCCGCTGTTCCATCGGATGTTGGGTCTTGTTCCAGCAGTTAAAGCCGCCAACGACACTGACGTTTTTCGCATTGGGCGCCCAAACGGAAAAGTTAACACCGACAACACCATCAACGGTACGAATGTGGCCGCCAAGTTTTTCGTAAATCCGCTCATGACTGCCTTCATTAAACAAATGGAGATCAAGCTCGGATAAAAAAGTCGGGTACGATTGCTTTTTTTCGACGGTCATCTGTGTTTTGCCTAGAGCGTAGATGTCATTATTATGTGTAGCAAGAATGTTTGTCGCCATGGTGGCTATCTTTGGTTGCTGGCTGTTTATTTTAGGAGCCAATGGATGTAGGTGAATAGAATAATCATCGTGTCTCTAATATGGTGGATAAATTAACCACAGTCGTTGGTGGACAGTAAACCTGAACTGCCACCAAACGCCTAAACGTTAATTTACCGCGTAACCGTATGCCCTGCCCTCGCCAATCGGTTTGATTCGTTCGGTCAGCATCACCGTGGCCGCATCCATCATTGATTTAGCTGATTGAAACGAATTTCGACGGACTTCATCGTTAATGCGAATTCGGTTAGGTCGGTATTCTCGTGTTTGCTGCGGAACAGAACTGGCAAAGGGAGTAGACGGATCCAATCCCGGTGTCGTTTGCACGGATGTATGTGGGGCGTCGAATTGCCAGGTTCGACAGCTGACTTGGTGAATGTTTATGGCGGCGCTAATGCGTTTCCAAAGCGTGGCATGTCGCAATGGTTTTAGCTCGCCGTCTGTTTCGACTTGCCAGTTTTGCCTGCTCCAAACTTCAAGCCCTGAACGAATCCCGCGACCAACGTAAGTGCTGGGAGTCACCAATGTGACTCGTGAAGGCTGATCGAGAGCCTCTAGTCCGCGAATGACCGCGAGTAACTGTAACCGCTCCCCTTTGACATCGGGCTCAACGTCGGATTCTACGACCCGTAAATCGGAGCCAATTCTCTCAAGCACAAATTTCCAATGCCCGCCGGTAGGGTGATGATTGGCTTGAGTGAATAGTAAGAAATGGGGAGCGGTGGATTCCATGGTGACAACGTTAGGGGTAACAGTTCAAGTACCGTGCGCGGCAGGTGCCAGTGCGCGCACGTGAATAAAGGTTAAGACCCTCCGTTGTCGTCGATGCCATCCACTGGCGTGCCAATCTCCGTTCGCTGGCCGGCGAATCTAGATTGGCAAATGTCAATTGTTTCAAAGTACAGATCACAGCCGCTGACCAATTGAGTCAGCCCTGCAAACTTGGTTTCATTCACATGACGGAAGCCTCATCGGCAAAGTCGACCGTAAGAGAAAAGTCTTTTTCAAAGAAAATCTTGTTTTGATCGATAAGGTCTCGCGCAACACCCGAGTTATCATTACAGTTGTTATGACTCGTCGTTGTCCATGCTTCAGACCATTTCACGCTTCCACAATCTGTCGGCTTTACTGGTTGCCAGATCAACAAAGCGGCGGCTAAAACAAAGCCACGGACAACGCAAAAACGAAAGTAAAGACAAACAGTAAGCAGGCCATGTCCAACTATCCAAAAATCTCAAAGCTTAAAACTGCCGAGCTTTTCTTAGACCACTTGAAGTCAATCGATTGTGAACTGCCATTTGCCGACACCGTCGACCCGACAGGGGCTTTGGCGTCAGAAATCAAAACCAAGCAGGGCCCAATCGGAAACCGGTTTTGCATTTTGCCGATGGAAGGCTGGGATGGCACAACCGATGGGCGCCCCACCGAACTGACGACCCGTCGCTGGAAGAACTTCGGAATCAGTGGCGCTAAATTAATCTGGGGCGGCGAAGCAGTCGCCGTTCGACCGGATGGCAGAGCCAATCCTAACCAGCTGATGATGAATGAGTCGACCGTTGGCGAAATTGCTGGCCTGCGAAAAACTTTGATTGATGCCCACCAAGATCGATTTGGCAATACGGAAAACCTCTCGGTAGGGTTACAGCTAACTCACTCCGGCCGGTTTGCTCGGCCAAACGACAAAGCCACGATTGAACCTCGGACGGCCTACGCCCACCCTATCCTAGACAAAAAGTTCAACGTTGCCGAAAGTGCATTACTCACCGACGATGAACTGAAACAATTGATTGACGACTTCATCGCCGCAGCGATTCTGGCTGAAAAGGCTGGCTTTACGTGGGTTGATGTCAAACACTGCCATGGGTACCTCGGGCATGAACTATTATCCGGGTTTGATCGAAGCGGTGAATTCGGTGGCAGTTTCGAAAATCGAACCCGGTTTTTGAAAGACACAGTTGCCGGCATTCGCAGCAACACAAAACTAGAAATCGGGGTCCGGCTGAGTATTTTTGATTTTTCGCCTTTTGGTCCTGACGACGACCAACTGGGCCAACCGCTGTCAGCAGGTGGCGACTACCGATACGCCTTTGGTGGTGATGGTACAAGTGACGGGATGGACCTGTCGGAACCGATTCAACTGTTGCAGCTAATGAAGTCACTGGGGATCGAACTGCTATGTTCGACTGCCGGCAGCCCTTACTACAACCCACACATCCAACGGCCCGCCATTTTCCCACCATCGGACGGCTACCTGCCACCCGAAGATCCTCTGATGGGAGTCGCTCGCCAAATCGCAGCCACTGGCCAGCTAAAGCAAGCGGTCCCCGAACTAATCGTGATTGGATCGGGTTATAGCTACTTGCAAGAGTGGCTACCAAATGTTGGACAGGCAGCAATCGAAGCCGGGTTTGTCGACTCGATCGGTCTTGGCCGGATGGTGCTTTCGTATCCTGATTTGCCGGCGGACGTGTTTGCCGGACAAGTACTAACACGGAAAAAAATCTGCCGCACGTTTAGCGACTGCACCACGGCCCCCAGAAATGGAATCATTTCTGGGTGTTACCCTTTGGACGCTTTCTACAAAAAGAGCCCCGAGTTTGAGCAACTAAAAGCGATCAAAAAAGCTCAGTCCTAAGTGACATAGGCTTCCAGCCT